>JAGAOP010000039.1 GCA_017623685.1 Spirochaetaceae bacterium
ACCCAATTTTTGCGCAATATATGACATAAATTGAAAATTCATATAAAGGGATTGCATCAAATAAAGAATTTTCTGTTAAATTTTACAGTTATACAATTCAAAAAAATGAAACTCTTATGCAAATTGCTGCAAGATGCAATATTCCATACGAAGAAATTGCCCTTATTAATAATATTAATTCCGTTGATACAGAAATAGAGAATAAAAAGATTATTATTCCAAATGCTCCGGGACTTTTTATTCCTGAAAATCCTTCAACTAGCATAGGTAAATTAGTTAAACAACGACTGAGTGGTACTGAAGCAGAAAATACATATAATATTCAAGGTGAATTATATAAATATTTACCACAGGAAAGACTTACTCCCACAGAAAGAGCATTTTTTTTGGATGCAACACTTATCATGCCATTAGAAGAAAGTATCCTAACTTCTAGCTACGGTATGCGAACAAGCCCCATAACAGGAGATATGAAGTTTCATAAAGGAATAGACTTAGCAGCTCCTATTGGAACAAGTGTTTATGCTTGTAAAAATGGAGTTGTTGTAAATGCCACAAAAGATAAAGAAGATAAAATATATGGTAAGTTTATCATATTGGATCATGAAAATAATACGCAAAGTGTTTATGCCCATTTATCAAAGGTTTTAGTTAAAACAGGAGATGAAATAACAAGAGGAACTGTTATTGGAGAAGTTGGAACTACAGGGGCTTCTACAGGACCTCATTTACACTTTGAAATTAGGGTAAATGGTAAAGCCCAAGATCCAAAAAGATTATTACCCACATTTAATTAGTTGAATTTATTTTTGAGGAAGGAAATGAAAGGAATATCATTTCATTGGTTTACATTGATTTTTCTCTTTTTACCAATAATTGGGCTAAATGCAGAAGTTTTTAGGGTACACAAAACCCATATTCTGCAAATACCAGAAACAGGAGAAATTCAATGTAGACTTGGAATAAATGATGCTGCTGAAATCCGTTTACCTCAGGATACAACCTTTATACAAGGAATAGAAGTAGAAATAAAAATTCCTGAAGTTATATCCAGATATCATGGGTCTGTGGCATATTCTTTTTACACAGGTATAAATCCAGTCCCAACTGCTGAGCAAATCGATTATTCTGGTACAAGAGAAAATATTGACACTTTGCCAGGAAGATTAAGTATGAACCTTACAATTCCTACTACTCAAGATCATAATATAAAGGCTTCTCCATATACAAATATTCAACCTGTAATTTATAGCAACAGGGATTCTATTTTCATTAGATTTCAACTTGTAATGAAAGGTATCCCTGAATCTTTTGACCAAGAAGACTTAGTATTAATTGCTAAACCTGTATATACAGATAAAGGAATTATTCAAATTGAAACCCTTTACCCTTTTGACCAAGAATCTAATCCAATAAAAAAACCTTATTCAATTATTATTGATGAACAACCAGTCACAATGGAAGAAAAAGGTGTAATTCTAGACACAGGTATGCATCATTTATCTATTGTTTCTGATTTTTACCGTAACGAAACAAGAACCTTTACAATTGAACAGGCTAAGGTTACAAATGTGCAAATTCAACTTAGAGATATTGCTCCTACACTTCAAATAATTGCTCCAAAAGATACAATAATATTTTTTGACAATATGGAAATGGAGAATACCAAGGACTCATTTATCATTTCTCAAGGTGAACACATAATTAAAATGCAATTAAGCGATTATGAAATAACTAAAACTATTCAAGCTTCAAATGGTAGATCTTACACTGTAAATTTAACTTTAGACTTAGAAATTGAAGAGACCCAATAAAAAAATTAAAGATTTTCAACTTTATGCCGAAAATATAGTATCGGGCACGCAGATCCCCTCCCACCCATTGCGTGTTCGATTGCCTGATGGGCATGGCCGGCTATATTGCCGGTCTTTTTTTTTTGGAAAGGCATAATTAAAGGCTACAAAAAACAATTTCGCAAAGGGATTGATAACGCAAAAATTAGGTTAATAAAACAAAAAAATCAAGTTAACTGTTCTAAAGAATATTTCAATAAGTTAAGAAAAGAAAATCGTAAAGTATTAATTGTTGAATCTTTTAAAGGCTTTTCTTGTACCAAGGAATCAAATAATTCAGCAGAAGTTTCTAGCATTCCTTGAATATCTTTTTCAGAAAGGGGCAATCTTGAACCGATAAGATTATTTTCTAAATCCCTATTTCTTAAAACCAAAGAACCAGAAAAGGCAACCCTTAAATCAGATAACATACCTTTTTGTGTATTTGCTAAAAAAACAAAAGATGCAGAATTTTCATCAAGAGCATAAGAGGAACCTACCCTTTTATAAACTGCAACATCCCATTCTTCTAAAGGAATTCTAACTTTTGTAAGCATATATCCCTGCGGTATTGAATTAAACATTGAAATAGGTAGTATTTTTGTTTCAATATGATTTCTAAACTCTAAGCGAGCATCGATAGCCAACAAAGGAGCATATAGGGTTCCTTTTATTTTTTCTGAACAAATATTTCCACCTATAGTTGCAATATTTCTAACAAAAGGGGTCGCCGTATTGATTAAACCTTGATATAAAACATCAGGGAGTCTTCTAGCACCTAACTTCTCAAGTTGTGATAATGTTACTGCTGTTCCACAATCTATGTATCGTTCACGGCGATCTATCATAGAAAGTTCATCTATATTTCGTACAAAAATAGAAACAGCAGGTAACTCTTTTAAATTAGTACAAGCCCCACAAATTTGAATAGCATTATTGGTTTTTAATTGATATAAAACATCAGATACATATCTTGCATAGTATACAGTAACAGTATTTCCCATAATTTATCGCCTTTTTTGTGACTTCCAAGCAGTAATTGCCTCTATTATTGCTTTTACAAGTTGATTTGTTTCCGTACAGCCACAATTAAAGTATTTTACTGTATCATAAACCTTTTTTGAATCAATTTCTTTGCAATTTACCATTAATTCGTAAGCTGCGAAAATCTTGCCAGCATCACAATATCCACATAATTTTATTTCTAAAGCAGAAAAAGTATCTGTAATAATTTTATATTCCTCTGTTTTAGAAAAATATTCCAGAGTTTCAACTTTTGAACCACGAATTGCAGCCACAGGAATAATACAAGAAGGAATTGCTTTGTTGTCCAATAAGACGGTGCAAGCGCCACATATTCCTGTAGTACAACCACACTTAACAGAAATCAAACCTTCTCTACGCAACACATTAATTAATTTTTCAGAAGGATCTGCTTCTAAAATTTTTTGCTCTTGATTTAAATGAATTGGAATTTTCAACTTTTTCCCTCCAGTTTTCCTTCTGGCTCACTTTGATTTTTCAAATCAATAACAGGCTGATAAATTGTGGTTGGATCAAGGGGCAAAGATTCAAAATCTTTACCAAAGGCTTGCGAAACAGCAGAAACAAAGGCTGCAGGAATTAGGTTATGTACAAGACCACCTATTTGTTTTGAATCACTGGAACTATGGAGTAATTTGATTTCGATGTTTGAAGCATCCAAAATTTCTCCTTTAACCATAGAAGAAAGCATTTGGCGAACACTATTTTTAAGTGTAGCAAAAACTCGTGGAGCCGACATAATTTCACCACCATCAACCACAAGCCACATATTTCTAATATTAATCTTGTATGTACAAGTATCAAGTTCAACTTCTACAATGGCAGCACCTGTAGCCATATCATAAAATGGAATCCCACAAAAATTTTCTTCATTCCACTGTTTTTTCTGTTGACTGGTTATTCCTCTTGAAACACTTATAGGCAAAGGATGTCTAAAACGTTGTCTTTGAATACCAGTACAACATTTTTTTAACAAATGGGTCATTAAGCCTATATTTCCAAAAAAACCAGCTGGATATTTTGGTTCATTTACAACATCAAAATTACTGTCCACCCTTACATTTTCTGGTGAAACCTCTAGCATTTTTGAAACAAGATTTACCCAAATTTGTTGAACCGAAGCAGAGGGAGGATAAGAATGAATTACGACAGATCCATCGATTTCCATAGTTACTTTTATATTTAAACTGGATGCATAATAATCCGAACATAGAAAACCACAACCTTCATAGGATGTGGCAATTCCAATTCCTCGTATTGGAACAGAAAAAGATAAATCTCCGGTTTTTTGCCTTTTCTCCGCTGCTAGTTGATAGGATGCATACCTTCGTGAAAAGCCACTAAAATTTAATGCATTTTCAATTAGTTTATCATAATTTGATAAATCTAATCGAAAAGGGGAAATAGGGGAAGGAAAACAATTTATACGACGAAATTCTTCTGGTAAAAAGCCTATTTTTTTGCAAATACGTTGAATTTGGTTTTCTAAAGCAAAAGCAACTTGGCTATCAAGCCACTGAAAATTCACTTGATATGGAGATGTGGCAGAAGAAACTACATAAGCAGAAATTTTGTATGTAGGTGAATTATATATACCTCGTGCGGTTACCACCACCCTATCAACAATTTCTTGAATAAATGGATTATATTTCCCACCATCCACTGCAATAGAAATAATCATCGTTTGGATTTTACCCTGTGGCGAAATCGCTGTACGATGATTTATAACCACAGGCATATTCTTATCAATAAAGTTTTTTTGTTCTTCTCGAGAAAAAACAAGTTTTACAGGTTTTCCACATATAAATGCAGCCAAAGCTAACTGTACCAATACAATAACAGAATACCAAATATTATTTGTTCTTCCTCCTACAGATAAGGTTTTTATAAACTCTATCTGTGTAGCGTCAATCCCAATTACATCTGATACAGATTTTCTAAGTTGGCTAAACCAATAAACATTAGAATACAATGTCATCATTCCATGACTATAGTGAGCAATTCCACCTACTGTTTCACTGCATACAGGAATATTCATTCCAGCTGAATAATTTCCTTCTATCTGGGTGTCAGATTCTGCATAAACCATTTCAGGGTCATCTTCGCTAAAAATAGTCCTTTGGGCTAAAATTTCATTGCTATCAAGAAAAAAATCTTCTTGACTTTTATTTTCTTCAGCTAAATTGGTTTCTATTTCAGTTGATTCCTTTTTTAAATCAGGCTTTTCTTTGTCTTCTAAATTAACTTGTGAATCTGTAGCTTCTGTTTCTAGTAAATTAGAAAGTTCTTCAATTTTTTTTTCGTTGCCAGTCTTTTTGAACCGAATAATAATTTCTTTTTGTAGTTTATTCAGCAAATTAATATCTGGCCCCACAATCATACCAATAGGTTCACCTAGATAAGTTACTTCTTTATGAGCAAAAATCGGTATTTTTGTCTTTAGAATTGTAACGTATTTTTCTCCAGGAATATCCCGTGCAGTAATAATTGTGTATCCATCAGGCAAACAAGGATGAGTAATTGATTTTACAGAGCCACAGGGCAAGGGACTTCTAATTAAAAGTCCATGATACATACTTGGTAATTCCAAATCAGAATAAAAAGACTTAGAATAATCCACAAGTTTTTTTTGCCCAGTTTTTCTTTTAGCACACATAATATTTTTTTCCTAAAGAAATAACAGTTTTGGTTACACGATGAACCATTTCGGCAGTCATATCAGGCCATATTGGCAAAGAAAAAGAAGTAGAAAACTGCTTTTGTGCATTAGGAAAATCTTCTACTTTTAAATCAAAGTTTTTCTTAAAATATGACATATTAAAGTGGGGAATAAAGTGCATAGAAACACCTATTCCTTCTTTTTGTAGCAGTTCTGTAAACTGGTTTCGATCAATAGATAATTTTTCTGGAATAATACGTAAAACATAGATATGCCATGAATTACCTTCCCCATCTGGAGGAATTTGTAAAAAATCATATTCTTTAAAAGCTGCGTTATATATTTGAGCAATTTTTATACGGCGATTAAGTAAATCCTCTGCTTTTGCAAGTTGAACCCTACCTATTGCAGAAAGAATATCTGGTAGATTAAATTTATAGCCAGATGCAACCACATCATATTCCCAGGATGCTTTTTTAGATGTGTATCTATCCCAAACAGGTCTATCAATACCATGCATACGCATTTTTTTAATTCTTTCAGCGTATTCAGGATTAGAAGTACAAATCATACCACCTTCACCTGTGGTTATGGTTTTAGTTGCATAAAAAGAAAAAACCCCAATATCCCCTAATGTTCCTGCATATCCAGCTTGGGTTTTAGAAGGAAAAGAATGGGCGGCATCTTCTATTACAGGAATATTGTATTTTTTAGATAAATCATTTATAGCCTTCATATTGCAAGGTAATCCCGCTATATGAACTGGAACTAAAGCTTTTATATCTTTATGCTCTTGCAATTTTTTTTCCATAGCATCGGGGTCAATGTTATAGCTATCCTTTCCCAAATCTGCATAAACTACCCCACCGCCAAGATGACAAGCAGAGGTAGCTGTAGAAACAAAAGTATAAGGAGTAGTTAAAATTTTACCACCAGTTCCTACATCACAGGCTTCCATGGCTAGCTGTAATCCACTTGAGGCACTATTAACTGCCAAAGATACAATAGATTTGGTTGTAGCCTTTTCCATAAAACTAGAAAATTCTTGTTCAAAAGCAAGAGTTTCTTTGCCAGTTGTAAGCCACTTAGACCGTAAAACTCTTAAAACTGCATCTTCTTCTTCTTTTCCCAAAGAAGGCAAATGGAATGGAATAAAATCATTTTGCTCCAGCATCATAATAATCCTTTATTTCTGGCAATACTGAACCTATCACTTGAATTAAATAATTCTTATTTCTATACACTTCAGAATTATTTTTTTCATATACACAAATTGGATATAATTTTTCTAGTAATTGATTTAAATCATATTCAAGAGGAAAGGTTTTTAATTGAAGAATTTTAGGATATTCAGTTGGAGAAGGTTCTTCTATGTTAAGCCATAAAGGTTCATCTAGCCTTTCACCCTTTCTTAAACCAATAAATTTTATATCTACATCTTTATAAGGTTCATAACCAGAAAAACGAATAACCTGTTCAGCAAAATCTTTAATTTTAACAGGCTCTCCCATATCCAACAAATAGGCAGCACCATTTTTTCCCACACCACCGGTTTCTAATACCAAAGAACAGGCTTCTGGAATAGTCATAAAATACCGTTTAACTTCAGGGTGAGTAACAGTTAGGGGAACACCTGCTTTTAATTGTTCCATAAACAAAGGAAGAACAGAACCTCGGGAACCTAGCACGTTTCCAAACCTTACAAACATATAATCACTATCTTTGTCCACCTTAGAAGCTGCCTGTAAAACTAATTTTTCACATAGCATTTTTGAAAATCCATACACAGAAACGGGGCTAACAGCTTTATCTGTAGATATTAAAACAAATCGCTTAACCTTATTTTCTAATGCAGCATCTAATAAATTTTTTGTACCAAAAACATTATTTTCAATGGCGGCAACAGGATTTTCTTGCATCAAAGGAACGTGTTTATAAGCTGCACAATGAAAAATAACATCACACCGTAATTTATTAACAATATAATTTACGTAGTTCTTATCTTTTAAATCTCCAATAACAGGAACAATAGTAGCTTTTTCTCCTACACCTTCCTTTTGCAACATTCTAAGTTCTTTGTCAATTAAGTAAATCGAATTTTCTCCATGACCTAATAAATAAAGCCTTTCTGCCCCACCAGAAAGCAGTTGTCTAGAAAGTTCTGAACCAATAGAACCACCTGCCCCTGTAATCAAAACTCGCTTACCTCGTAAATAGGACAAACTTTTCTTCAAGGGAATCGTTACAGGAGTTCTGCCAAGAATATCTAAGGGGTCAATTTCTCTTGTTTGAACAAAGTGAGCATTTCCATCAACAATTTGAGATATAGCAGGAAGAATTTTTATCTGTTGAAAACCATTGGTTGTTAAAATATCATAAACAGCTTTAATTCTTTCGTTAGAAGCACTGGGCATAGCAATTATTGCTTCATCTCTAGCATTTCGGCTTATTATAGGTGCCACAACATCAATAGGCCCTAAAACAGGAACTCCATCAATTTCTGTACCAATTAAAGAAGCATCATCGTCTAAAAAAGCGACAACTTTTCCAAAAATTTTTTTCCTGGAAATTTCGTCTGCAATCATTTGACCAGCAAAACCTGCGCCAATGATATAAATCTTGCAATCATTGCGTGCCGTCATTATAACCTCACCATTTATAAAAATGTTCCTAAGAAACTATACTATATAATTTCTATTTCTTCAACGCATAATATAAATTACTAATCCAAGAGAAAAAAAAGTCGATAAATAAATGAATGCATTTTTTATCTTTGGAGTTACAATGAAAAAAGGACAACATTTATTTATTTTTAATTTAATTATTTTATTGATGATTGCCCCTTGTGCAGTAGCAACTACACTTACATTGCAAATCGTTCAAGTAGATAAGATTCACAGTGATGTAACAGATTCATCTTTATTGATTGAAGAAAGTATCTTTGATTATTTATTCTCTAAAGGTTACATTGTAACAAGTTCTCCTGTTGCAACAGATTTAGAAAATAGTAATTCATCTTATGCATTAGCAGTGAATGATGCAAGATCCAGTTCTGTAGATTTTTTGATCTATACAAAAGTATTCTTTGACGCAGAAAACTCTACAGATCCAGATGGTAATTTATTACAAAACATAGATTCAGTACAGTGGCAATTAATACGTATTTCAGACAACAAACAAATTGCCTCTGGGAAACAGTCGCCTAAAATAATAAATTCAGAAGATAATACTGCCAAAGGAATAAGTCAATTTGGAGTACAAATAGCCGGAAGCATCTGTAGTAGCCTAGGGCGAAAATAATAATAAAATCAGGAAAGGATTAGAATATGAAACGAATCATACAAATATTACTACTTGTTTTAATGACATTTTCTCTTTTCGCAACATCCAAACCATCTTTAGATGGAAGAGCAGTAGTAGCAGACGAAGGGATTTTACCACGAGGCTTATTCGCTAAAACAGTGGGATACTTGCCAGGAGATAGCGTAAGTGTAACAAATCCAGCCACAGGAGTTACAGTAAATGTTTTGGTACTTGGTTCATTAGACCCATCTGCAGGAATAGCAATTATGCTTTCCCCAGAAGCTGCAGATAAATTATTTATTAGCCCTAACATTAACACCCAAGTTAAAATTACTAAACGAATGGGATTATTAGATCAAGCTTCAACAGGCTCTGCAATTTTATCCGCAGATCCAGACAAAGACACAGAAGCTTCAATCCCAAGCGATCTAAAAGAAGATTTAGATTCAAGACTTGCTGAATATGATAAAAACAAACCCTTATTTCCAGAAGATCTTGAAGAGTTGCCTTTAGAAGAAGAAGTTGCCCTTATTCCAGAAGAGTTGCCTTTAGAAGAAGAAGTTGCCCTTGTTCCAGAAGAATTGCCTTTAGAAGATGAAGTTGCCCTTGTTCCAGAAGAATTGCCTTTAGAAGATGAAGTTGCCCTTGTTCCAGAAGAATTGCCTTTAGAAGAAGAAGTTGCCCTTGTTCCAGAAGAGTTGCCTTTAGAAGATGAAGTTGTAATCCTTCCAGAAGAAATAATTACAGAAGAAATAGCTACAAATGAATTGTCTGATAAGATACAAGATGAA
>JAGAOP010000040.1 GCA_017623685.1 Spirochaetaceae bacterium
GGGCTTTATCTAAAGTTTGCGTTGCAAACTTTGAATATAATGCTGTTTCTCATTACATTACGAAACAGCGTTAAAAAGTCCTTCTTAATTTTACATAGGATTTTTTATAGAAGTGATAAAGCCTTTTGTAAAAATAGAAAGCAGGGGCTTTATCTAAAGTTTGCGTTACAAACTTTGAATATAATGCTGTTTCTCATTACATTACGAAACAGTGTTAAAAAGTCCTTCTTAATTTTACATAGGATTTTTTATAGGAGTGATAAAGCCTTTTGTAAAAATAGAAAGCAGGGGCTTTATCTAAAGTTTGCGTTGCAAACTTTGAATATATTGCTGTTTCTCATTATATTACGAAACAGCGTTAAAAAATCAAATCGAAAGTTGTTTTTGTAACGAAGTTTCTAGTCAACTTTCTCATTGATTTTTTATAGGAGTGAATATGATTAATTACATAATTGGTTTTGGTGTAGCTACTTTAGTTATAGTCGTGATTGCTAGAAAAATAATAAAAGCAAAAAAAGGCGAAGTGTCAGGCTGTGGTTACGGATGTGGTAGTTGTAGTAATTGTCCTTCTTGCGGTGGTTGTTCTGTAATCAAAAAATAAATACAAAAACTTTTTATAAAGTTTTACAAGGATTAATTCGGAAATAAAAAAAACTTATGAACCTTCAAGAATTGCATCTTTCAGTTATAAAAAATACAAGGTTTGCCTTTGCTCGTTCTTCTGGAGTGGGTGGTCAAAATGTGAACAAAGTAAATACAAAGGTTCACGCCACTTTAGAACTTGATTTGATTCAAGGTATTTCAACAGAAGAACGGGAAGTTCTACAAACAAAGTTGGCTTCCTGTATTAATAAAGAAGGGCAAATTTATATTGATGTTCAAGATGAACGTTTTCAAGAAAGAAACAGGGAAATTGCGTTACAAAGATTAGAAAGTAAAATTTGCAAAGCGCTAAAACCTAAAAAAAAGAGGGTAAATACAAAACCTACTAAATTTAGTATTGAAAAAAGACTTAAACTAAAAAAAATCAAATCCTTAATAAAGCAAAGTCGAAACTGGAAGGTTGAATAAGAACTTTTTCAAAGGATTAAAGTTTCACCTAGGATTTAAATTCTGCTTGAGCATAGGCATTATGATTATGAATGCTTTCAAAGTTTTCCGCCTCTATGCTAAACCAATTAATAGGTTGCCCATCCCCACATCTAAAATCTAATAAAGCAATATAAATTTCACGAACAACATCCTCTACAAATCTAGGATTATCGTAAGCCAGTTCGGTTACATATTTTTCGTCAGAGCGTTTAAGTAAGGAATATAGCCCTGTAGAGGCGGATTTTTCTGCTAAGATAATTATGTCTTCAATCCAAAAAAAAGAAGAACTTTGAATTTTTATATTAACCAACCCTCTTTGGTTATGAGCTCCACGCAAACTAATTGCTTTAGAACAAGGGCAAAGGGTAGACACTGGAACTTCTATAGAAACAAAAAAATTACGGCTATCAGAATTTACTGTTCCTTCGTAGGTGCATTTATAAGACATCATGCTAGATTGATTTGACACAGGAGCTTTTTTTTCCATAAAAAATGGAAAAGTTAGCCTACCGAAAGCTTGCTCTGCATCTAATCGTTTTCTAATTTCTTCTAGCATTGCTAAAAAACGCTTCATAGAAAGATCTTCATGATATTTATGAAAAATCTCTATAAAACGACTCATATGAGTACCCTTAAAATGTTGGGGGAGATTTACATATAAATCAGCTGTACAAGAAGTGTTTTGTGTTCCATTAATTTTGTCTAAGACTTTTACAGGATATTGTAAACCTTTTATACCAACCTTTTGTAAAGGCACATCTCTATTGTCTCTCTGGTTTTGAATATCTACCATAATGTTTCCAGCTTATTTATTTTGTGCTTTTTGTGCAGCTTCTACAGTGTTGCTCATTAACATTGCAATTGTCATAGGTCCTACTCCTCCAGGAACAGGTGTAATGTAGGAAGCAACTTCTTTTACTGACTCAAAATCAACATCACCACAGAGTCTAAAACCGCTTTTTTTGCTGCTGTCAGGAATTCTATTTACGCCAACATCAATGACAACGGCACCTTTTTTGACCATGTCAGCAGTTATAACCTTTGGGCTTCCCACTGCAGCAATTAAAATATCTGCACGTCGAGTTTCTTCTGCTAAATCTTTTGTTCCAGTATGGCAAATAGTTACAGTTGAGTTATATTCTTTTCTTACCAGTAACACAGAAAGAGGTTTCCCTACAATGTTGGATCGGCCAACTACAACAGTTCTTGCCCCCTTGGTTTCAATTCCCATGGTTTTAAGCATTACAAGAACACCATGAGGAGTGCAAGGTAAATAAGATTTTCTACCAATCATCATATTTCCTACATTAACCGGATGAAAGCCATCTACATCTTTTTCTGGAGCAATAGCCATAATAACCCTATCTTCATCGATATGAGCAGGAAGAGGTAATTGAACTAAAATTCCATGAACAGTTGGATCCTTGTTTAACTCATTTATCAAATTCAAAAGTTCCTGTTCTGTAGTTTCTCCCTTTAAACGAATATCTCTGCCTTCCATGCCTGCTTCTGCTAAAGCTTTTTCTTTTCCTGTAACATAAGAAATACTAGCTGGATTATCTCCCACTAAAATTACTGCAAGACATGGCAAAATTCCATTAGCCTTTAATTCTGCTGCATCAGAAGCAGCTTTTGCCCGTACTTCTTTTGCAATAGAAGTTCCGTCTATTATTGTTGCACTCATATTAATCCTCCTAGATGTAACTCATATGCTGTTTTTTTTGTTTGTCTATTGTTGATAACACAGAATTAATGACTTCCCTTAATCTGTAAAATTCGCTATACTGAATATATATGATTTCAGTTTTTTTTGCTACCAGTGAGGTATTATGAAACGCATTGCATTTATATTTTTTACCTTGTTTTTTATTTCTCAACAATTTTTTGCTCAAGAATTAGAAACATCTGTTATTGAACCCGACGGGGAAACAATAACAAATCCCCAAGAACAAGAGAGTTCCGAGGAACAGCCGGACTCAGAAGAATCAACATATGTATATAAAATGAATCAAAAGGGTGACCAATTTATTAATATAAGTCTGATGATGAATATTCCTATAAAACCAGCTTTACCACAATTAAAAATCGGTGGTTCAGGGGCTATTGGTTTTACTCGTTTCATTAATAGTTACTTAGCAGTTGGTGGTTATGCAAGTTTTGTTTATTCTCGTACAATTGGTGAAAATGTATACACATTTGTTCCTTTGATGGCAAAAATAATGTATCAACCTACAGTAAACAATTTTGAATTTCCTCTTTCTTTCGGTTTAGGTGGATCTTTTCAAACTTATATTGGTGAAAAATATTTTGGACTTACATTAAAACCGGAAGTAGGAGCCTTTTATCGTTATTCCCCAAGTTGGTCGTTTGGTGTAAATGCAGGAATGTATATACTACCTCAATGGTGTAACGATTCTACTAAAAATCGGGTAGGGTTGATTTCCGATGTGGCGATTGTAGCTAGATACCATTTCTAAAATAAAGGATAAAATATGAATAAAAAGAAACTGGCATTAACATTAACTATAACATCAGTACTTTTTTTTGCACTAACATCATTATCTTGTAAGCAGGACACTTTTTTTTATCAAATTGAACAAGAAACAGAATTAGAAGAAGAAGTTTTGGCAGGAGCTGTTACTTCTGTAGTAAAGTTTGGAGATAAACTTTATGCCTGTGACGGAGGTCTTTATAGCAAAACAGCTACAAAAATTCGTGGTTGGAATCACGTTTCTAAACCATCAGGATTTATTGTAAAATTGGCTGCTTCTACTGACTATTTATATGCTTTAAACAGTGATGACCAAATTTTTATGAAAACAGAAGCATCAGATTGGAAAAAATTATCTTCCCTTGGTTTTGAAGGTTCAATACAAACTATTTTTTGTGATGGTAATGGAAAGGCTTATTTGCAAACAAAAAAATCTGTAGATGAAGAAAAAGTAATTGTTTATTACAGTTTTAATGGTGAATCAATTAGTGAAGATTCGGATGTTCCATCTTCTGTGCTTTCAGTAAGAGAGAATATTCAGTTTTATGTTTCAGGGAAAACAATTGTTTCTGTTGACACGACAGATCCTTTCGCCACTTCTTCTTACAAACTAGAGGATGACGTAACAATTTATTCAATATCTTTTTCTGTAAAAGATTTAGCTCTTTATGTTGGAACAAATGAAGGCTTAAAAAAACTTCCAGTTTCAACAACCGACGGTTTATTAACAGGTGAAAGCGTTTCTTTGCCTGGTTCAAACCATGAATCTACAATAAAAGATGATTATGATATTCTTGCTGTATTGGCTACAGCATCAGACATAGATACAGATGCAGCTCTTTATTGTAGTACAATTTGGAAAGGCTCAGAGCATACTATGGTGAATGGTCTTTGGGGCTATTATTACGATCGCCGAGACACTTGGAACGTAGAATAGTTTTTTTATAAACAATGGACTTATTCGACGGCCCTCAAATAGCAAAAGAACCACTGGCTGCCCGAATGCGACCTCGTACCCTAGAAGAATATATTGGTCAAGACCATATCGTAGGCAAAGGTCGATTGTTGCGACGTGCTATTGCCGCAGATCAACTTACTTCTGTTATCTTTTATGGTCCACCTGGTACGGGAAAAACTACTTTAGCCAGAGTAATTGCAAATCATACAAAAAGTAATTTTATTACGTTAAATGCTGTTCTAACTGGAGTTCAGGCTATTCGTGATTCTATTGCACAAGCAGAGCAGCATTATAAACTATACGGTAAACGTACCATTTTATTTGTAGACGAAGTTCATCGATGGAATAAATCTCAACAAGACGCACTATTACCCTGGGTAGAAAATGGAACAATTATACTTGTTGGGGCTACCACAGAAAACCCTTTTTTTGAAGTAAATAAAGCTCTTGTTAGTCGAAGTCGCGTTTTCCAACTTAAGCCTTTGGAATATTCAGATTTGGAAAAAGCAGCATTAAATACAATCGCAGATTCAGAACGGGGCTATGGTCGCTGGAAAATTCGATTTGAAGAAGGTGCTTTAGAACATTTAATTGAAACTGCAAACGGAGATGCCCGTAGCCTTTTGAATGCCTTAGAGTTAGCCATTGAAACTACTCCAGAAAAATGGGAACCTAATCAAAATCCTTGTATCCCACCAGAAGGTAGTGTAATTTATATCAGCAAAGAAGCGGCAGAAGAAAGTATTCAGCGAAAAGTTGTTCTTTACGACAGAGATGGGGATTACCATTATGATATAATCAGTGCTTTTATAAAAAGTCTTAGAGGTAGGGATCCAGATGCTGCCATGTATTGGCTTGCAAAAATGGTTGCAGCAGGCGAAGATCCTCATTTTATTTTTCGTAGAATGTTAATTTCAGCCTGCGAAGATACAGGCCTTGCTGATCCTATGGCTTTAACGGTTGTAGAAAGTTGTGCCGCTGCTTTTGACAGGGTTGGGTTACCAGAAGGTCGTTATCATTTAGCTCATGCTGCATTATATCTTGCCACAGCTCCTAAATCCAACAGTTCTATGGCTTTTTTTGATGCTTTAGCGGCTGTGGAAAAAGAAGATAAAGAAGTACCAAATCATCTTAGAGATTCAAGTAGGGATGCAGAAGGCTTTGGACATGGCGCAGGCTATATGTATCCTCATGCTTACAAAGACCATTGGGTTGCTCAACAGTATATACCAGATGCTTTAATCGGTAGGGTTTTTTATACGCCTAGCGATCAAGGTTATGAAAAAACCATTAAACAAGAAGTTCTTTCAAAAAGAGAATTGCAAGTTGCTGCAATTTTACAAGAGAAATATGAATCTTCGGAACAAAAAGTTAATCCAATTTCTGAGTGGTGGATTGCTCAACATTTCGATTCAATTAATAAGAAAAATCAAGAACAACTAACTTTTAGCCCGAAAGATGAAAAAAAGAATGATACTTTAGAAAAAGCAGAAAATACCTGGCGACGGCGGCTAGATTCAAATAAAACCCAAGTTCTTCAAGAGCTAAGAGAAAAAATTATGGAATTAGCAGCTCCTTTGCGACATAGCCGAAATTTTATTTGGAATGGAGATGATGGTCTTTTGCTTTGGGAATGTACTAGAAAGTCCCCAGAAGGCTTAACGGTTGCCATTTGTCATAATCCTAAAAGCATAGAAATATTGAATCAATATGCAACTACTCTAAGTCACTTAGATAGACCTTTGTTAGCTCTTAATGAAAACACTGAACCTGGAAGTTTTTCTTTATATTCAAAGACCTTTGGTCATATACCTTTTGATAGACTGTATTTTAAAGATATTTTTACAACCAAAGAAAGTATTGTTACATTTAAAACTTCTCTAGAACAAGCTATACAAGAAGAGCAGTTAGCACCTGGGTGGAGAATAGTTATTGCTCAGCGAATACCAAAAAATGGTCAACGACTAGCTAAAATGATTTTAGAACAAATAAATCCATTAAGCCAAGAATATTTTTTGTTACTAAAAAAAATGCAACAAGCAGAAGAAGATTTCTTTACAGATACAACAAATCCTCTTTTTTCTTGGGATGTAAATTCTGTTGTAAATATTTTTTCTGAAGAAAATTCAACTGGAGTTAAAGGCTACAATATTTCTTTTTTATCACAGTCCACAAAAGAAAAACGATGGCTTACAGCTCAGGAAATTCAACGTTGGATGAACAAAGAAACTTCTGCTTATAGAAAGGCTTTAAGCAAAAGTCTTGCAGAAAATGAATGCCAAGAAATTTCAGCCTTGTTTTATTCAATTTCAAAAGAAAAAATTCTTGACTGGCAGATTCAAACTACTTATTTTATCATAGAAGGGAAGAATTTATAAATTCTTAAAAAAAGGAGTATGTGTTGAATATGGAAAATAATAATTTTATGGTAGAACCTAAATTCAATTCTGAAAAATTTTCTGAAATAAAAAAAAGCCTTTTACCTTTTATGGAGCTTATGTCTTTTTATCGCTGTGCAATAATGGAAATTGAAACAAAATTCAAAGTGTTGAACGAACAATTTTCTTTTCAGCATGGTCGAAACCCTATTGAAAATATAAAAACAAGGCTAAAAACCCCAGAAGGAATTTTAAATAAACTAGAAAGAAAAAATATTTCCTATTCCGTAGAATCCATCGAAGAAAATCTAGCAGATGTTGCTGGAGTTAGAGTAATTTGTTCTTTCCCCCAAGATGTGTACATGCTTGCAAATTGTTTGTTGCAGCAAGATGATATAACTTTAGTTGAAAAAAAGGATTATCTTGAAAATCCGAAATCTAGTGGATACAGAAGTTTGCATTTAATTGTTCAAGTTCCTATTTTTTTGATGGACAAAAAAAAATTAATGAAGGTGGAAGTTCAACTTAGAACTATTGCCATGGATTTTTGGGCAAGTTTGGAACATAAGTTGCAATACAAAAAAAATATTAATCCACAAACTGCAAAACAAATTAGAGAAGAATTAAAATCTTGTGCAGAAGAAAGTGTTGCATTGGATATTCGCATGGATAATATTCGTTGTCTAATTGAAAAGTCATCTGTAGAAAACTAGTTATTTTTTCATCTGTAGCATTATATATAAAAAAAGGATATAATAGATTTATGCCTTTGATTAAAGTAGCTAATCTTTCTTTCACTTATGAAAATACTAATGTTCATGCTTTAAAAAATATATCTTTTGAAGTGGAGCAAGGTGAATATATCGCTATTTTGGGAATGAATGGTTCTGGGAAAAGTACCTTAGCAAGAATTTTATGTGGTTTTTTAGAAGCACCAGAAAATTCTTTAGTTTTAGAAAAAAATAAAAGGACAGGAATTGTATTTCAATCTCCAGAAGATCAAATTATAGCTGGAATCGTAAAAAACGATACAGCTTTTGGTCCTGAAAATTTAAAACTTTCATCTCAAGAAATAAATGCTCGAGTTTTATCTAGTTTGCAAAATGTAGATTTACTAGGAAAATCAGAATCAAAAACTTCGGCTCTTTCTCAGGGTCAAAAGCAAAAATTAGCCTTTGCAGGAATAAGTGCCTTGCATCCAGAAATATTAATTTTAGATGAACCCACATCCATGCTAGACCCAAAATCTCGTTCTGATTTTTTGGCAGTAATGGAAGAATGGCATAAAGAAGGAAAGACTTTGATTCATGTCACCCACGATTTTGAAGAAGCAAAAAAAGCTGAACGAATTTTGTTTTTAAATGATGGTGTCTTGGAATTTCAAGGTAGCCAAAAGATTTTTTTTGCACCCAATGGAATGGCAGAAAAGTTTTTCCCTTTTTCCAAAGTAACAAAAGTTTTTTCAGAAGAAAAAAATATTCAGACTATTATTAATCCAACAGAAATCTCTCTTTTGTTTGACAATATTACTTTTTCATATAAAACTCAAATTACCGAAGAACCATTATTTTCTAATTTTACTTTATCTATTCCCAAAGGAAAGATGGTTGCCTTAATGGGTGGTTCTGGAAGTGGAAAGTCAACTTTATTGGAAATTGCTGCAGGTCTTTTAGAGCCAACGGAAGGAAAAGTTAAATGTAACCAATTACCCTTAATTGCTTTGCAAAATGCAGAAAAGGCTCTCTTTGCAGAATTCGCCGCAGATGATGTTGCTTTTGGGTTACGTAATAAAAATATTCAAGGGAAAAAACTTGTTGAAAAGGTAAAAGAATCTATGAACCTAGTTGGGCTACCTTTTGAAGAATTTAAAGACAAAAAAACCTTTACTCTATCTGGTGGCCAAAAACGCAAACTTTTGTTAGCCGGAATAATTGCCTTAAATAGTCAAGTTTTGCTTTTTGATGAACCAACTGCGGGGCTTGATCCCATAAATCGAAATCATATTATGGATTTACTAAGAAAACTTTCTAATTCAGGGAAAACAATATTATTTTCAACTCATCGCCAAGAAGAATCTTTAATGGCTGATTTTATTATAGATTTAGATAAGATAAAAAATACCAATAAAGAAAATTTATGTGACAACCAATCTATTCTATCTGATTTTTCAGATGAAAATAACAACCTTGATTCGATAAAAATACCCAGTGGTGTAGGTTTACTGGATTTTTTTAGAAACTGTGGCGGAATTTTTTCTGCTGGTAGTAAAGAAAAATCTTTGGTACAAAAACTTTCTCCCTGTGCAAAATATATTGTTTTTTTTACCCTTTTTATTAGCGGCTTAGTGATTCCAAATGTTAAAATTTCTTTGGTAATCTTAGGTGTTATATTTTTATACGCAATATTTGCAAAATATTCTTTGAAAAAAATCTTTTTTTCCTTGATAAAATTTATACCTTTGATTTTAATTTTTTTGTTTTTGCAATTATTACTGATTCCAAAGCCTCCGGCAGAGGAAATTTTATGGTCTTGGAAATTTATTCATATTAGTGAAAAAAGTATAAGTGCCATATGTCTAATTTTAATTCACACTATTTGTGCCTTTATTTCACTTGCTGTATTTGTTTATTCAATTAAAGAGCAGGAAGTTTTAGACGGATTAAAAGGAATTTTAAAACCTTTTTCTTTTTGTGGATTTCCTGTTAGACATATCGTTTTAATTGCAGGAATTGTGTATCGTTTTGTTCCTCTTTTAGCCGAAGAGGGAGCTTGTATTGTGAAAGTACAAATTGTTCGAGGTGGGTTAGGTGAAGCGAAAGTTTTTTTTGCTAAAGTGAAAAAAACTCTTCCTTTGCTTATTCCTCTATTTGTAAATACAATAAAAAGAAGTGATTTATTAGCAGAAGCTTTAACTGCAAGGCATTATTCTTAAAATATATAGAATAGGTGTTAAATTTATAAAACGCAAGAAAAATACATTTCTTGCGTTTTTTTTTATTAGATTCCAGCAACGTGATTTGCTACCATATTTTTTACATAGGCAACAAATTCTTCTATCTTCATCACCTGTTGTGGTCTTCCATCTCGGAAACGTATGGTAACAGTTCCTTCGTTTGATTCTTTTTCACCCACAACTAACATATAAGGAATTTTTTGGGTTTGAGCTAAACGAATTTTTGCGTTCATACGATCATTCCTTAAGTCTGCTTTAGTACGAATATCAGCAGCTTCAAAGGCTGCATTTACTTTTTCTGCATAATCATTAAATGTGGGAGCAACAGGAATTACCACTGCTTGTTGGTAATGAAGCCAAGTTGGCAATGCCCCTGCATAGTTTTCTATGAGGATACCAATAAAACGTTCTAAGGATCCTAAAACAGCTCTATGTAGCATTACAGGATGATGTTTTGCATTATCGTCTCCTACATACTCTGCGTTAAGACGTTCAGCAGATGGTAATTGGAAATCCACTTGAATTGTTCCGCATTGCCAACCTCGACCTAATGCATCTACCAAAGTAAACTCTAGTTTTGGACCGTAAAAAGCACCTTCACCTGGTTGTAATTCATATTGAATACCAGCTTTTTTACAAGCTTCATCTAATGCAGCTTCTGCTCTGTCCCAAGTTGCATCGTCACCAACACGAAGCTCTGGTCTTGTAGAAAATTTAACTGTAATTCTGTCTTCGCCAAAACCAAAATCCTTATACATTTCTTTTAATAGGTTACAGAACTTTTCTACTTCTGAAGGAATTTGGTCTTCTGTACAGAAAATATGACCATCGTCTTGAACGAATCCCCTAACACGCATAATTCCATGCAAAGCACCAGATGCTTCGTTACGGGTACATGAACCGAATTCTGCCATGCGAAGTGGTAAATCTTTATAGGAACGCAAACTGTTGCGGAAAATTTCCACATGTCCTGGACAATTCATAGGTTTTAGGGCAAAAAGTCGTTTTTCGCTTTCAGTAATAAACATATTTTCCTTATATTTTGCCCAGTGCCCAGATCGTTCCCAAAGAGAACGAGGCATAACAAAAGGTGTGTTTACTTCTACGTAACCATCTTTTCGTATTTTGCCACGAACATAATCTTTGATTATAGAATAAATCATCCAACCGTTGGGGTGCCAGAAAATTTCTCCGGGGTTATCTTCGTCAATATGGAATAAATCTAATTCCTTGCCTATTTTTCGATGATCTCTGCGTTCAGCTTCGGCTAGCATTTCAAGGTAAGCTTTTAGATCATTTGGTTTTTCCCAAGCGGTGGCGTAAATTCGAGTTAACATTGGACGCTTTTCGTCACCACGCCAATATGCACCAGCAGTCTTCATAAGTTTAAATGCCTGAGCATTTATTTCTTTTGTATTTGCAACATGGGGACCTCGGCACAAATCTGTAAAACTATTCTGAGTATAAATTGAAATTGTTTCATTTTCTGGAAGCTCATTAATCAACTCAACCTTATAGGGTTGGTCAGCGAACATTTTTAGAGCTTCTTCTCTTGAAATTTCTTTGCGTACAAAGTCATGATTCCCAGAAAGAATCTTTCGCATTTCTTTTTCTATTGCAGGTAAGTCTTCTTGGGTAATGGGGCGTGTCAATTCAAAATCGTAGTAAAAACCTGTATCGATAGCAGGACCAATTGCAACCTTTGAGCCAGGAAATAGTTTTAAAACTGCTTCTGCCATAACATGAGATGTGCTGTGGCGAATGGTTGCCAGTCTGTCGTTTTGTTCATTGGAAGACATAAAAACCCCTTGTAAAACTAAATTGCTAAATAATATAGAAGAATATAGTGCTTGCGACGAAGTGTCAAGCATATTTTGTTTTTTGTTAATTTATAAATTGATGTTAAAAGGTATAAATAAGAAAAAAAATATTTTCACCTAATTACGAGTGTATTTTATATCGCATATAAAATCAATTGACCATACTTTGCTATTTTTGTATATTATAATTAAAAAGGAATGATTTTTATATAATACTATTTCTTTTTTATGGGAGTTAAAATGAACACAACAATATATAAAGATACAGAAGAAAAAAAAGAACAAAATTTAGAACAAGATTCTCTTAGCTTTAAGTTTTTACAAACTAGACAGATTCTTCTTTCTGGCGAAGTGAATAAATCTCTTGCAGAAAAAGTTATTCGTCAGTTATTACTATTAGAATCTATTTCAAATGAACCAATTCGTATTTTTATAGATTCTCCTGGTGGAGATGTGGATGCTGGATATGCTATTTTTGATATGATACGTTTTATTAAAGCTCCAGTTTATTGTATTGGAATGGGGCTTGTGGCAAGTGCAGGTGCTTTAATATTACTTGCTGCAGATAAAACTAGACGTTTAGGGTTACCAAATAGCCACTATCTTATTCACCAGCCTTTAAGTGGAATTAATGGTGTGGCAACTGATATAGAAATTCATGCAAAAGAATTAGAAAAAACCAGAGCAAAGATTAATGATCTTATTGCACAAGAAACAGGAAAGCCTCTTGCTCAGGTTCAACTAGATACAGATCGTGATTATTGGCTTAATGCAGAAGAAGCTAAGGAATACGGTTTAATTGATAAGGTTGTTTCTTCTAGAGATCAGCTTTAACCTGTTTTTTTGCTATTTTCAAAGACTAGGCTTCTGTGATATAATTATTTATGACTTTTGAACTTTCGGAAGAGCTTTCTAGCCAAATTGCCTTTGCTATGGAAAATCATGATACTATTTTTGTTCTCGATGCCAAAACTTTGCAATTAGTAGAAAAAGATTCCATCAATAGTTCAGAAAAATCACGATATTATTTTTTACCAGAGTGGGATTCTTCAAGTGGTTTCCGTATGATGGAACGATTTGTTAGTATACAACGTAATATAGTCTTGAAGCAAAAATTACGCTCTGTACTTTTTTCCGGAAAGGGGGTGTTTAGAAATTTTAAGAATGTGCTAAAGTCTTTTCCAGAAGCAGAAAAACAATGGTTTTCTTTTCGAGAAAAAGAAATGACTCAGCACATATTGCAATGGTATAACTTATTAAGAGATACGTGGGGTTTAGAAAAACTTGGGGAAGAGCCAGAAGATAGTGAAGATTTGATTCATGATGATTTTATATTTCGACAGTATCAACATAATACAGACGAAGAGCATTTGCTTTTAGCTTCTAATTCAATTATGGCAGAAATGGAAAGAGACTGGCCTGGAGAACTTGGAGTTGCCTTGTCTGATTTATGGCAAAATCAATATATCCATGGAGAACAAAAATCATCTTTTTCATTGATAGTAGAAACCGTAGACGGGGATTTTGCCGGTTGTATTGCTGCATGTCCTTGTCCAACTTACGCACGGAAGACTATGCTTTTAACCACGTTTTTTGTTTTACAAAATTACCGAGGCTTAGGATTAGGAAAAGAACTTTTATCCATTTGCCTATCAAACCTAAAACGCCAAGGAATTCGTTGGGTAATTTTATCCAACATGATTATACCTTCTTTTTTAGTTTCTTGCTTAACCAGATTTGGTTTTGTAAGTTATGGTGGAGGGTATATTTTGGATTTTTCAAAACAGACAGAATAAATTTTCTTGTTAGGAACATATTTTATATTCTAACTGTGAAACAGTTTGCCAATAAAATAATTGCCACTTCTAGAGTTTATCAAGGGCTAATATTAATGGCCATTTCGACAATTTATCTTTAGGCAAACATTACGTTTGTAGAAATATAGGTTCTACGAACTTTATTTTACTTTTTGATTCACCCAAATCATTTTTTTTATCGGGTGCTTTATAGGAGTTTTTTATGACTAAAAAAAACAATTTTTCTTTTGATTTAGAACGATTTGAAATTTTATTAGAAGAAGCTGTAAATAAGGTAAAAACAGAAGAAGATCCTGATGCATTAAACCAAATGAAAGCTTTATTTAAGAAAAAAGTTCCTTTTACACTTAGAATGTACGTAGCCGCTTATCTAGCAAAAGAAGTTGCATTTGGAAATTCAACTTCTTTCCCAAGAGGTGGTAGAAGACCTTATGGTAGAGATTATTCTTCTTCAGAAAGGATGGGCCGCCGAGATAAACGAATTTCTGAAAAACGATATATGCGTTCAGAAAATAGTTCTCGAACTGAACCAAGACAGCCCAGTAATCGTGTTGTAATTGATGAAGAATTAGCAGCTACACTTTTTATCAGTATCGGAAGAAATCGTCGCGTTTTTCCAAGAGATTTAGTGGGAATGTTGATTCAAGTGGCTGGATTAGAAAGAGAAAAAATAGGCGATATTAGAACCTTAGAAAATTATTCTTTTGTTCAAGTATTTAAGGAAGATGCAGAAAAAGTAATTTCAGCATTAGATGGTTATGAATACCGTGGAAGAAAGCTTTCTGTTAGCTATTCTCATAAAAAAGAAGATGGTAATAGCCAGATTGATGAAAGATTTGATGACGATCAAGAATTAAATAGTTTTTCTGAGTCTCAGATTCAACAATCTGATATTATAGAACAGCCAGAAGAATAATATGATTTTTTCCTCAGCATTTAGGAATATTTTTTATTCTTAAATGTTGAGATTTAAATTGAGATTGTCCATGGAAATTGAAGTTTGTAAAACAGGAATTTTTCAGGTGAACTCATTAATTGTGCCTGTAACTAATAATTATTGCTTTGTTACAGATATTGGTGGGCATATTGAATATATTTCTTCTGTACTAGAAAAAAATAATTTAACTCCTATTGCAGTAATTTTAACACATGGACATTTTGATCATATTTTAGGTTTAGCTGATTTTTGCCAAAAATATCCACTTGTAAAAGTTGCAATACATTCTGCAGAAGAAGGTAGGTTAGGAAAACTTGGCTTAGATTGGGTAAAAAAAGACCTATATGCTTTTGGAATGGAACATATTTTGCCAAAGAATTTAGAACTACCAAAAGCTTCTATTCTTTTGGAAGAAGGAAATACACTTTCAAATTTGTTTACTTTTGATGGAGAATTTTCCTTGTCTCCGATTTTTGAACATATTCTTCCTGAAGAATTAAATGAGTTAAAAAATGAACTTAAACAATGGGAAGTATTAAGTACTCCTGGGCATACACCTGGTTCAATTTGTCTTTATAATCGCCAAAAGGAAATTCTTATTTCTGGAGATACATTGTTTTATTTGAGTTTTGGAAGAACAGATTTAGAAGGTGGAAATGAATCTCAAATGAAAAAAAGTTTAAGCCGACTATATTCATTGCCACCTACAACCTTAGTTTATCCAGGGCATGATATATTCGGCTTTCCTTTGTGCAAAAATCTTTAGATTTATCTTCAAATTGGTTACTTTGTATTTGCCAGTGCTTCAGAAATACTAAAGGCCCTATCCCCAATTTTTTCTATATTTCTAACCATATCAATATAGAGTAACTCTGCTTTTACATCGGCTCCGCTTTCTAGCCGTTTTCGAGCTATTTTTTTCAAATTCTTACGGAATAAATCAATCTGGTTTTCAAAATTTTGAGCAATTTCTAATTGTTCTTTGCTTAGAGTTTTGTTTATATTTTCTCGAATAAATTCTAAGAATTGATGTGCTAAATCCACATATGGTTGGAATCTTTCCATGTCTTCTTCTGCGAAAACCATATTTTTTTCAATACTGCGTTTTAATAAAACTGCAACGCTATAACAGTCATCTGTCATGCTTTCAAGGGCATCCACTATATGCAACATCATTGAAACATTGTTTTTTAATTTTTCTCCCATGGGCAACTGGGAGCATCGAATTAAATATTGTGAAAGTTGTTCTTGCATTTGATCTGCAAAATCTTCATCTTTAGTTAAAGGTTCAAACTGGATTTCCAAAAAATCTTTATTTCTGTTAGAAAACCCAATTTTAATTTTGTCAAACATTCTGATAACAACGTTAGTCATATCTGAGATTTCTTTTTCTGCACGAACAAGATAAGCAGCTGCATTTTCTATAGAACCTGTTTCAACAAACTCAAGGTGGTAAACATCTGGGGTTTCGTCTTTTTTAGGTTTAATAAGTTTTTCTGCAAGCATTGCAATTTGATTTGCAAAGGGCAAGAAAATTGCAGTGTTAACCACATTAAAGACAGTGTGTAGCATTGCAATATGGTAAGTGATATTGTCTTCTATTTTCCCAGGAACAATCCAATCTACTAAATCTAGCAAAGGATGCAAGAATAGTGCTGCTAGTAAAGTTCCTGCTACATTAAATAATACGTGAATTAATGCGGCACGCCTTGCGTTTACTTTTGTTCCTATAGCTGCCAAAACAGCATCTATTGTAGAGCCAATATTGCTTCCTAAAACCATTGCAGCTGCAAATTCCCAAGGAAGCAAACCATTGTGAGACATGGTAAGAATAATTGCAGTGGAAGCACTAGAAGAATGTAGTAAAACTGTTATTCCTATACCTGCAACTATTCCAATAATAATGCTGAATAAACCTTTGCCAGTCCAAGTTGAAAGAAAGCTCATGCTTCCTGCATCTAAGGTAGGAATAGCCTTGGATAACATATCTAGACCTAAGAATAATAAACCGAAGCCCATTAATGCTTCGCCTAAACTTTGCTTTTTTATTTTCTTTTGAATAGATAAAAAGTATCCGAATCCGAAAACTGGAATAGCTAAGTTTGCAATCTTAAAATTAAAGCCAAAAAAAGCTACGATCCAAGCTGTAATTGTGGTTCCAATATTGGCACCAAAAATAATCCCTACAGATTGGGTTAAGGATAAAAGCCCTGCGTTTACAAAGGAAACAACCATTACTGTTGTGGCACCTGAGGACTGGATTATCATTGTAATGAACATACCAGTAAGCATTGCCAAAAAACGGTTGCTTGTCATTTTGCCCAAAATTCGATGTAAACTGTCTCCAGCACTTTTTTGGACACCATCACTCATCATTTTCATGCCGTAAAGCAGAAAAGCTAGAGCACCAATAAACTGAAAAATTATCGAAATAACCTGCACAGATTAACAGTAACAGAACACTGTTTTTTTTTCAACTAATAATAATGGGATAATTCGTTTTTAATTGCCGAAAACTGTAAAAACAGAATTCGGCAATTGATTTTCCAGATTTATTCAGAAATTTTAATTAGATTTTCGGTTAATATTAAAACGTGAACAGGGCAATTTGAAACACAATCACCACAAGAATCACATTTTGCATAATCCACAGAAGGAAGTCCGTTTATTAAAGTAATAGCTTGTTTTGTACAAACTTTTTCGCATTTTGCGCATTTAATACAAGCAACTTTGCATTGTTTCAATAAAACGGGTTTATTCATGCTGGTATTAGAACAAAGGGCAATAGCACCTTTTTGATTAGAAGGAACTTTTTTTAGCAAGTTTTGAGGACATTCTTTAACGCACATCCCACATCCTGTACATTTTGAATAATCTATGTGAGGGATTCCGTTTTGCCCCATGGAAATGGCTTTAAAGTGACAAACTGAAACGCAATCTCCTAGTCCGATACATCCAAACTGACATAATTTTGTACCGTTTACAGCAATTTTTGCTCCTCGGCAAGTTTTTACTCCGTTGTACATTCCTCTAGGCTGAGCGTGTTCTTTACTTCCTTGGCAAGCTAAAACAACTACATTGTTTACAGCGTCTGCTGTTACTCCCATGATTTGACCTACAGCTTTTGCAGTTTCTGTTCCACCTGCAGCACATCCTTCTACAGGTGCAGTTCCAGCTGCTACTGCATTGGCAAATCCATCACAACCAGGGTAGCCACAAGCACCACAATTTGCACCTGGTAAAACTTCTCTAATCTTTTCTACAGTAGGGTCTACGGGTACATAAAAAATCTTTTTAAAAAAACCTAGAAGTACTCCTAAAATAAAGGCTAAACCAAAAGAAACACATAAGGTAATAAGAATTGTATTCATATGGGTTACTCCTATTTAATTAGTCCGGAAAAACCACCAAATGCCATAGAAAGCAGTCCTGCTGCAACAAATAACACAGGTGTTCCTTTTAAAAAAGCAGGTATTGGTGCTATTTTTATTCGCTGACGAATTCCAGACATAAGAATCATTGATACTAAAAATCCAACAGCTGAACCTATTGCATATACAATGGATTGAGTAAAGTTATAATTTTTACTAATGCAATTTAGTGTAACCGCAAGAATTGCACAGTTGGTGGTAATTAATGCTAAATATACACCCATTGAACTGTATAAACTAGGGGCTGATTTTTTTAGGTAAAACTCAACTAATTGAACAAGGCTAGCAATTACCAAGATAAAAACTAGGGTTTGCAAAAAGGTTAAGCCAAATGGTTCTAGAATGTAGTAATACAAAGGATAAGTTACAACTGTTGCTAAAACCATAACAAAAGAAGTAGCTACACCCATTCCGATGGCTTTTCCTGTGTCTGTTGTCATTCCGATAAAAGGACACAGTGCTAAAAACTGAATCAAAACTACATTGTCTATTAGCATGGATGAAAGAAAAATCTTTAAATACTCATTCATTCTTTTGTTTCCTTATTTTGTTTTTTAGATTCAATTATATGACGGATTCCCATGCTACCAGCAATAAAAATACCGAAAACAAAAAAGCCTCCTGGTGCTGCAGAGAAAAAACCAACACGATAGGCTTCGGGAATAATTTCGATACCAAAAACTGAACCAGAACCTAGTAATTCTCGAACAAAGGATATTCCACACAGAACCCAAAGGTAGCCCATGCCCATTCCTAAGGCATCACAAGCAGATTCTGCCACATTATGTTTTGAGGCAAAGGATTCAACTCGTCCCATAATAATACAATTTACAACAATCAAAGGAATAAATACGCCCATGGATTTTGACAAATCAGGAAGGTAGGCTTGCATCAATAAATCAACAATTGTGGTAAATGATGCAATTACAATTATAAAAACCGGTATACGTATTGAGTTGGGAATTAATTTACGAAATAAACTGATTATTATTTCACTCATAACAAGAACAAAGGTCATAGCAAGTCCCATGCCCAGTCCATTGCTAAAACTTGTGGTAACAGCCAAGGAAGAACAAAGACCAATCATTAAAACCAACAAGGGGTTCTCTTTCAATAGACCATTGATAAAAATATCAAAATATTTTTTCATTATCTTAGTCCTCTCGATAAATCTTATTTAAACGATATTCACCTACTGCTAAAGGTGATTTTCCCATGTATTCAGATAAAAGATGAGAGGCTTCAACTGCTCCAACTTTTACCATGTCAGCAACACAAGCTGATGTGATGGTTGCACCAGAAATAATATCAAAGTCAGTGTTGATTAAAAGATTGTCAGTTACAGATTTATTTGAAAACTGGCCATAAAAATCTTCTTCTAATGCCAACTGTCCAAGATTTGGGGTGTCAGCCAACTGAATTATTCTTGTACCAAGAATTATATTGTTTGAATCTACAGCGGTAAGTACTGTTCCTGAGGTTTTATAGCTTTGTCCAGAAACAGCAACCATAGCTCCAATCGGTTTACCAGCTATAGTTACAATTACTTGTTTTTTTACTACCATATTTGAAACAATTCTGTCTAAGCCCACATTTATTTCAGTAAATTGAGCAGAAGGAAATTGACTTGGTGGAAACAAGGAACTGTAAGCTTCTTCGTAGGTAAAAACGGTTGCTGGTTGAGCTATAACCACAGAAGCTCCACTGGATGAATCTGCACCGTAATTTGTAGCTAAATATTCACCTGCAATATACGAAGCGTATTTTACAATTTGAGCTACACCTTTTGTGGTTATTGTTGCACCTGAAATAGAGTCTACGTCTTTCCCTGCTTCAAAATCGTCGTCGATGGATTTCCCGGCAAACTGTGTATAGAATTCAGGTTCTGTTGCTTTTTGCCCAAAGCCAGGGGTGTCAGAAATGGATAAGAATTGTATTCCTGTAATGGTTCGAGCCATGTCAATTCCTATCAAAATAGAGGCTTTGTCGTATGTAGGACCTGATGCTTGAACAACAGCTCCTTTAACAACATCATTTTCTTTTGCTAAATATAGAGCTTCTATTTTAACAGTTCCAGAAAGTTCTGGAGTGAAGTTAGGGGCAGCTTCAAAGGAATTAGAATCAGGAAATACAACGGTAAGTCCTTTGTTTACTTCTGCCTGTTTTGATAATGCAATTACAGGAGCTGTGGCATTGTTTACTAAAGCTAGTAGTACACAGGCTACGCTGGCAAAGACTGCTAAAGATAAACCTAGTTTTAACATGTTTTTCATTTTTTAGCTCCCTTTTTTTTACCATACCCGTATTTTGTTGGAGTTAGGTTGTTTAAAAAAGGTGTAAGTGTATTCATTATCAAAATACTGAACATAACACCTTCGGGATAACCTCCGAAACGGCGAATTAAAAACGTGATTAATCCACAACCGGCTCCAAAAACTATGCGTCCCCATCCAGTTACAGGGGCGGTTGCATAATCTGTAGTCATAAAAACTGCCCCAAACAACATTCCCCCAGAAAGTAGATTCATTAGAATGTCACCATTTGAAATCCAAGTACACAAGGTTGAAACGGCTAGCATTGAAATAGGGGCGCGCCAATCAACTATTTTTGCTAGAACCAAGAACAAAAAAGCTATAAGGATAAGTAATGCACTTGTTTCTCCAATACAACCTGCTCTGTTTCCAAAGAAATACTGTAGGTACATATTTGAATCTGCAACAAAAACTCCTGTTTTTATTTCACTAAGAACAGTGGCACTTGAAACTCCATCAAAAGGCTGAACCCATGAAGACATTGCCAATGGAAAACTGATGAATAAAAAGGCTCGACCTGTAAGAGCTGGATTAAAAACATTTGCTCCTATTCCACCAAAGAAACCCTTTGCCACTACGATGGCAAAAAAGGCACCTAAAATTGTCATCCAAATAGGTGTAGTGGGAGGAAGAACCAAGGCTAACATAATACCTGTTACAATGGCAGATAAATCCCGTAGCCGTAGTGGTTGTTTTGTTATTTTCTGAAATATCCATTCAAATGCAACACAGCTAGTAACTGAAACTAAAATTGTTATCAAAGCTGGAAGCTTAAAAAGAACTACTCCGTAAATACATAAAGGTAACAAAGAAATTATTACGCAAAGCATTATTTCCGAAGTGCTTCGTTTTGCCGAAAAATGGGGACTTGAAGAAAGATATATTTCATTTAGATCTGAGGGGGCAGCCATCATTTGACTCCTTCTGTTTTTTTATTCGCCAATATAGCACGATATTCAGCCTTTCCAATGCGGAAACGTTGTACTAACCTAATATTTGCAGGGCAGACATAGGAACAGCAACCGCATTCTACGCAATCCATAAGACCGAATCTCCTTGCTTCGTCTAAATTATCTAAATTTAGGGAACGGACAATCATAACCGGAGTTAAACGGCACGGACAGGCTTTAATACATTTCCCACATCCAATACAAGGTGATTCTTCGGAAAGGAAGGTTTCTTCTTCAGTAAGAAAAAGGACTCCAGAAGTATTTTTTGCAATAGGAAAGTTAGCGTTTGTCATGGCGAATCCCATCATCGGGCCACCAGAAATAATTTTTGCAGTTCCAGGTTTTAGAGTAATACATTCAGGAATTAAATCTCCAACCAAAGTTCCTATAGGTACTTTTATATTTTTAGGCGATTCGCAGGCATCTCCAGAAATTGTTAGACCTCTGTCAATAAGGGGTTTGCCTTCTCGGAATGCATCAGAAATAGCACATAAAGTTCCCACATTGTCTATTAAACATCCAATATCTGCAGGAAGTCCTCCAGTAGGTATTTCTCGGCCTAAAACTGCTTGGGTAATGTTTTTTTCGCCACCTTGAGGATATTTTGTTTTACATAAACGAATTGAAATAGGAGAAGCATGTAAATAGTTATCAATAGTTTTTTGTAAAAGAGGAACAAGGTGTTTTTTGTTATCTTCTAAGGCGATTATACCAGAAGAAGCACCTGTTATTTTCATGGCAATGGCGATTCCATCCACAAGTTTTTGTGGCATTTCTGCTATTGTTCGCTCATCAATAGTTAGATATGGTTCACATTCTGCTGCATTAGCAATAACGTATTGAATGGTTTTTCCTGCAGGAGGATTTAATTTAACATGGGTAGGGAAAGCGGCTCCTCCCATTCCTACGATTCCTGCTTCACGAACTCGTGCAAGAGCTTCTTCTTTCGAGCAAATAAATGGATCCAGTGAAGGAAGAAATTCAGTTCTTTCAGAATCATCGCTTTGAATAATAATACAGGAAACTTCTAAGTTACCTGTTACCAAGTGGGTTTCAATTTTTTTTACAGTTCCAGCTATTGAAGCGTGAACTGGTGCAGACATAAATGCATCACTGGCTGCAATTTTTTGACCACGGGCAACTTTATCACCTACGGCAACAAGGATTTGGTTAGGAGCACCACCTTGAGTAATAGGGATACAAACAGATTTTGTTGATGGATAAGCTTGCTGAATTGGCTTATCGTGGGTAAGTTCCTTCCGTTCAGGAGGGTGAATCCCACCTTTAAATGAATATAATCTCATATAATACATTTTATATTAGTGAGGGAAAATAAGCAATACTACGCTTTTTTTGAGTAAAATATAAAAAACTTGACTTCACAGTTGAATTTTTTTATACTAAAAAAAGAGTAAAAAAGCTTCTTTACAACACAATGGGGATGCACCGGTTTCGACGGGTGAGGTTGTAGGCTTGAGTTGCAGGTGAGGTTGCCTGTCCTCTAAACAGACAAAAACTATAACTGCCGACAATAATCGTCAGTTTGCTCTTGCTGCGTAAGCAGTGAGCACGGGAATCGATTTGCGCTGCTCTGAGTGAATCGAATTCCTGTCACCTACCAGAGCTTGCTGTGAACGGTGTCCGGTACGTTCACGGGACTTTTATCGGAATACGAGGTCGACGCTTGCGGTGCTGCTACCGACCTTCGACAACTATCTCGCATCGCTAAACCTGTAGACGCTCCTGTCTCCCACATTCGGACGGGGGTTCAATTCCCCCCATCTCCACTCAATTTATAAGCTAGCTGTGCCTTATCGAAAAAAAATCTAGTTTTGGACGGGAAATCTGGGATAAAACAGGTTCTCGGGGTGTCGCCAATGGTATCTGATACGTTCTCGCGGTACTTTTAGTTTTTACCAGTGTATTTCGTCGGCTAAGTTTTTTATCTTTGAAGAAACATCTTTTGCTGGTTCATCTGGGGCGTAAAGGCTCTGCTTTTTTTCAAGTCTTTCATTTACGATGGCAACACAAGCCTTTCTTATTTCTTCTGCTTGCTCAATTGGAATTGACAATGCTTGGGCGACAGGTTTTGCAGAGTCTACTTCTCTACAGGCTTCTACTAATTTTTCTGGGGAAACAAAGGTTGTAAATAGTAGCCGCCCCCGTTTTTCGCCAACATGGGGCATTCCCTCAAAGATAGAAACAATATTTTCTTTAGTACGAAGTTTTTGATTCCGACTGGTAGCAAATCTGTGAGTTTCGTCGCGAACACGTTGCAAGAGTCTAAGTGCATCGCTTCGTTTTTGCAATTTTATTGGTATACTGTTACCAGGACGATAGATTTCTTCTTCTTTTTTTGCAAGTCCTGCCACAGGGATATCTAGTCCTAAGGCCGAAAGTACAGATTCTACCGCATTTACCTGTCCAATTCCTCCGTCGATTAATATCAAATCTGGCATTTCATCCTGTTCATTCAGTAGTCGGGTATACCGTCGTGCTACAGCTTCTTTCATGGAAGCAAAGTCATCGATTATGCCGTCTGTGGTTTTTAGACGAAAGTAGCGATAATTTTTTTTGTCAGGATTTCCATTGTAAAAGCTAATCAAACTAGCAACAGGGAATTTCCCACCAATGTGGGCTATATCAAAGCCTTCTATTCTTATTGGTAAGTGAGGAAGATTTAGCACTTTTTGCAATTCTTCCATAGCAGGTGTGTCACCTCGTTCTCGGCTACGGCGAATGATATCTTCTTTAGCATTTTGCATAGCCATATTCATTGCAGCTATGTGGCGAGTAGCATTTTCTATTGAATCTGTTACCACAGTAATTTTTGTATTGCTTTGTAATGTTTCTTTAAACCAACGTTGGTTTTCTTTTAGGTTTGTTCCTGTAGAAACAAAAATCTTTGGTGGAATCATAACTTCTTCTGTATAATAGGCTGTTAAAAATTCTCCCATTAATTCTTCCCCTTCGTTTAGACTTTGAGTTCGATAATTGTCTCTTCCTAAAAGTTTTCCATGTCGCATTTTTAATACTGTAAAACTAACTAATTCTCCTTCGCAGAAATATGCAACATAATCTCGATCTTCCACATCAAAATCTTCTACAATATTTTGACTTTTCAAAATATGCAGAGCTGCAATTCCGTCTCTAAGTCTAGCCGCCTTTTCAAATTGCAAAGCCTTTGCTGCTTTTTTCATCTGTTCCTGTAGTTTGTCCTCTGTTTCCTTTCCTTTTCCCTCAAGAATACTTTCAATTTCTCCGATATACTCGTTGTAGGCCTCTTCTGAAATTTTATTACAACAAGGAGCGGCACATCGTCCTATGTGATAATACATACAGGGTGAAGTTCGTTTCCTAAATTTTTTGCAATGCCTAAGAGGATACAGGCGTAACAAGGTTTCAATAAAAATATCTAAGGCCCCCACATCGGGAAAAGGACCGAAATATTTTGAACCATCTTGCAAAATACGCCGAGTTTTATACAGCCTAGGAAAAGTTTCTTTGGTTATACGTAAAACAGGATAGGATTTTCCATCCTTTAGATTGATGTTGTACCGAGGTGAATGTTCCTTTATCATGTTGTTTTCCAAGATAAAGGCTTCGTATTCGTTGGCTGTAGTAATGTATTCAATGGAATAGGCTCGAGATACCAAAATTTGGGTTTTGATGTCCTTTTGACCAGAGAAATAAGAGGAAAGGCGTTTTTTCAAATTTTTTGCTTTTCCCACATAAATAACGGTGCCTGCTTCATCTTTCCAAAAGTAGACGCCACTTGTTGAAGGAGCTTTGAGAGCTGTGTCGTGCAGTTGTTTACGAATTGAATTATCTGTTTGCATATTAAAAATCGCTAAAAAACTCATACCCTTTTTTGCCCTAGTTTGTCTACTGGTTTTACCTGTTTTTTCTGTAGAAAAAACTATTGAATTAGGTGGAAAAACAGGTTGGAGCCAACTTTCTGTTGTTCAGGGAGTAACTACTGGAGAAGGACGATTCGGTTATGATGCCATACAACTTGAAAGTACTTCAAGAAAAGTAACCGCATATACAGATTTGCTTCTTTCTTTTGAAAAAGGGCAAGTATACGATGATTCTGGACGATATGATGTAACCTCTTCTTCTTGTAGAATTGTTCCCGATGCTGCCAGAGGAAAAGCAGCGGCTTTATTTCTTGGTTCAGGGAATGGTTTTTTAATTTCAGGCGAGCAAGGAACAATTTTTGGTACGGAAGGTTGGTCTGGTTCCTTTGTTATAGAGTTTTGGTTATGTCCAGCTATTGTAGAAAATGGCGAAACCTTACTTTCTTGGCGATCCAGCCGAAATGTGGCAGATTACCCCTTGTACCAAATGATGTCTGCTGTATTTACAGGTAGCCATCTAGAATGGAATTTAACAAATATTTTTTCAGGCTACACAGATAATAACGGGGAAGTTGTTATTTCTGGAATAAAAAATCTTATTCCGGGGCAATGGTCTCATCATTCATTGGTTTATTCCCAGGATACTGGAATGATTGAATATAGAGTTGATGGGGTTCTGGAAGATTTGAAATATATTACCTCTAACAAAAGAGAAGGTGGTTACATTTATCCCTTGTTTATTGGTTGTCCCTCTGCTGTGGAAATTTGCCCTAATTACACAGGGAAATTAGATGATTTCCGAATTCTACGTAGTGATGGAACAGAAAAAGATGCAAATTTCTTTATCGCTAATTCTTTAGTTAAAGACGGTGGAAAATACGATATCGATGGTGGCAGATTTGAAACTCATCCTTTGATGGTTCAAGAAGGCAGTTCCTTAAAAAGAATTAGAGCTGAATTTTCAGAACCACCAGAAACAGCAGTTCAGCTTTTTGTTCGCTCTGGAGAAAATTTTTACGAATGGACAGAGACATATCCTGAATGGATACCTGTTTGCAGCGGACAAGAAATCGCCAATATTTCAGGAAAATATTTTCAAGTAGCCGCCCAATTATATCCTGATGGAAGAGGTTCTAAAACTCCTTCGATAACATCAATAGCCATAGATTATGAAGAAGAAGAACCTCCACTTCCCCCATTTAGAATAACAGCTACGCCAAAGGATGGTAGTGTGGAGCTAAAATGGTCTCATTCAATAGATGAGGTAACCAGTTATTACGTATATTATGGTGAAAGACCTGGGGAATATTTAGGTCGAGTTGCACTAGAAGGTGATTCTCCAATTTGGATTGGAGATAATAATTCAATTAATATAAGCGGTTTGAAAAATGGTAGAATTTACTATTTTGCTATTGCTTCAGAAAAAAATGGAAGGCTTGGGGTTTTGTCATCGGAAGTTTATGCAAGACCTATGATAATGAGTAATTAATAGGAAAAATGGTATGAGCGATAACAATTTACAGCAAAAAGAATTTACTCTTTCAAGAGCAAAAGCAGCGGTTCTTTCTAGAGATTTTAACTTAGCAGCTAGATTGTATACTGGCTTGTTACGGGATGATCCAGATAATTTACAAATTTTGCATGAATTAGCGAATATGTATGTTCGTAGTGGTCAAGATGAAAGAGCTTTGGATGTTTACGAAAGTATTCTTTCCAAAAAAGAAAATGACTTAGAAGCTCTTACCGATATGGGTGGAATTTATCGTCGATTAAATCGTTATGAAGATTCCGTTAAAGTTTTAGATCAAGCTTTAAAATACGACCCTTACAATGTTCAAGTTCATTATAATTTAGGTTTTACCTACAAACTTATGGGAATGTATCAAGATGCTTTGGATTGTTTTACAACAGTAATCAATTCAAATCCCAGTGACATTTTGGCATATAATCAACTTGGAACTATTAACTCTCTGTTAGGTAAAACCAATGATGCTATAAATTCTTATCGCAAAGGTTTGCAATTAGATCCAAATCATCCAGTACTGCATTTTAACTTGGCAAAAGAATTGGAAAAAATGGGGCGAGATAAAGATGCCAAAACTGAATACGAAGCAGCTTTAAGGGCTAAACCAGGTTGGAGTGATGCAGTTAATGGTTATGCCTTATTTTTAATGGCTCATAATAAATATGCGGAAGCCTATGATTTGTTACAACGAGGAATAAAAGTTTCCCCAAAAGATATAATGTTACAGGATTCCATGGGGGAACTACAATATCTTCGTGGAGATTATGCAGATGCAGAAACTCGATACAAAAAAATTCTAGAACAAGATTCTGAAAACCAAAGTGCTATAATTGGACTTGCTAATGTTTATTCAAAAGAAGAAAAAACAGAGCAAGCTGATAACCTTTTAAATAGTATCCGTAAAAAACCACCTCAAACAGAAGATGCAAAAATACGATATGCTAAAGCTCTTTTAAATGCAAAGCATATTACAGAAGGTGGGAAAATAATTAAGCGTCTTTGGGATTCGGATCGATCAAATGAAAATGTGCAAGGGCTGGTAGCACAATATTATGCAATTAGAAATGATACACCTAGATTAAAAACTTTACTAGATAAAATTTCTGCAGCCGATTCAAATTACAGGAAGCATTTTTTAGATATAGCAGAGCGTTTTCGCCAAAATGGAAATACCGAAGAAGCGGAATTATATCTTCAGCAATATCTTGATTATTCTCCAGATGATAGTGTAGCCATGACAGTTTTAGCTTCTTGCTACGAACTATTAAAAAAATACGACCAAGCACTTGCTATGTATCGCAAAGCTTTAGCTAGAGACCGCTCTAACCAGATTTTGCAATTAGCTGTTAAGCGTGCAGATAAATATGTGGTTAATAAAACATCTTTAGAAGAAAAAGAGGTTCCTTTAGATCAGGAAATAATGGAAGATTCCTTAGATATTCCAAGTGAAGATGAAACTATTGATGAATCAGTTGGTGAAGATTTTTCCAATGATGATTCTTCTTTAATTGAAACCCCTTCTTTAGAAAAAGAATTGCAGGATTCTGGAGATGAAGATGAAATTATCTTTAATTTAGATAATGTAGCAGATAATTTTACAGATGATGATATTTATGATCCTCTTGAACTGGAACCTATGGATTTGGAGCCTATTGAAGAAGAAGAGCCTTCTCTTGAGGCCTTAACTCTTGATGGTACTCCAGTTGATTATGAGCCTATAGCAAAAGATGTACCTATTGGTGAAGCAGATTCTTTAGATGATCTATCTTTTGAAGATGAAGAATTGGATTTTTCTTCTGATATTGAAACTGAATCAACTTCCATTCCTATGGCAGAGGAGCCAAAAGAACCATATATTCCTCCAAAGCCACAATATCAGCCACCACAGATGCCGCAAATGCCTCCAATTCAGATGCAAATGCCACCTATGCAAATGCCACCTATGCAAATGATGCCTCCAATTCAAATGCAAATGCCACAGATGCCTGCTATGCAAAATCCTCAACCTGCTCCGAAATTTGAAGCAGAAGTGGCAAAGACAGACATTCAAGAACTTCCGACAACGGTAGAACCAGAAGTTACCTTAGCTAAAAGTGAACCAGAGGGTTTTGTGCTTTCAGAGGAGGCATTAGAAAAAATACCAGAAGTATTTAATCAACTTGTAGATAATGAAACTGCTGAACAATGTGATTCTGCTGCAAGTTTATTCCGCCACATGAGGCAAATGTGTGATTATCTTCCTCCAGTACAAAAAGAAGCCTTTATGGTGGGTCAAAAGCGTGTCCAAATGGAATATATTATTCATCGTTTAACAGGTCGTCCCGGTTTACTTGCATCCGCAGAAGCTTTACGCAACAAGGGTTTGGTAGAAGTTCCAGAAGAATTATACGATGTAGTAGAAAAATTTGATGTTGCAGCTGTAGCTAGCAAGGTCTTTGGGTTTATGCGAAATTTTATCCATCAGTTGCCAGACGAAGATGCAGCATATGCCTTAGATTCTTCGGTAACAAATATTTTGGAGCGATTAGGAACTATGGGTTTTAAATCCTAATAATTCGTGATTTCGTTAAAACTTGGTTGCCGGTTTCTGTAATTAAGATGTCATTTTCTAAACGGCAACCACCTAATTCTGGATCGTAAAGACCAGGTTCCAAGGTTACAACCATGCCTGGTAAAAAAATATCTTCTGAAGAAACAGATGATCTGATTACTGGATATTCATGGGCTTCTAGTCCAACTCCGTGACCTAAAGAATGGGGCATGGTTTTCTTTGCTTTAGTAAAAAGATCGTTTACTTTTGTAGCTGCTAGTTTTACAGGAACCAAAGGATTATAATATTTTAATCCTTCGTCGTAGGCTTTTTGGATAAGCTGAAGTTGTTTTTCCTGTTCTTCCGTAATATTTCCGGATACAAAGGTAATTGTAACATCACTGGTATAGCCTTCTTTTTTTACTCCAAAATCTACAATCGAAAGACCGTTTCCAGGGAAAGGTTTTGCTGTGTAAGGAGGGAAGCAATGTATTCCAAAACTTCTTTCAGGACAAGCTACTAAAGATTCAAACCCTGTTCCTTCGCAACCTGCAATTCTAGCTTCTTTTTCTATTAACAATGCAACATCAGTTTCAGTTTGAATTGTACCTTGTCTTATTCCTTCTTCTAGTTTATCTACTATCATATCAGTAACAATAGCCGCTTCTTTTATGCATTGAATTTCGTATTCATCTTTTGTAGCTCGAAGCTTTATAACATCACTGTGGATTCCATCTTCACGGCAAAGAACATTTAATCCTGGTAAGGCGTCTACATAGCGTAAGAACATGGGATAAGGTGTTTCTGGAGAAATATCTATGCGACTACCATCGTTTATATGGAGTTTTTGCAAAATTGCTTTTACTGCATTTATAGGATTTCGTGAAAATCGTGTAAAAGGAATAATTTTATCCACGGATGCCATGTTTGCAGCCATATGTTCATCCCAGGGACACAAAATTGATTCACCTTTTGCAGATATAATTAGTATTGCATCTCCAGGATGACCTGTCAAATAACGAATTGAAGTATCTCGGCGTCCTTCGGTGTCTTCAAAAACTGTGGCTGCAATGTGTTTTTCTTGCATTATATGAATAAGTTGTTCCCGACGTTCTTTGCAATATTTTTCGTATTTTTTAGTCATATTTTATTCCTCTGCTGAAGTTTCTTTTTTGGGCCGAATTTTTTTTGTAGCAAGTTTTACTAAAGGATCCTTTGTAATAACAAGGAGTAATATTCCAATGAGGGCAAAAAGCAAGGCACTTAACACAAGTGGAATTCCTTCTGCTATAAATCGATTGTAACCAGTAAACATATTAAATAATTCATCTTTTAAAAATAACACTGGAATTAAAGCAATTAAAGAAAAAGCAATCATTTTTATTGCATATAAAATCATATCTTTTGCAATTTGCAATACTGAAACAGTTCCATTTTTTGCCAAAAAAATAAACAAAAACAAGGTATTTATTCCACTGGCTATTGTTAAGGCTAAAGCAATTCCTCCCCCTGCCATGGGTGTTACTAAAATCAAAGCGATAATTATGTTTGAAACAAATCCAATTATTCCTGCAAGAGTAGGGGATTTTGTGTTACTTTGGGCGTAAAAAGCCGGAGAGATGATTCTGTTTACTGCAATAAAAAATAAACCGATTATGTGGTACTTGAATGCTTCCATGGTAAGCGAAACTGATTCATCTGTAAATTTATTATTTTTGTAAACCAAAGAAATAATGTGTTCTCCAGTAACAAGAGAATAAAAAGTAATTGGAATTGTAATTAGTGCAATTATTCTTACAGCCAAAGTCAACATTTTATTAAATTCTTGCCAGTTTTGAGATTTCGCAAAGCCTGTTAAATCAGGAAGAATAACCGTTCCAATGGAAACTGCAAAAATTCCTAGGATTAATTCTTGTAACCTAAGGGAGTATTGTAAACTAGAAACAACACCTGTTCCTGCGTTACCTGCTAAGGCGATAGAAACTGCATCATTTAATTGATAAGCAGCCATGCCGATTATTGTAGGACCAATAAGGGACATTACTTTACGAGTTCCTGGATTTGTAAAAGCTTTTTTTATGCTAGAAAAATTAATTTTCCAATTATTTTTTAGTACAAAGGGTAATTGAAACAGAGCTTGAATTGTTCCTCCCGCAATTACACCTATGGCCATGGCTCTAGCAGGATTTGCAGTGTAAGGTGAAAGTAAATAAGTTCCACCAATGACACAAAGGTTAAATAATATTGGGGTAAACCCTGAGGGTGTGAAAATTTTTAGACCGTTAAGAATTCCTTGAAATAAAGCTGCCACGGAAATTACGAACAAGTAAGGGAACATTATTCTTGTTAAAAGGGCAGTTTCTTGAATTATGTCGCCTTCTGCATTAGTAAAAACCTTAACAATAAAAGGTGCTACAATTATTCCAATTATTACGACTAAGGCTGTTAAAAAGGAAACAAGGGTAAGACTTGCAGAAATAAAGTCTTGGGTAGTTTTTCGTCCTTCCTCTGTGTTGGAATTATCTAAATATTCTTTAAATGTAGGAATAAAAGCAACAGATACGCTATTTTCTGCAAATAATCGACGAAATAAGTTTGGTATTGTAAAAGCTATTCCAAAGGCATCTGCTAAGGCTGTAGTTCCTAAAAAATCCGCCTTTGTTGCTTCACGAATAACCCCAAGTATCCGAGAGAATAATGTAATGAACGAAAGTTTTACTCCAGAAGCAAATAAAGATTTTTTTTCTTTTTTCTTCATATATAACATGATAGCGATGTTGCTAATTTTATTCAATCCGTGTAGAATATTTTTAGGAGGATGGGGCTTTGAAGATAAAACGAAAAAAGATTTTTCAAAGAGTTGGTAAAACTCCTATTATTCCTATTTCATTCAAAATAGTTGGTGTTTTTACTTGTCTTTTGTTGTTGTCTAACTTTGCAACAAATTTTATCAATATTCAGTTAAGTCAACTAGAAGTATTTACTTTAACCAATAACATAATGGTTAATCAGCTAAAGGATTTGTATAACGTTGCATCTAACCAATACGAAATATATTCTTTTTCTAAGGACAAAAATGCTGCAGTTGAAGCCTTAGAGCGAGTGGCAGAAAAGGAATTTTCCTATGATAATAGTACTGCTTTTGCACTTCGCCCAGATGGTAGCTTGTTTTTTTATCAATCAGCTTCAGGTGAAGAAATTTATACATTTCCAGATAAAGTTGCTCTTGAAAAATTAAATAATCTTAAGCAATCTGGAATAGAAGAAGGCTCTATATCTTTTACAGGAGAAGCAGGAGCTTATTTCGGAGTGTATAAATTTCATCAAAGTTGGAATTGTTATATAGTACGAGCAGAGCTTAGAGTTGATTCCCAAAAAGCTTTGCAAAAAACCTTTGGATTAATCAGTATAATCATTATTATTTTAGTTGCGGCTTTTTTGTGGGTAGGTTTTTTGATTTTTTCTAGAATGTTTGCTTCAATCAACAGAATGACGGAAAGTCTTTACAAAATGCAACAACAGCAAGCTATGGGGTTGTTGGATTTAGACACTGCTCCAAATGATGACATAACCTATCTGGGAGTTTCATTTAATTCGCTTTCAGCCACTATAAACAATCCTTTGTCTATATTCCAAAAATTTGTGTCTAGAGATGTTGTGGAAAAGGCTTACAGTGAACACGTTATTCGACTGGAAGGGGCGCAAAAAGAGCTAACAATGTTGTTTTCTGACATTAAAGGTTTTACCTATATGACAGAAACTTTGGGCAACGATATTATTAGTTTGTTAAATCTTCATTACGATAGAGTAATTCATGCTATTCACGAAGAAGATGGAATAATCGGTTCAATAATTGGTGATGCTGTTTTGGCAGTTTACGGGGCTACAAGTTCTAAAATTAATAAATCAGTGGCGGCAGTAAAAACTGCATGGGTTGTAACTCGAGAAACAGCTTCTTTGCGGCAAAAATTAATTGAAAGACGTAAAAAAATTGAAAGTCGACGACCCTTAACCGAAGCCGAAGAAAGAGTTTACAAAGCTGTTCTTTTGGATGTTGGTGTTGGAATAGACGGAGGAAAAGTTTTCTATGGAAATATTGGTTCCTTTGAACATATGACGAATACAGTTATTGGGGATAATGTAAACTCCGCATCTAGACTAGAAGGTTTGACTAGACAATATACGTTACCTGTTATTGTCTCTGAATATGTAAAACAAGAAGTTGAAGGAAATACAAAAGCTTATCGTTTTATTGAAATAGATACTGTAATGGTAAAAGGAAAAACAGAAGGAAAGAAAATTTTCTTGCCTTTAGAAATACAAAGTACCGACGAAGACATTCTAGAAAAATACAATATTTTTGAAGAAGCCTTGACTTTTTATTACGAAGGGGATTGGAATGCAGCCCGTCGTAAATTTAAACAATGCGAATTGGACGTGGCAACAATTTTCCTAAAACGTATGTCTGTAAAACAAGCCCCTGAAAATTGGAGTGGAATATGGCAAATGACAACAAAATAAAACTTGGAAAAGCAGAAGTTAAACTATTTTTGTCAAACGAAATGTTGCCTTCGGAAAATGACAAACCAATCCTTTATGATTTAGAAGCTGAATACGCAAAAAGTAAAAAAGCAAAAAGTTTTTTTACAATATGGGTTTTACTAGCTTGTATAGTAGTAGTTGTACTTTTAACCTTTGCTGTTACAAAATATATTGAATATAAAAATAATCACTTATCTGTAGGGATTCAAGTTTTTGAAGATTTGAACTTAAAGAATTTATTAGACGTGGTTTCTCGAACAGAAGAATCTATGCAAGAAGTTACCAAAAAAAAGATTCAACTTGAAGCAGAAAAACAAGCTTTAGTTTTACAAGCAGAAGTTAAAAAACAGGGTGATTTAGAATTGTTGGATTCACTTCGGCTTTCTTCTTCTGAAAGAAAAAAACGGGAGCAAACTATAAATCAAGAGTACGAACAAGAAATACAAAGTATTTCAGGAAAATATGATTCTCAAATAGATTTCTGTTCTCTTCAGATAGAAGAACTTCAGGTACAGCTATCTTCATACGACAAAAAAAATGTAGAAATGGCTCAACAGCAAGAAGCTGCTTTGAATAGTCAGCTACAAGTTTTTCAGCTGGAAAAAGCAGAAATGGAAGCTCAACATCAAGAAAAAATTACAGATTTGCAAAATCAAATGGCTACAATGCAGCAACAAATGGTAGAAAGCCGAAATGCTTCATTAAATGCATTAACAGTTCAATACGAATCAGAAATAGAAAAATTGGATCCTGTATTGGATTATCCCATTGCAAATCAAATTATTTCAGATGTGGCAAATTTTAATACCATGATGTTTGATCCAAGTCAGTTTAAGTTAAATATTTCAGACGAAGCTACTGTGGCTCAAGCCCAAAATTTTCTTGGCAAAATCGGTAAAGATTTTGAAAATTTTAATTATATTGGAAATTTATTCCAATCTGTGAACTGGCATAACAGTTTAAAGGATTATTCAAAAACTGTAATTAATTTAGCAAATTCTATTGGGATTGAAACTGTAAACGCAGCCATTGAACTTTTACAGTCCCAAGAAGCTCGCTTTCAGCAAGAAAAAGAAAGCTATGCCCATGAAAAAACCTCTGCTTTGCAGCAAAGCAATGCTGAGTACGAAAAAATCTACTCTGCCTTTGAAACTATGGCTTTAAACAATAATCATATGGGCTACATTCTTGACCTTAGTGATTCATCATGTATGTTGACCTATGTTATTGATTCTTTAAAAAATAAAGTTCAAGAAGGAACAAGAGCTTCTGTTGTGGATTCTCAGGGAAATATTGTAGGACAGGGTAACCTTTTAGCAAAGGGTGGTTTTATTTATATAGTACCCGATTTTCCAGAGCAAGCTGCTTTGATGCAGCCCATGTATGAATTACAAATTGATTCTTCAACACTAAAAGAAGAAGTCTTAGTTTCAGAGGAAAAAGAGTCAGTAGGAGAAAACTTTGAAGAAAAGGAAACTGCTCCTTCGGATATAGAAACTGATTCAACAGATTTAGATGAATCAGTCTTGGAGGAAACAGTCGAAACTGATGAGTCCCAGATTATTAATGAAACACTGGAAAATTCAGATACTCAACAGACTCCAACCATGGATTCAAACTTGGAAACTACTTCTATGGAAACTGAAGAAGTTTCTAATTCACCTGAAGGAGTTCTTCATTTTTCAACAGAGATAGTAAATTAAGCTACAGGAGCGATTAAACTTTTGGACGTAATTGTTATACAGGAAAAATGATTTTTTATTTGCTTGAGAAAGTTATTTTTTTTTTGTATAGTATATATGTAAAGGTAATATAGATTATGAGTTCAACTACAGATAAACAGCAAGGTGATTATTTGCCTCTTAGAATTGGAATTGATGTAGGATCTACAACAGTTAAATTTGTGGCTATAGATGATAATGATGAAATTTTATATAGCGATTATCAGCGTCACTTAGCAGATATACGTAGTACGATTATTTCTGTAGTTCAAAAGGCATTAGACACTTTAGAAAAAGATTTACCTGCTGGAATTAATCAACCTCTTAGCATTAAAGTAACAGGTTCTGGTGGCTTTGCAGTTGCACAGTGGCTTTCTATTCCTTTTATTCAAGAAGTTGTTGCAGCGACAACAGCTGTTCAAAAATTAATTCCTAAAACAGATGTTGCCATCGAACTTGGTGGTGAAGACGCAAAGATTACATATTTTTCTGGTGGCGTTGAACAGCGTATGAATGGTACTTGTGCCGGTGGAACAGGTGCTTTTATTGACCAAATGGCAGCCTTGCTAGAAACGGATGCTTCAGGATTAAATCAATTAGCAAAGGGTGCAACTACAATATATCCCATTGCAGCACGTTGTGGTGTTTTTGCCAAAACTGACGTACAGCCCCTTATTAATGAAGGTGCAAGGCGAGAGGATATTGCAGCAAGTATTTTTCAGGCTGTAGTTAGTCAAACTATTTCGGGGCTTGCTTGTGGAAAACCAATTCGTGGTCATGTTGCTTTTTTAGGTGGTCCTTTACACTTTCTTGATCAGCTTCGATATCGTTTTGTAGAAACCCTAAAACTTACAGAAGACTGTACCATTGTTCCAGAAAATTCTCAGTTGTTTGTGGCTGCTGGGGCTGCTTTTTCTGCTGAAAAAGTTTTGAATTGTTCTGCCTGTGCTGCAGATGGTATTACTTTCCCTTTATTGGGAAACTTTAGGGATAATTTAAAAAAATTAGAAGGTGCTGAAATGAACGAGGTTCAACGATTGGAACCTCTTTTTAGAAACGAAGAAGAACTAGAAGAATTTCATCGTCGACATGCTGCAGAAATGGCTACTTCTGCAGATTTGTCAAATGCAACAGGCCCTGTTTTCTTGGGTTTAGATGCTGGTTCTACCACTACAAAAGCTGTTTTGGTAGATACAAGAGGACGCATATTGTGGCGTTTCTACGATGTAAATGCAGGAAATCCTGTTGATTTAGCTGTAAAAGTTCTTAAAGATTTATATCGGCAACTTCCTTCTTCAGTTTATATAGCTCGTTCAGTTTCAACAGGTTATGGAGAAGCCTTATTTCAAGCGGCTTTAGGTGTAGATTCTGGAGAAGTAGAAACTATTGCACATTACAGAGCTGCCGATTTCTTTGTTCCTGGAGTTGAGTTTTTATTAGATATTGGTGGACAAGACATGAAGTGTCTCCATATGAAGGACGGAGCAATTACTTCTATTCAGTTGAATGAAGCTTGTTCTTCTGGCTGTGGAAGTTTCCTTGACAACTTTGCTCGTTCCTTGGGAATGGATGTGCGAGAATTCAGCAAAAAGGCACTTTTAGCAGAACGTCCAGTGGATTTAGGGAGTCGATGTACTGTTTTTATGAACAGTCGAGTTAAGCAGGCACAAAAAGAAGGTGCTACTGTTGCAGACATTTCAGCCGGACTTTCTTATTCTGTAATAAAAAATGCTTTGTTTAAAGTTATTAAATTACGCAAAGCCTCTGAAATCGGTACAAAGGTTGTAGTTCAAGGTGGAACCTTTAACAATGATGCAGTTCTTCGAGCTTTTGAAAAAATTGCAGGGGTAAACGTCTTCCGCCCAGATGTGGCAGGTTTGATGGGTGCTTACGGAGCTGCTCTTATTGCACTTGACCAATGGAAAGATTTAACAGCCCCAGGAATTGGGGACGATCCTGAAACCTTTGTTCCTCCAGTAATTCATTCCAACGTGGCAACCCTTCAACAATTAGAATCCTTTAAAGTAAAATTGGAACTTCGTCGCTGTGGAAAATGTTCAAATAATTGTTTGCTAACAATTAATACCTTTTCTGTAGGTCAAAGTGATGATTTAAAGGCTCGTTGTTTTATTACTGGTAATCGTTGCGAACGAGGTGCAGAACTTGGAGAAGATTTAAAAATTGTGGACGCCAGTAATGCACGAAATACAGACGTTGGTGGTGATGTCTCAGATACAGCTCCTTTGCCAAATATTTTTGAATGGAAATATAAAAGGCTTTTTGCGTATTACAAACCTTTAAAAAAAGAAGAAGCTCCCCGTGGAGATGTGGGAATTTTACGAGTTTTAAACACCTACGAAAATTATCCTTTGTGGTTTACCTTTTTTACTCAGCTTGGATTCAGAGTTCGTCTTTCTCCACGTTCTTCCCACGCAGTGTATGAAAAAGGCTTAGAGTCTATTCCATCTGAATCTGTTTGTTACCCTGGGAAAATAGCCCACGGTCATGTTCAGTCTTTGCTAAATGATGGAGTTAAGTTTATTTTTTATCCTTGCGCTCCTTACGAAATAACAGAGGATGATGGTGCTGGGAACCATTACAACTGTCCAATTGTAACAAGTTATCCTGAAGTCTTACGAAATAATGTTGAAGAACTAAGACAAGATGATTCAGTTGTATTTATGAATCCATTTTTGCCAATTTACGATAAAACAAGACTTGCTCAGCGTCTTTTAGAAGAACTGGGTCCAAAATTCAATCTCACTGCTCAAGAGGTAAATAAAGCATTAGATGCAGCCTGGATTGAGCAAGAAAAATTTCGTCAAGATGTAAAAGATGCTGGAGAAGAAGCTCTAGAAGAAATTATTCGCCGTGGAGCAAATGGTATTGTTTTAGCTGGTCGCCCATACCACTTAGATCCAGAAATAAATCATGGTATTCCTGAGTTAATTTCTGGGTTAGGTTTGGCAGTATTTACAGAAGATTCTATTGCCCATTTAGGTAGCGTGGAACGTCCTTTACGTATTGTTGACCAGTGGACGTATCATAATCGACTTTATAGGGCGGCATCCTTTGTTGCAGATTTTCCAAGCCTTGAACTTGTGCAACTTACAAGTTTTGGATGCGGCCTAGATGCTGTTACGGCTGATCAAGTTGATGAAATAATGAGATCTAGGTCTCGAATGTATACTTTGATAAAAATTGACGAAGGATCAAATCTTGGTGCTGTTAGGATTCGTATTCGAAGCCTTATTGCAGCAGTTAGAGAGCGAGAACGACGTCGTCAAAAGAAGGTGTCTGTATCTGCCGCCTACAAGCGGCAAATCTTTACCAAAGAGATGAAAAAGACCCATACCATTATTGCTCCTCAAATGTCTCCCATACATTTTAGGTTGTTACAAAAAGCTTTTGAATATTCTGGCTACAACTTTGTTATTTTGCCAGAAGTTGATACTTTAGCGGTGGAAACAGGGTTGCAGTACGTAAACAACGATGCTTGTTATCCTTCTATTTTGGTTGCAGGTCAAATGATTGCTGCATTGAAATCCGGAAAATATGATTTAGACCATGTAAGTTTGTTAATAACCCAAACAGGTGGTGGATGTCGTGCTACAAACTACATCGGATTTATTCGTAGAGCTTTGGCGGACGCAGGTTGGGCCCATATTCCAGTTCTTTCTTTAAATGCTCTAGGATTGGAATCCCATCCTGGTTTTAAAATTACATTGCCTTTAATGCATCGTGCAGTTATGGCTGTAATGATTGGGGATGTGCTTATGAGATGTTTGTATCGAGTTCGTCCCTACGAATCCGTTTCAGGTTCAGCAGATGCACTTTACGAAAAATGGAACGGAAAAGCTCAAGTTCAACTGGAATCTTTATCTGTTACAGGTTACCAAAAATTAATACGAGGTATAATTCACGATTTTGATAATTTGCCAATTCTTTCTGTAAAGAAACCAAGAATTGGTGTTGTAGGTGAAATTCTTGTAAAATTCCATCCTACTGCCAACAATGATATTTGTCGAGTAATTGAACGAGAAGGTGCAGAATGTGTTATGCCAGACTTAGCTGACTTTTTCTTCTACACCTTTAGTACTGGAATTTTCCGTCATCAACAACTGGCATTCCCTAAAAAAACAGAACGGAATGCTAGACTTTTGGTTTGGTTTTTAGAGCTTTATCGCCGTACAATAAAAAAAGAACTGGAGGCAAGCCGAAGGTTTGAAGCTCCATCTTTGATTTATGATTTGATGGAAGGGGTAGATGACATTGTTCAACTTGGAAATATTACAGGGGAAGGTTGGTTTCTTACAGCTGAAATGGTGGAATTAATTAAATCTGGAGTTCCTAGCATTGCTTGTGTTCAGCCCTTTGCCTGTTTGCCTAACCATGTAACTGGAAAAGGAATGATAAAAGAGCTTAGAAATAGATTCCCTGGAGCAAATATTTCTGCCATAGATTATGACCCAGGTGCTAGCGAAGTGAACCAACTGAATCGCTTAAAACTTTTGCTTTCCAATGCTCCTGTTGGTAGAAATCCTGACGAACCAAAGGAATCTGCCGATAATTGAATGAGGTGTTTATGAAAAAGCCTTTTCTGTTAATTGTAACTGTTTTTCTCTTTGTTTTTGTATGTTCGCCTTGTTTTGCCTTATATAATAGGCAAGGTGTTCCTGATTCTTCAGAAGTTCGAGTAGGACTAGTTCAAAATTGGTTTACTGCGCCTGTAGAACAAGTTAGAGCCAATACCACAGAACTTCATATAAATAACCTTGGAACTGTTTTTCAAGTGCGAGCAGAAGAAAATAAAACTGATTTAATTATCGTTGTTGCTCCTCAAGAAAAATTAAAGGTAGATATATATTCAGAGGCTGGAAAACAAGCTTCTTTCGTTGATGTTTATCCTGTGGATGCTCCAGGAAGTTGGGTATTAATCAGAGATATAAATACAGGCAAACCAATTCATATTCGCTACTATTTTGTGGCAGATTCAGATATTTATGTGCAGTTTTCCCCTTCTGGAGCAAAAACTATAGCGGATTTTATAATATTTGGTTCCTATGCTGCAAAGGGCGTTCCAGTGGGAATCCCTTTTGAAAGATTGTATTCCCTTTCTTTTTCCGATATGCAAAATTTAACCAAAAGAACTTTGCCTTGGGAATATACAAGTATAATGCCTGGGTTATATCATCCGATTTTGCAGATGGTGGCTGTTATACGAGAAAACCAGATGCGTTTTTTTGAAGAAAAAGATGCTGCTTATAATGAAGATGGTATGCCTGTTTATATTTCCAGTAACACAGGTCGCTATGTTGCAGACGAAATAATACAAGCTGATGGGCTAACCCTTTCTTCAGCTGGATTTTTAAAGTGGATAGTGGATGGACTTGTAATTCCTATGGCAGGTAGCTATACAAAAATTGAGCCACTTCTTGTTCCCACAGTTGAATACAAACAAGGTAGTTTTTCGGATGTATTGTCCAAAGAAACAAATCTTAGTTTTACTTTGGATTGGACAAGGAATTTAGCGGCAGCGGCACTTTCTGTTGCTGCAGGAAAAAATTATTATTTTTATAATTCTGGTTGCGATGTTATTATAGAACCTTTTGCCTCTGAGCAAACGGAACATGGGTTTGCTAATTCTTTAGGATATTTAAAAGATAGTGGCTACAAAGTGGATTCGATAAAACCCTTGATGTATGTACTCGCTGCTTCTGAGCCTGGAAGATTTTTCTTAGGTGCAATTAAGAAAAATCAGGAAAATTCTTCTAATGGTCCAGAAATAAATCTTTTTCAGGAATGTGTTGCTTTTTTCCCGTATTTTGATACAACAGGAAGATTCAATGTTGTAGTTTTTGAAAACGGGAAAGAACTGACCTTAGATGCCTTTATAAAAAAATATTCAGGCTCCTATGTTCATCTAACAAGAATAAATGCTTCAGAAAGATTTTTTCCACAATAAATTTCAAAAAGCTTTAATCTAATTTTGTAAGAATTTCTGTATGGTCTTTAAATACGGCTACCGTATGTTCTTCGTGGGCGGAATAAAGACCATCAGCAGTTAAAACTGTCCAACCGTCATCTGCAAGATCTACGTCAGGTAAGCCAATATTTATCATGGGCTCAATAGCTAAAACCATTCCTGGCTGAATTCTTGGACTAATTCCCTTGCACACGACGTTGGGGATAGATGGGTCTTCGTGAACTCCAAGACCTACACCATGACCACAATATTCATAGACCACACCGAATCCAGCTTCTTCTGCTATAGCTGAAACAGCTTTGGAGATGTCACGAATTCTATTTCCAACCTTACAAGCAGCAATTCCAGCTTCTAAACATTTGCGTGTTACTTCAACTAAACGTTTATGTTCTGGAGCTACATTTCCCACCATTACGGTTGTAGAAGAATCGCTAATATAACCATTTAAATCTATTCCAACATCGATTGAAACTAAATCACCATCTCTAATTTTGATTTTGCGAGAAGGAAGCCCATGAATAACAGCATCATTTACAGAAACGCAAGCTGCTCCAGGAAAATCTTCTTTATACCAAGCAGGTTTTCCTCCATGTTTAGTAATGAATTCTAAGCAAAGGTCATCAATATCTTTTGTGGAAATCCCAACAGTTACCTTAGGAATTACATATTCAAACATTTGGGCTAATAGTTTGCAGGATTTTCGTATTTCGCTAATTTGTTTGTCGTTCTTTAATCGTATCATTTTCTGTCCTTCTTTAAGATTTTGCTTTTTTGCTATGACTTTTTTTTATTTTACCTAATCTTGAGGCTTCGTCAAGACATGCCCTAGCTGCAAATTCATCTCCAATTTTGGAATAAGCTGATGACATTTTTGTAAGGATAATAATTTCATCTGCTGGAATAAAACCTACTTCCAAAGCTTGTTCCCAAGCATCTAGGGCTAATTCTTCTGTAACGCTACCTTCTAAGCGATGAAGCAAAATATTTCTAGCTAAGGAAATTACTTCTGGAAAAAAATGTCTAAAATATGGGAAACTTTGTTCCATAGCAATAATCTTAAGTAAAAGCATGGCTGCATCATAATAATGGTTTCGAAAAAACATTTCTTCGCACAGGATAAATCCGTAGTCCATAAAATCTTCTCTGGTAAACCAATCCGCTAAAGAAAATTTTCTACTTTCTGTGGACATACGTATGAATTCTGAAACAGCTTCATCTTCTCGACCTTGTAACAAGTCTAAAAAAATAAGTTTTGCACGACTTTCTGCATCTGTTCGTTCTAATAACCACATTCTGTAATCAAAAGAATCCTTGCCCTGTTTATTTTTTTTTGAGTAAGTTGTATACGCAATGTCGAACATATATCGACGTTTTGAATCAGAAAGAATTTCGTAGGCTTGAACAACTTTGCGAAAATTTTCAGTATTTTCTGGTTGTCCAGAAATATCAGGATGAAGTTCTTTTGCTTTTTTTCTGTAAGCTCTTTTAATTTCTGCTGCGGAAGCAGAAGAAGGTACTCCTAAGATTTGGTAGCAGTTTTCCAAATTTAACCTAGCTTTTTGCCTACGGAATCAGCATGTTCAACACTTTCAATGATATCAGAATAATCCAAAATCAAACCTTCTTTTTCCATGGTTCGCATTAATGAATAGCAAATCTTTTGAGAAAACATCAAGTTTTTAAGAATAAGAGCTGCACCTTTTTTTCCAGATGAATTACCGCAAGTGGCAAGTACTTCTGAAATACGTGGAGTAATTTGTTTGCTAAAAGGTCCTGTACTTGAAGCAAGAATTGTTACATATTCATAAGGAATTATTCTAAAATTTGAAACATCTTCATTTCCATTTACCACATCTACTTGATGCCCATTTTCTATTGCGGCACTTTGAAGATGTTTAATTATTTCCGCATTTATTTCTTTTTCTGTGTTAAGAAAATGAATTATAACAATTCTCATAATTTACCTCATGCTAATTTATATAGTTGTTCAATCATTTTTTCTCGAACAACAAGAACAGAGCAATTTGCGTGAGAAATAATATCTCTACTAAAACTAGAAACAGCATCATGTTTTTCGATGACAGAAGAGTTCATTTCTGATTTATATCCGCCTAAGAGAATTAATCCAGCTTTCATTTCATCTGCTGCCATTATTACTTCTGACCAAACGGCTCCAGAACGAATTTCAGTTTCAATTTTGACTCCCTTTGCTTTCGCTAAGTCTGAAACATAGTCCAAGTATCTTTGTCCATCTGCCAGCAAATTCTTTTCAAACATATTGCTTTCTTCTGCTACAAAAAATTTATTTGTAGTAAGTTGTTTTAAACTGGCAGTATCAACAACATAAACAGCTTTAAGGTTGCAATGATACAATTTTGACATAAGTATACCATATTGTGCTGCATGAATTGATGCTTCTGAAGCATTAATAACAATAAGTACATTTTGAAAAAGTGGTTTTACCATTTTGCTTCATTCCCTCCTTAGATTTATCTTTGTCTAGTCTTTAATGATTTTAGCACAAAAATATTTTCTCTTTCTTCTAAAACACTTTCAATATATTTTTTTGTTTCTTGTGCTTGGGGAATAACTATTTTATCCAAAGCATTAACTCTACGTTGGGTCTTTTTTACTTCTGTTGCTAAACGCCACACAACGGTTCTAATCGAAGCCATGTCTGTTAATAATTTTAGCAGTTGAAAAAAGTCTTCCATTACTCTATCGGAATCCGGATATGAACCCAATAGTGAATAAAATAATTGTTTTTTTGGCAATTCTACATCAATGGACAAAAAACCTATGCCTGCTATTGTAACAGGTTTTTCTTTAATTGTAAAATTATATTTTACCCCATGGGAAATTCTTTCTACGTTATCTCCACCAATGGCCATTAGCATATTTTTAAGAGCTGGATAAGCAACTTGAATCTTTTTGTCAATTTCTCTTTCTAGGAGCTTAACTCTTTCAACCATATGCATAAGTTCCATAACAAGAATTTCTCGTTTCTGCTCCAAAAGTTCGTATCCATTTTGAGAAATTTCTAGTTGATCTTTCACCATAAGGAGATTGGACTTTGTTGGTGCTATATTCATACGTGCCATAGGGTTTTGCTCCTATTAAATATTCCTACTGCTAGTTGCTTCCATGTATTTACTAATAAACTCTGGATTGATACGATATAAATCTTCTTTAGGCAGCAATGAAAGTAATTTCCAACCAATATCTAAGGTTTGTTGTATTGACCGATCTTCAAATTCACCTTGCGTAAGGAAGTCTTTTTCAAAAGAATTCCCGAAATGTAAATATTGTTTGTCAGTATCAGAAAGTTCTTCTTCTCCAATGATAGCTGCTAAATTACGAATGCTTTTTACTTTGGAATAAGCTGCAAATAACTGACTGGAAATATCTTTGTGATCTTCTCTTGTCATTCCCGGCCCAATTCCATCTTTCATCAATCTAGAAAGGCTAGGCAATACAGCAACTGGTGGATAAGTGTCTTTTTGAGCAAGTTCTCTGTCCAATACAATTTGCCCTTCTGTAATGTAACCAGTTAGGTCTGGAATTGGATGGGATACGTCATCGTTGGGCATAGTAAGAATTGGTATCTGAGTAATCGAACCCTTTGAGCTTTTTATTTTGCCAGCTCTTTCATAAAGTTCTGCCAAGTCGGAATAAAGATATCCAGGATAACCCTTTCGGCCAGGAACTTCACCTCGTGTTGTTGATATTTCACGAAGGGCTTCGCAATAGTTTGTCATATCAGTCATTACTACAAGAACATGCATCTCTTTTTCGTAGGCTAGGTATTCTGCAGCAGTTAAAGCACATCTAGGTGTAATAATACGTTCGATGGAAGGTGCATCTGCTAAGGATTGGAACATAACAACTTTAGACAAAACACCAGATTCTTCAAAAGTGTGAATGAAAAATTGTGCTACGTCATATTTAATACCCATTCCTGCAAAAACCATAACAAAGTCTTCGTCTGAATTCAAAATTCTTGCTTGGCGAATTATTTGTGCGGCTAACTTATTGTGAGGTAATCCGTTTCCAGAGAAAATAGGCAGTTTTTGCCCTCGGATAAGTGTATTCATTCCGTCGATAGAACTAATTCCAGTTTGAATAAAATCTTTGGGATAAATACGAGCATATGGATTTATTGGATATCCGTTTACATTTACTTTTTTAGAAGAAATAATGTCTGGATATCCGTCGATGGGTTTTCCTAATCCATTAAAAATACGGCCTAAAAGACCTTCGCCGACACGAAGTTCCATGGGAGATTCTAAAAATTCTACTGTAGAATCTTTCAAATCGATTCCTGTGGTAGACCCAAAAATCTGGACTATTGCATAATCTAAAGAAACATCGATTATTCTACCTATGCGTTTTTGACCAAATCTATCTCGGACTGCTACAGTTTCTCCAAAAAAAACATCTTCGCTACGATTTACTATAACAATAGGTCCGTCTACAGATTGAACACCTTTATATTCTACACCTTTCATGCTATTTCCACCTTTCGATACAATCTTTCAACGGTTCCTAACTGTTCTTCCAAATGAGATTCTATTGTTTGTATCATTTCTAATTTATCATTAGGAACTGTGTTTTTTATGCGAATAAGTTCTTCTCGAATAGGCAAAGAAGCTACTCTAACAAGTGGAGCTCCAGATTTAATTGCCAAAAGAGCTTTGTTGTAAAAACTAATCATAAGTTGCAAAATCTGAATTTGCTTTTCTGGAACTGAATAAACGTCAACTTTATCAAAGGCATTTTGTTGTAAAAAGCCATTTTTTATCATGTCTGCCACAATCAATACAAGTCGTTCTGAATCAGGCAATGCATCTGGTCCAATTAGACGAACAATTTGCTGAAGTCGTTGTTCTTTTTTTAACAAATCTAGGGCTTCTAAACGAATTTTTGCCCACCGTGGGTCTAATTTATCCCACCAGCCTTTTACTTCATCTGCGTATTCTGAATAGGAATCAATCCAGCCGATGGCAGGATAATGTCGTGCATTTGCCAATTCTCTGTCTAGTGCCCAGAAACATCGAATGAATCGCTTTGTGTGTTGGGTTACAGGTTCTGAAAAGTCTCCTCCAGGAGGTGAAACTGCTCCAATTACAGATACTGAACCTTCTGCATCGTTTAGTGTATTAACACGACCTGCTCTTTCGTAGAATTCCGCAAGTCTGGTAGGCAAATATGCAGGGAATCCTTCTTCTGCTGGCATTTCTTCCATGCGTCCAGAAAGTTCTCTTAAAGCTTCGGCCCATCGGCTTGTGGAGTCTGCCATAATTGCAACAGCCATTCCCATGTCTCTGTAATATTCTGCCAAAGTGATTCCTGAATACAGAGAAACTTCTCGGGCTGCAACAGGCATATTAGATGTGTTAGCAATAAGAATTGTTCGTTCCATAAGTGAACGACCTGTCCTTGGGTCAATAAGCTCGGGGAATTCACTTAGAACGTCAGTCATTTCATTTCCTCTCTCCCCGCAACCAATGTAAACAATTAAGTCAGCATCGCACCATTTTGCAACTGCGTGTTGGGTCATTGTTTTACCTGTTCCAAAGCCACCAGGAATAGCTGCTGTACCGCCTTTAGACAAAGGAAAAAAAACATCGATAACTCGTTGTCCAGTAATCAATGGCTCTGATACTGTTAATTTTTGTGCATAAGGGCGAGGCTTTCTAACGGGCCAGTAATGAGCCAGTTGAATTTTTTCTCCAAATTCAGTTTCAGCAATAACATCATCAACTTTGTATTCCCCAGCAGGAACAATAGATTTTAATTTTTTACCTCGAATTGTAGGTGGTACCAAAATTTTGTGCAAAATTGAAGCTGTTTCTTGAACAGTTCCCAATACCGTTCCTGCAGAAATTGTGTCTTGAGCATTTAATATAGGTTTGAACATCCATTTTTTTTCTGTGTCTAAAGGTTCTGTCCGTTGACCAGGATGTAAAAAAGTTCCACCTTCTTTAAACATAGTTGCTAAAGGACGTTGTATTCCATCATAGATTGTACCCACAAGACCAGGACCTAATCGTACAGAAAGAGGACGTTGTTCGCAAGTAACTTTTTCGCCAATACACATACCTGTATCATCTTCGTAAACCTGGATTGTAGCAATTCCATCTCTTAAACGAATTATTTCACCAATAAGGTTTTGATTTCCTACATTTACCACATCATATAATCCGCAACTTTCTAGCCCTTCTGCATAAACAATGGGACCTGAAATACGAGTAATTTTTCCTTCTAGCATTGAGGTAACCTCCCACAGAATAAGGTTTGTGTTAATTCCATGCTGTTTTCATCTAAGATTTTTGCTACGATTTCTCCTGTAGTGGCTCTAAGCCGTATAGATGAATCTATTGTTTCAACGATAATACCCTTGTTGAAAGTTAAACCTTGTGGATTTTCTAAGCCGGATTCTTCAAAGGTAATGATTTTACATGAATCAATATTACTTTGTCCAAAAACATTTTTTAGAATAGATGTAGCTTCTGATTGCTCTAAACCGAAAACTTTTGCCTTGATTTTTTTGTCAGAAACTACTTTTTTATATTTGTTAAGCAAATTTTCTAATAATTGAAGAACTTGCTTAGGATTTAATTTACATAGATAGTTATTAATTGCTTGAATAACGGCTTTCCCTTCAAAAGATACAAGAAAACGTTCCTTTTCTAGAGGAATAGCAGCTTCGGAATCTTTTTTTATAACTTCTAGTTGTTGTTCATAAGCTACTTGTTTTTCTTTTCGGATAATATCAATTCGTTCTGCCACGCTGTCCAAAATTTTCTTACACTCTTCGTCTGCTTTTGCAAGAATTTTTTGAGCTTTTTTTCTAGCGTCTTCCTGTATCTCTTTGTCTAGAATCTCCGTAGATCGCAGTTCTTCCATAGTTTAGATCGTCCTTGTTTATACATGAATCCCGATTGCTTCTCTAATTGAATCGGTGAGAGTTTTTTTGCCTTCTAAGTGACCTTGAAGTCCTGGAATTTCAACAATAAGAGGATATTCCCCTTTCATTTGCCATTCCAGAACTTCATCTTCTATCATTACCGAAACATTTTCTGTTAATATGAGTATTTTTGGACATTCAACAGTAATAGTACCAGAGGTTAAACTAGTCCCATATCCTGTTACACGATGAAAACTTTCCAAAGCTTCTTCTCTATTTGCTACTGCTTGTCCTTCTACTCCCACAAGGGCAAATGCTAGGACTAGTTCCCGTTCGCCAATGACAAAATATTTCACGGTAATGCTCTCCGTAAATTACAGAATGATAATCAACAAAGCTACAAGGAATCCCCACAGACAAATACCTTCTGCAAGACCTACGAAAGGTAATGCTTTTCCAGAAAGTTCTGCATTTTCACTCATAGCACCCATTGCAGCAGCACCGATTTTTCCAACAGCCATGCCACCTGCGATACAGGCTAAACCAACAGCAATCCCAGCTGCAATGTACTTGATTTCGGATGCATTGGAAGTAGCTGCTTCAGTTTCGCTTTCAGTTGCAAAAACTCCTGCTACAACAAAGCACAACATTGCCATTAAAACAACAAGAAATTTTTTGTTCATCTTCATATAAAACCTCTCAAATGATTTAGGCTGGTTGAAAAATCCAACCTTAATTTATCAAATTTTATACTTGAAAGTGAATGGCTTAAATTCACGACCCGTTTCAGAAAAGAATTTTGAGAAAAATTCATAATACTGCAAACGGATTACCTGAATAGCTACAATCATTCCTTCAAGTACGATAACAATTACATTGCCGATTATTGTAATCAGCAAACCTCCAATGCCTCCTGCTAATTGGGACATGGAAAAGATTATAAAGCCAAGAACCGCATGGGCTAAAGCAAAGGCTCCAACTCGTAAAAAACTTACTGAGTTAGAAAGATAGCTAGAAACTACCTCTAATATTTCAACAATTCCTTCGATTATGCTAATTCCAAAACCATTTTCAAAAACAGGACGATGCCCTGAAACCAATCGTTCCAAGGGGTGTCCCATAAAGACACCAAAAAGTGATATTCCAATTATTACCCAGTCCAACCAAAAAAGAGGTATTTTAAATGCAACAATTCTTATAGCCATAAAGACTACATACCAAAAGAAAACCGCACCACAAAGACCAGTTTTTCCGAACAAAGCTTTGCCTATTTTCTTTTGGGAAAATTGATTTATAATATTGATTATTAATCCAATGGAATTGATAATAAATCCAAGCCCTAAAGTAAAAAGGAAAAATATAAACAGTTTATTAATTGTTCCAGCACTTGGCATTAAGTGAAGGATGTGGTCTTTTGGTTCGCCAAATAAACCTGTAATAAATCGACTTACAGGAACAAGAATTTCGCTATTTGCAAAGAATTCACCAGTAAGTATACCCATTATTGTACTACTGCAACCTATGGCTATAAAAATAGGTCCAAATTTATTCCATGTGGGGAACCATTTTATTACATTTGTGGTAAGTAAAATACCTATAAGTACAAAAACTAAACCTTGACCAGCGTCGCCAAACATAATACCAAAAAGTATGGTAAAGAAAGTAGCCACGAAGGGTGTTGGGTCTATAGTACCATACACAGGAGCTCCGTAACTGATTATCATTCGTTCAAAACTACCAATTAGTTTGCCGTGAGTAAGCTTTACAGGAACCTGTTCTTTTTCGTCTCGGACTGAAGGAACTTCTTTTGGTCCATACAATCTAATAGCTATTCTGCCTTCTGTAATGTCATCTAGTTCTTTCATTACTGAACGAGAATCAGAAGAAGGAATCCAACCTGTTATTCGATATACTAATTGAGTTGATTCTAGTTTGTCTTTTACCTGTTGAACCTGCATTCCGATTGAAAAACAACCTAGGTAGGTTAATAATTCTTGTGTGTGTTCTTTCCCATAATTTATTCGGTTTTGAATTTTTTGGTCTAGTTCATTTTTTGCTTCTTCGTATTCATGCTTTAGATTTTCTAAAACATCATCTGGAACACCTTTAAAATCCTTTGCAATTTCTAAAGGCACAAAACCGAATTTTTTTAGTTCTGTATCTAATGCAAAACGACCTTTTTTTGATGTAGCAGCCATAATCTTGGATTTATCTTCGCCTAGTGGAATAATTACAGCTCTTTCTCCAATGTTAAAAACTAATTCATCTATAACTGAAGGGTCAATTTTACCTATTCTTAATGTAAGAAATGTTAAATGTTCAAACTCAGCATATGGAACTTTCAAATTAGCAAAAGAAGAAGCTTCAGAATAGGCTTCTTTTACTCGTTTTACCTTTTCTGAGGTTTCCAATTCTTGAATACGCATTAATTCTATTGCATCAAGTAATTTTCCTGCTTCTTCAAAGTCCTGGTCTTGAGGAAGTTTAGCACCAATTGGATAGTCGGCTTGATCTTCAATATTCAAATAAGCTCTAGCTAGTTGCAACTTGTCAAACATTTCTTTTGATGGATTTGCTAATCCAGAAGAACCTTCGTTTAGTTCGGTCTGAAATTCAAAGTTGCCTTTTTTTCCAAAGAATTCAATAACTTGGTTAATGTCTTCTTTGAGAACCATCAGCTCGATTAGCTTCATTTCTGTGGTTCGTGCCATAATTTTCCTCTCTTTTCCTATTCCTCAGTAGCACCTGCAAAGGCTTGAGCTTGCTTCATTGGTATGTTTAATCGCAAGCCTTCAGTAGCTGTACGAATACAGTCAAGTTCGTATTGTTTTATTTTAAACCAGGTTAATAAAACTGCAGGTGTAAATGGTTGTCTATGAAATAGTTTTAAAGCTTTTTTGTTAAAATAAACCTTAGCTGACTGTTGAATCCATCTAGGATCAATTTGCCACAAGGTATTCTCTGTTGTAGGGTTTAACAAATGGGAATATTTCCACTTTGCCCAAGTTTCATAAGAATTAAGGTCCCAATCCAATGTCCGAAAAACAGGACCAGCCAAGGGGTCTTGTTTTATATTTGTTTCAGATTTACAATCTTGAATAGTAAAAAGTAGGGGTATAACTTGTTCCTTAGACATACCATAATATAATCGTAGTCTAATTGCCCAAATCATATTATTCAAAATCATTTCATTTTTGTATAAATTAGATACAGTATTTTTTAAAGCAGAGGGTAATTTATTTATTCCTTCCCACTCGCTACGAAGATATTGAAGGTCAAGTTTAAAATCATATTCTTGTTGTTGTTCAAAAGAAGGTACTTCGTTGCACCAAGATAATGGGGACCCTTGTGTAATGGTGTGTAAATTTGGCCATCCTGAATAATTCAACATGGAAAATTCTTTTATATCTGCTAAATAAGGGGAATCCGAAGAATTCTGGCCCTTGCATAAAGAAGCGATTATGTCTTTTAAATTTTCGTAATCGTAGTAACGTAATAAGTCAACTAAAATAGGACTTGGGGCTGAATAATTTCTGAGTAATAAAATATAATCTTGGATAAAAGTTGCTTCTGCTTTTTGCTCTAGTTTTTCTGCTAACATCACTTCTGGTAGGGCAGGTACTTCTTCTTGAAAAAGCAAAACCCACAATTCCTGAATAGATGAAACAGCAAAAATCTTTGATGCACGACTTCCTACAAAAGATTTTGCAAGCATTCCACTTGCTTTAGCGTAAACAAATGCATCAGCAGATGATCGGTCCATATCAAAACTTCCGTGCTGTATTTGTTTTAGAAGTTTTTTCTAAGGAATTAAAAAGTAATTCATTCATTAAAGCATCAAATGCTTTTGTATCTGTTTCATTATGATTTATTGTGTCTTTATAGTTTGACATTGTTGAATCATGAATTGTGTCAACAGCTTTTACTTCTGATGAATATTTGCTTTCAAAATCTTGTATAAGTTTTTCATATTGAGTTTTGTACTGATTTTCTGCTGTATTTCTAGCTTCTGCAATGCGTCTGTCGGCTTCTGTTTGTGCATCCAATAATAAATCGGCTGCTTGTTGCTCAATGTTAAGTAAGTGGCCAATTACGTCTGTTTCTGTCATTTTAAGCTCCCTCTAAGCTGAAAAACATAAGTAATAACTATATTGTCGCTGTTGCAGATTCCTCAAATCTTATAAGGGCATCATAAATTTCTTGTGGAGATGTCTTTGATAAGAGAGTTTTAATAAAATTGGGTTGTTTTATAACTTCTGCAAGTCTTTTAATTACTTGTAAATGATATTCGCATTCATTTTCACCAGAAATCATAGTAAAAATAACTTGAACAGGAACATTGTCTAAAGAATCAAAATCTATTCCTTCTCTAGAAATGCCAATAAATCCCTTTACTCCTGAAACACCAGCACAGACACCATGAGGAACTGCAAATCCTTTTCCAATGCCTGTGCTAAGCTTTGATTCTCGCTCTAGTAAAGCATTTAATACACCAGTACGATTTAACCCGGAATATGAAGCGATTAAGCCTTCTACAATTTCTTCAAAAACTTCGTCTTTTTCTATGCTTTCCAAATCTATATTTATTGCACTTGGACTGAATACTTGAGAGAGAATCATAATAAAACCATATTATTCTGTAACTGTTGTATTATCTGTAGCAGAAACGTCTTCTAAAGAAGTTGCATTATCTTCTACAGGGATTTCTTCTGTAGTATTATCTTCTACAGGAACCGATTCTTCTGCCCAGAAGCCACCTTCTGTTTCTACAATTTCAGTGTTTTCTTCTTGAGTAATTGTTACAGTAGGTTTTTTGTTAATAATTGCAAGAGCAAAGGCACAAACAAAAAACAATGTGACTAAAACATAAGTTGTTTTGGTTAAAACGTTGCCAGAACGAGAGCCAAAGGTTGTAGATGCACCACCAAAAAGACCTCCAAGTCCACCCCCTTCTTCATTCTGAAGCAACACTAGACAAACCAACAATATACAAATAATTACAAAAGCTACTAAAAGAATGATACCAATAACACCCATTAGATATTACTCCAAATATTAAAACTGTAAGTTATTATATCCAAAATTTTTTTTTTACGCAATACCTAAACAAAGGTTGCCAGTATCTTGTGCAATGGTGAAAAATATCTTTTTTTAAATCTATGCTTTTTATAATATGGTTTTTAAATAAAACCCCCACAAAATAATTTGTGAGGGTATTTCTCTCTTTTATAGATAAATAATCTGAAAAGAGAATAAATTAATATGTTTTACAAATAGGTTCAAATGTTTCAACCTTTAGAGAAGCACCACCGATAAGACCTCCGTCAACATCAGGTTGTGCTAAAAGTGCAGCAGCATTTCCTGCGTTCATTGAGCCACCATACTGAATGATTGTGGCTTCTGCAACGTCTTTTCCAAACATATCTGCCAAAATGCCACGTGTAAACTTGTGGATTGCCTGAGCATCTTCTGGAGTTGCGGTTTTTCCTGTTCCAATGGCCCAAACTGGTTCGTAAGCGATTGTAACATTTTTCATTTGTTCAGCAGTTACGCCTTCAAGACCTTTTCTTGTTTGCTCTTCACAAACTGCTTCAGCTTTTCCAGCTTCTCTTTCTTCTAAAAGTTCTCCGATACAAAGCACTACATCTAAGCCTTGGTCTAATGCTAACTTAACTTTTTTGTTAATCATTGCATCGTCTTCTTTGTAGATATGGCGGCGTTCTGAGTGACCTAAAATTACAACTTGAACGCCTAAGTCTTTTAACATAGGGGCAGCAACTTCACCTGTGTGAGCTCCAGAAAGTTCTGTGGACATATTTTGTGCCCCTAGCAAAATGTTTGAGCCTTTAACAACTTGAGCTACTGCATCTAAGTTTGTAAAAGAAGGTGCAATCATATACTTGTTTTTTCCATCTTTTAGGGCTTCTACAAGGCCTTTGGCAAGTTCAACAGCTTCACCTTTTACCTTGTTCATTTTCCAATTTCCAGCAATATAATATTGTCTCATAATTTAACTCCTATTGTTCTAGTATACAAAATTTTTTCCTGATGTTTCAAGTAAGAAAAGCCTAACTTCTTAGATTAGTAGGGGGGATATACAATAAAACATTATTTTGCAAAAAACAGCATAATAAGTAACTTTAAGTTGACAAATGGGAATTCCCATTTTAAAATACTGTTAAAGGTATGGAAAAAATATGCGGTCAAAAAATATAAACGTAATATTTACTAACAATAACTGCATTGGATGTAACCGATGTATTTCTGGATGTCCAATCCCAGGGGCAAATGTTGCTTCTTTTGTAGATGGTGTAAACAAAATTATCGTAGATAATTCTCGGTGTATTCAATGTGGCCATTGTATTTCCATATGTAACCATTCTGCCAGAGAATATATCGATGATACAGATTTATTTTTTGAAGATTTAAAAAATAAATCTGTATCCCTGCTTATTTCTCCTTCCTTTTATATTAATTATCCCCAAAAAGCTGCAAAAATTTTGGGTTATTTAAAATCTTTAGGTGTAAATAATATTTGGAATGTTAGTATGGGAGCAGATATTGCTACTTGGGCTTATGTTCAGTATTTGAATAATAACCCAGAAAAAGGTTGCATTACCCCGCCCTGTGCTGCAGCAATTAATTATATTGAAAAACAAAGACCTGAATTAACATCCCATTTGTTACCTATTCATTCGCCTTTAATGTGTTTGGCTATTTATTTACGAAAATATTTGGGGCAAACAGAAAAATTTGCTTTTATTAGCCCTTGTATTGCCAAAAAAACTGAAATTAACTCTTCTGTTACAAAGGGAATGGTTCAATATAATGTTACTTTTACCCATTTATTGAAAAAATTATCAGATGTTGATATAGACGGCTACAATGGTCAAGCTGAAAATATGGAAGAAGGTATGGGGAATCTTTATCCGGTGTCTGGTGGTCTTCGAGAAAATTTGGAATATTTCCTTGGTCATGGACGGACTATCCTACAATTATGGGATTTAAGTTATATCGGATATGGTTCTGAATCAGTGGCGGATATAGTTTTAGATAAAGATTCTTCGGTTGTACTGGATCTTTTGCAGTGTGAACATGGTTGTATTTTAGGAACAGGGGTTGACAAGAAAACTTGTTCAATTCACCAAGCCATGAAGGAATATTCCAAAATTAGAAAAAAATACGCAAATATTCTTCAAGAAAAAAACTTGTATAGTCATAATATGCCAAGAGTGGAAAGACTTAAAGCTTTGAATGAAAGATTTAAAAAATTAGACATGAGGGATTTTAAGCGAAAGTATGCTCCTTACAAGTTAAAAGATATTCAATTATCAGAAGATGTTTATAACGAAATTTATATAAAAATGCATAAAACCACAGAGGCTTCTAGACATATTGATTGCCAAATGTGTGGGTATATTTCCTGTCAGCAAATGGCAGAAGCCATTGCACGAGGTTACAATACAATTGAAAACTGTGCTCATTATGAAAAAGCTGAAAATCTACGTATGTACACCACTGACTCTATTACAGGTCTTCCCAATAAATTTATGATGATGAAGATTGGAGAGCAGCTTCTTAGAGAAAATCAATTAATAGGTTATGCTTTAGTTCAGTTTAATATCAAAAATTTTATGTTGTTTAACAATCGTTTCGGTTACGAAGGTGCAAATAAAATTTTGTTTGAATTTGGTCAAGAAGTACAAAAAATGCTATACGAGAATGAATATTTATTCCATATTGGCTCAGATAGTTTTGTAGTTTTCTTGAGAAGATTCAATTTGGAAAGCTATATTTATCAGATAAATAATCTTCAGTTGCCTTCTCTTGCTGATGACCAAGATATTCAGATGAAACTTTCAGTTAAAAGCGGTATTTATCAACCTACAGGTGAAGAAAAGGATTTTCACGAAATTACGAAATATTTGTTCTCTACTTTTTTGTTGTCAAAGCAAGAAAAAACCACTGATACGGTTTTTTACGATAAGACAACCAGTGAACATATTGTTCAGCATTTAATGCTAACTCATCAGATACCAAAGGCATTGGCAGAAGGGGAATTTTTTGTAATGTATCAGCCAAAGGTTCGTTTAAGTGACAATATGTTAACAGGTGGAGAAGCTCTGGTTAGATGGAATCGAAATGGAACAATAATTCCTCCTGGTAATTTTATTCCTGCTTGTGAATCCAGTGGTTTGATTAGAGATTTGGATTTTTTTGTTCTTTCAAAAGTATGTCAGGCTGTTAGCAGATGGATAAAAAAAGGTCTTGAACCTGTAAAAATATCTGTTAATTTTTCTAAATTGCATTTTAATCAGCCTGATGTGGCAGATCAAATTTGTTCTGTTGTGGACAAGTGGAATGTTCCCCATTCTCTTGTTGAAATTGAATTTACTGAGACTGTTTATTCCGATGCTCAGTATACCTTAAATAAAACAATGAAGATGCTTAAGAGTAAAGATTTTTCTGCATCCATCGATGATTTTGGCACAGGTTATTCTTCTCTTAGCTTATTGCAAAATCTAGAATTTGATGTATTAAAATTAGATAAATCTTTGATAGATACCATTTCTCCTAATTCTCAAGCAAAAACTGTAGTAACAAATATTATCAAAATGGCAAAAGAATTAAACATGGATGTCGTTGCAGAAGGTGTAGAAACAGTGGAAGTTGTTCATTTGTTACAGGAATTAAAATGCGACATGATTCAAGGTTATGTTTTTGATAAACCACTTATGGAAGAAGAATTTGAAAAACGACTAAATCAAAAGCATTACAATGTGGAAAAAAAATCTGAGTTAGTTTAGCAAAGATAATTCTTTTGCAGTAAGTTCTCGATATTCTCCAGGTTGCAAACTTATATCCAAGGGTAATTTATTAACAACGGTACGTTTTAGATATGCTACTTTATTTCCTGCTGCTGCTATCATTCTTTTTACTTGGTGATAACGACCCTCTGTAATTACTAAGGTGCAGGTATCTTCGCTAAGCCAATTTAGATTAGATGGCTTGCAGTCATATTCCCCATCGTCCCCCTCTGGTGCAATGTGTATTCCTTCTGCAAAGCGACGACTTATTATGGGTTGCATTTCTGCAGGAACGCTATTCTCTAATTTTATAAAGTAGGTCTTAGGTATATTTTTTTTCGGGGATGTTAATTTGTGGGTTAAAGAACCGTCTGTGGTTAAAAGCAATAAACCTTCTGTATCTAAATCTAAACGACCAATCATGTGTAAACTCCCACCTAAAAATTCTTGGTGTAGCCTTTCGTCTAATAGGTCAAAAACTGTTTTGTGTATACCGTCCTTGTTAGAACAAATTACTCCTCCTGGTTTATTCATCATTAAATATATGTGTTGCCTAAGTTCTAAGTCTTTTTCATCTACGCTGATTGAATCCATTTCAAGGGTTACATGGTATTCAGGAATGTAGCAAATACGACCATTTACTTTAACTCTTCCTTCTAAAATGATGAATTTAGCATCTTTGCGAGTACCAAATCCGTGATGCGAGAGAATTTTGTCTAGCCGTTCTTGCTTCATTTGATACCTACCGTCTTTCCTCGATAGGAACGAAATTTCTAGGTGGCATTACATTTTTGTAAGCAGGACGATAAATCCTTCCGCCAGCTACAACTTCTTCTAGACGATGTGCAGCCCATCCTGCAACTCTGGATATGGCAAATATCGGAGTGTATAATTCTCTTGGAATATTTAGCATAGTGTAAACAAAACCTGAGTAAAAATCCACGTTTGTACAAATTTTCTTGTCGCTATTTTTTTCTTCAGAGAATACAATAGGAGCAAGTTTTTCAATGGAACGATACAAATTGTATTCTTCTAGCATGTTTTTTTCTTTTGCTAATTTTTTTGCTTTATCTCTAAGCAAAATAGCTCTTGGGTCAGAAATTGTATAAACTGCATGACCTTGACCATAAATTAAACCTGTGCGATCAAAGGTTTCTTTTCTAATTATTTTTCGTAAATATTCCTTAATTTCTTTTTCGCTATCCCAATTCTTTACATTTGCTTTAATGTCATCCATCATTTCCATAACTTTCATATTGGCACCGCCGTGTCGTCGTCCTTTTAATGAACCAACGGCTGCAGCAATAGCAGAGTAGGTATCCGTATCTGTAGAAGAAACAACATGGATTGAAAATGAAGAGTTGTTACCTCCACCATGTTCGGCGTGTAGAATTAAAGCTAAATCCAAAATACTGGTTTCTAGTTTAGTATATTGTTTATCTGGACGAATCAATCTAAGGAAATTTTCAGCAGTTGACAATTCTTGTAAAGGATTATGAATGTACATACTTTTGCCATCGTAATGTCTCCGTTTTGCTTGGTAGGCATATGCTGCAAAAACAGGGAATCTGGCAATTAAGTCAATACATTGTCGAAGTATATTTACAAGACTAACATCTTCTGCTCTGTCATCATAGGAATAACTAGCCAAAACACTTCTGGCAAGTTTATTCATTATGTCTGGGGAAGGAGCTTTCATTATCATGTCTTCGGTAAAACTTTCGGGTAGAGTTCTTCGACTGCTAAGATATGATTGAAATTCTTCAAGTTGAGTTCTGGTTGGAAGTTGTCCAAACAATAGCAAAAAAATTACTTGTTCAAAACCAAATTCATCATGGGAATCTGTGTCCCGAATCAATTCTTCTACATCGTAACCACGGTATAATAATTTACCAGGAATGGCAATTTTTTTATCATCTTTGATTTCGTATCCAACTACATCACCGATTTGTGTTAATCCCACAAGGACACCACGTCCGTCATTATACCTTAATCCTCTCTTTACATCGTAGGTTTGATATAATTCTGGTGCAATTGGATCGTTAAGTTCCGCAAGAAGAGCTAGTCTTTGTACAAGCAAATTTTCATAGCATTCAGACAAGTTTACCCCCAAGATTTTTATATAAAAATATTAAAAATACAGTGTTACTTAAATAACTATAGTGATTATACTAAAAACAAGGCTTTGCGTCAAATCACATATATATTTGTGTACTTATTGTTTGTTAAGAAATAGTTTGGCGTAAGTATTTTCCATATGCTCAGGAAGAGGAATATTGAATAATATTTTTTTTCCATCTATAGGAATTTCCAAATTTGTGGCAGCTAATTGTAATTTTTTTATTCCAAAAAGTTTTTTGAATTTTCTGTTAAGTTCAAAATTTCCATATTTATCGTCAGCTATTATTGGACATCCAGCTTGAGCTAGATGAATGCGAATTTGATGCATCCTTCCTGTTCCCAAAGTCAAATTGAAAAAGGAAAGATGAATTTCTTCTTCTGCTGTCACTATAATTTTTGAATCAATTATTTTGTATTGGGTTAGGGCATCTTTTTTTGATTGCCCTTTTTCGATTGGAAAGTTAAAAGTTCCAGTTGAATTATTTTTTTGAGTTTGTGGCAAAAAGCCAAAACAAATTGCAGAATATTGTTTTTTTATTCTTCCAGATGAAATAATATTTGTCCAATTTTTTGCGGAAACAGATGTTTTTGCTACGACTAAAATACCAGCTGTATCTTTGTCTAATCGATGAACAGGAAATACTTTTTGTCCTATTTGTTGACATAAAATTTCATCCACTGGATTGAAAACTTTTTCTCCCCCTTGAACTGCTATTCCCGCAGGCTTGTTAATAATGAGAATTTCTGAGTTTTCAAATAATACAGGTAAAGTTTTCATGGTCATAGTATAAATAGTGCATTAAACCTTGGCAATATGGTTTTTTAAAGCATTTTCTACTTCTTCGATGATTTCATCTGGTGTAGAAGCTCCCGCTGCAATCCCCACTTTATTTAAAGTATAAAAAATACTAGGAATTTCCAACGCAGATTCAATTAAGGCTGCATGAGTAAAAATATTTGTTGCTGTCATTAAAAGCCGCTGTGTATTTGCAGAGTTTTTCCCACCTACGATTAATACACCTTGTACTTGGTTTTTTAAGGCACTTAGGGCCTCTTGTCGTTCTGTAGTGGCAGGACAAATTGTATCTAAAACTTCGAGGTTTTTAATTTCTTTTTTCAATTCTTGAGCTATGGCATCGTATTCAACTCGGCTTAAAGTAGTTTGACAAATTAAAGCGGCTTGTTGAGGTAAAGAGGGAATAGCCCCTTCTTTTTGGGCTAAAATTATGTTTTTAGCATCATTTTTATTTTCTATCAAAAGGCATTTTGGTGAAGGAGCCTTTGAATTAATCGTGCATCCAGCAATTCCTGCTACTTCTCCATGATTTTTATCTCCTGCAATAATTACTGCAATTCCTTTTGCTGCATAATCAGCAGCTCTTTTTTGACTTAGCATAACTCTTGGACAGGTGGCATCTACTATAGTGGCACCTACTGCCTTTAATGTTTCAATGGTAGTAGGAGGAACACCATGAGCCCGAATTATTACTACATCCTTGTTTCCAATGATTGAAAAATCCTTTTCGGATAAGATTTTTATACCTTTTTCAGCAAGTTTATTTAAAGCTCGCTCATTATGAATTAAGGGGCCCAGTGTCCAAACATTTCTGTTAGGATAATCTAGCAAAGCTTTATTTGCAATTTCAACTGCACGTCGTACTCCCATGCAATAACCAAGGACTTTTGCTCTAATAACTGAAATTTGGGTTGTCTTAGAATCCTGACTCATGTTTTCTTTCATGTTCTTTATTGTAAATAAAAAAGTCTTTGACTGCAACAGGAAAAAAAAGGCTGCCTTTTATGAAGTAAAACTTCTAAGGCAGCCTCTTTCAATTCTAAACTTTATATTAGATTTGAACCTCGTCAGTTTGTTGCAACGGAACACCTCTCAAATCATCAGAAGGTTTCCAGTTTTTGCGAGTTAATGCAAGGAAAGCAGTTGTAATCATAATTGTAGAATAGGCACTTGAAATCATTCCTATAATAAGAGCAAGTGCAAAGTCGTGAATACTTCCTGTTGTAAAGATACAAAGAGATAATACTGCTAACAATGTTGTAATAGTTGTAATCATTGTTCGACCAAAACAATCTGTTTGTGATTGGTCTACAATTTGCATAAAGTTTTTTGTGTTAATCTTTCGCATATTTTCACGTACGCGGTCAAGAACAACAACTGTATCGTTAATACCGTAACCGATAATTGTTAAGATAGCAGCCAAAGTAACAGTGTTGAATTCCATCTGTGACCATGCAATAAATGAAAGAATAATCAATGCATCGTGGGTAATTGCAATTACAGAAGCAAGCGCAAAGTCCCACTTAAAACGAATTGTTGCGTATAGCCAAATTAGGAAAAGGGCAGCTAGAACTAATAATACTGACTGGTATATCAAAGAACTTGAATATTGTGCTCCAATAAAATCAGTTTTAATAATAGCAATATTGTCTTTTCCAAAGGTTTCTTGTAGTGCATAATTTACTGCTTGTTGCATATTTGCACTTCCAGAATTTTCTTCGCCACTATCACCCATACGAATCTGGAATTGGATATCATTTCCTGTTCCAAGTTCTTTTACAGAAACGTCCTTTAGGTTAGATAAAGCGTTACGAACGGAATCAACAGTAGCTAATTGAGTGTCTCCGCCATAATATAAGTTGTATGGTGCGTTTGTTAGCAAGTTAGATGTAATAGTGCTAGCAAATAGCATTTTTGTTGATGCACTTCCATTCAATGCTGTTGCAGTAATTACTTCTTGGTTGCTCATAGCAGCAGCTAAAATTTCTACTGTAGGATATTCATCAAAGCTATAAACAATAGTTTCGTTTTCTGCACCAACACCACTAATAACCAAAGATATATCTGTAGGGTTTATTTCTGCGGTAACAGAAGCAGAACCATTGTAGGAAATATTCATTGCAGGAGCAACAATTCTAACGTCTTGAACTAAACCTGGTTTGAAATCAATACCAAAGTTAAAGCCTTTGGTTAGCATTGGATATAAACCACTTAGAATTAGAATAGAACTTAAAACTACTGCTAAAACAATGTATTTACTAAAATGAAATGTTTTTTTCATTATTTTACCCTCCAACTGATGCTAACTGTTTTCTTTTTGAATACATCAGTTCCTACGTCAAACATAAGGCGAGAAACAATTAGGGCTGTAAATACAGAAGATACAACACCGATAGCCAAGCTAACTGCAAATCCCTGAATTGGACCTGAACCTAATTGTGATAAGAACAATGCAGCAATAAAGGTTGTGATATTAGAGTCCATAATTGCCCAGAAAGCATTTTTGAATCCAGCTTCTACAGCAGAAGCACGTCCCTTGCCTAAGCGTAGTTCTTCTTTAATTCTTTCAAAAATAATTACGTTAGCATCTACTGCCATACCAATCGTAAGAATCATACCTGCAATACTTGGTAGCGTAAGTGTTAGGTTAAATGCAGACAAAATACTAAACATAATGTAAAGGTTTAGTATTTGTGCAACAACAGCATTTATACCTGCTCCCTTATACCAAAGAAGCATAAATACCATAACAGCCAATAAACCAAATACTAAAGCTCTTATACCCTGTTGAATAGCTTGGTCACCCATAGAAGCCCCAACAACTTGTTGGCTTTCCACAGAAAGAGGAACAGATAACCATGCAGTTTGAAGTACTTTCTGAATGTTCTGAGCTTCATCCATGCTAAAGCCTGAAATTGCAACATTTCCTTGGGTAATAGGTTCTGAAATATTAGCGTAGGATTTGATTTTATCATCGGAAACAATAGCCATTGGTTCGTTTACATGGTTTGTAGTAAAAGTACCGAATATTTCTGCACCTTCGCTATCTAAAGTAAATGCAACCTGTGGACGACCATTTCTGTCGGCGGAAATATTTGCTGATTTAATATATTTACCGTCAAGAGCAATTTCTTTTTTTACTACAAGGTAACCAACTCTTTCGTCTAGACCGTATTCATCTTTTTGGTAAAGACCCATAACTTCGCAGTCTTCAGGAATGATTTCTGGATGTAATAATTCACCAGCGGCATTAAAAGTGTTGGCAGGGTTTCTGTAGTAGAACTCTTGAAAAATATTTGTTGCTTCGCTATCAACAAGTCGGAAATTCAATATTCCTTTACCCATAATAATTGAGTTAATTCTATCTGTTTCCGCTGCTCCTGGCATTTCGATATAGATTCTATCTTCACCTTGTTTACGAATAACAGGTTCTGTTAGACCAAAGCGGTCAATTCGGCTTGTTAAAGTTTCGATTGCTTGGTTCATTGCTTCTTCTTTGAAAAGAACTGGGTCGGCAACTGTGTCGCCTGCAGAAGCTAATGCTGCATCTAAATCAGCTTTAACAATTACACTCATACCGCCAGAAAGGTCAAGTCCTAATTTTACTGAATTATTGTAGTAATCCTTTGCCTTTAGAATTTTGCTACGATAATTATCTTCAATAGCGGCCATAAGTTCCATTTCGTTAGAAAATGAATCAACTGTTGTTTTTATAGTTAGTTCTTCAGGAGCTTTTTTACCTGCTTCTTTGTAATTCTTTTTAGCTACTTTTTCTAGCCAAATGAATTTTTCAGGTAAATTCCCGTCAGGTGTACTAAAATACAATGATTTTAATTCATTTACATCTGTGGAAGACATTACATTGGAATAATCTTTAATTTTTTCCAAAGAACCAAGGGCTAAAGCTTGAACTTCTTTTGGTGTTCGTAAATACCAGTTTACAGAAGGCCAAAGAAAGACAAAACATAAAGCCAGAGTTGCAAGGATTAACAGAAAACGACTGCGTTTTTTCATGTAAGTTTTCTCCAGTGTTTATTTTGTTTTACTTATTTTATTCAGCGTCTGCTTTTGATTCTTTATTTGTTGAATCTTCAACAGAGTCATTCTTTTTTTCAGTTTTGGCTTTGTCTACAATTACAGTTGCGATTGCTGTTCTGTTGAATTCAATTTTTGCGTTGTCATCAACTTTTACAATTATAGTGTTTTCTTTTGTAGAAGAAACTACACCATGGATTCCTCCGATTGTAACAACTTTGTCGCCTTTTTTAAGAGCTGCAATCATTTTTTCTGTTTCTTTTTGTTTCTTATTTTGTGGACGAATAATAAAGAAATAAAAGATTAGAATAATTAAAGCAAAAGGAATAATTGTGGTTAACATTTGTCCAGTTGCTGAACCCTGAGGGGCTGTAGTTTGTAAAAAGGAAATAAAAGACATATTCTTTACCTCTATAAAAAAAATATACGTATAAAACAGAATATCGTAATGGATTAGGTTAGTCAAGGATGAAAATATGTATGTAAATTATGTTTATTCATTATATTTATTTAAGATTAAGTTTTATGGACAATACTTGATTTCTGGAAAATTTTGTTGCATACTGAATTCGTAATTATCGCATTTTATTGATTTTTGCCGAAAAATATTTCTTTTACTGGAGCAATTTATTTTATGGAAATAATAGCTAATCCCACTAGTGGGAAAAATAATGGCAATCTAGTTTTACAACAAGTTCAATCCTATCTTAATAGCAGAAATATTTCCTATAATGTGCATTTAACAAAAGAAGTTGGCCACGGAAAACTTTTAGCTCAGCAACTTTCCCATTCTGGAGCAAAAACTATTGTTGCCTTAGGTGGAGATGGAACTTGCCACGAGGTTTTAAATGGTATTGACTTTAATAAAAGCCGTATGGGTATAATTCCATCTGGTAGAGGAAATGACTATGCTATGGGAACAGGAATAAGTTTAGATCCTTGTAAAACTATTAGTGCCATTGTGGCAGGGAAATTTACAGATAACGACTATATTCAAGTTGGAAACTTGCGTTGTTTAAATGTGGCAGGAACGGGCTTGGATGTTTCAGTTCTTCAACATACTGCAAATTCATCAAATAAATTATCCTATACAACTTCTTTAGCTCATTGTTTATTAAATTATAAGCCCTATTCTATAACTGTGGAAGTTGAAGGACAGGTGAAACAATATTCTTGTGTAATGGTAGGAGTTTGTAATGGTACCCAGTTTGGTGGCGGAATAAAACTTTGTCCTGTGGCTAAGCATAATGACGGTTTTTTAGATCTTGTAATTATAGAAAAGCCAGTAGGAATACCTACAATTTTTGTTATGCCTGGTTTTGTAAAAGGTAAACACATGAATAAATCCTATGTAAAACATATTTTGTGTAAGCAGGTAAAAATAATTTCCAATGCACCAATTGAACTAGACGGAGAAATATATCAAAACGAACCCTTTGAAGCTGAAATTAAGCCAGGTGGTTTAAAAACTTTTGACTATTCTTAGAAATCCTAGGTAACACATTTTGACCATTTTGATTATTTATGCTATAATAATAGAATGAGTGATAACACATATAAATTTCAAGTGGATCAAAAAATCGTCTATCCCAGTCAAGGGGTTGGTAAGATAGTAGAAATTACCGAAAAGAAGTTCAAAGACAGAATTCTTACCTATTATGTTATTTATTTAGATGTATCAGATATGACAATAATGGTACCTGTAGATAAGGTAGATGAATTAGGCGTAAGAGCTATTGTATCTGCAGAAGAAGCCCAAAAAGCTGTGGATATGATGGGGGAAGAAGTTGAACCTATAACATCAGATTGGAAATTGCGTTACCAAATGAATTTAGATTTACTAAAAAAAGGTACTGTAATTGATATTGCGATTATTGTTAGAAGTTTATATCACCGTAGTAAGATAAAAGAGCTTCCTATTTTGGAACGAAAACTTTACGATTCTGCAAAAAAACTTTTAGAAGATGAAATTTCCTTCGCATTGAATATGCCAGTAAAAGAAGTAGAAGCCTTGTTGCTTTCAAAATTAGAGCCACTAGGACTTTTGCGTGATTCTAGAAATTCTTCTGCTTCAAATAATTTCGATGACGACGATGATGAATTTATAGATACAGATGAAGACGACACCGACATA
>JAGAOP010000041.1 GCA_017623685.1 Spirochaetaceae bacterium
ATCAACAGATTTCCGTGACGATGCACGCACATCTATCTTTGATGCAAAAGCTGGTATTCAGCTTGATCCTACATTCGTTAAAGTATGTTCATGGTACGACAACGAATGGGGTTACTCAAACAAAGTTCTTGAAATGGCACGTGTTATCGCAAAATAAGTTTTGTAAGATAACTTAAGCTATTTTTAGTAAATACAAAGGCTTTCTGTGTTTCATAACTGAATTACAGAAAGTCTTTTTTTATGTTTCAATAAAGTTTTTTTCACCTTATACTAAATTATTCGTGACGTGCTGTTCGCTAAGCTATTCGCTAAATAGAATTGTAAAGAAACAAAATATAAATAAACTCGAAATGCCTTTTTTACCATCAAAACTTGCTCAAATCTGTAATGAACGAAATATAAAAATTATTTCTATTTTTACAGTAGTCAGTTATAAAATTGTTATTATCACTAGGAGAATTTCCTGTATCGCAGCTTATAAAAAATTAAAACAAAACATCTTAAAAAAAACTAGTAATTTTTTCCATAAAAACCCTCCTTGCCTATTGTGGAAAATAAAATGTTTCTATAATTTTACACCATATCAAAGATAATCAAAACCCATTGTAAAGTTAAAAAAAGAAAACAACGATAATATAAATGTATTTATTTTGGGAGGCTTAAATGAGCTCAATTGGTGGAATTGGATTTAATGGAAATAGTGCATCTCTTACTGGAGGAATTTCGGCAGCAGAAGCCGCAAAATTTCAAAATGAAGCATCAAAATTTCAGTCCCTTTTAGATTCAGTTTCAAATAAGCAAGCATCTTCTGTTTCATCCTCTCAAATTAGCGAATCTGGCAGACTGAATGGAGATTATACATCTGGTTTTGCAGGTTCCTTTACTTCAGAAGCGGACAAAACATCCCGACCTGTAGGAGCAGCAGCAAATTCTGCAACAACAAATCAAACCATAGATCGAACCAGTAATTTGTACGAGAAAGCCCTAGAATTAGAATCCTATTTTGTCAAAATGATGCTTACTTCTATGCGAAGTACATTGAGCGGTACTTCTTTTAACGGTGAAGAAAAAAGTTATGCTCAAAATATGTACGAAGATATGCTTTATGATGAACTTGCAGTTAGCATGACAAAAAATGCAGGCTTTGGGCTAGCCGATCAAATTTATCTAGAATTAGTTTAATTTTAAGCATTTTTTTTCAAAGTTTACCGATGTAAACTTTAGCAAAAAGGTTTGACGCTATTTTAGTCGATCCTTTTCTTTGTTATAAGCAGTTGCATTAAATATCTTTTTTATAGCATTGTCCTTTAGAGTTAGAGTTGTAATTTCACTACATAGGTTTTGAAAGGTGTAAACGGGAAGTAGTTTTTCAAAAGGGTCATTTTTGCAAATAAATACAACGAAACTATCAGGTAGTTCTGTGTAGTGTTGTCCTTTTAGTAGATTGTCAGTGTCTAACATGGATTGATAGTAGCGAGTGCGTAAACCTAAATTTGAATCTGTTGCATTCTGAAGTTCAATGTCAAAGACTTTGTTGCTGTCTTTAACATAAACATCAAGACGAACACCTTTTGTTTCGTAGTAAGGGCTAATAGTTTTTTCGACTTCAGGATATTCCAGCTTTTCTATCTGAATTTTTAAAAGACGTTCTAACAATTCTTTACAAATGTCAGGATTTTGCAAAACCTTTTCAAAAATATAATGGTCAGCGAATGTTAAATCTTCAAACTTTTTCATTTATTACCTCCAATTATTTTTTTTACATATAAAAATATTGTATCAAACATAAAAAAAAGCCCCTACTACTGTTGAAAAAATTAAAAGTTCAATATGCAATTATGCTATAGTCAAACTACCTTACAACAAATAAAAAACAAAAAAACACATTCCCTTTATTGCGTGATAGGCAAAAAGATGTTACCCTTAAAACATATAGATATTTGTTTGGAGAAAAAATTTTGGGAAAAACACAACTAAATTCATTTGATTCTACAAAAATTAATAGCTTTTTAAGATTTTTTCTTGTTGTTATTCTAATTATTGGTTGTACTTGGATCATTGCCCTGTTTTTGCCTGATGCTGAATTAATTAATGGGAGTGTGAATATTGGACTTTTTTCTCTTATTCCTGCGTTTTTTTTAATTCTGTATATTTTTATTACAAAAAGTATCTTGGAAGCCTTAATTTTAGCTTCGTTAATGTGCTTTGTATTTTCTGACGGTGTGAATTTCTTTTCAGAGTTTACCTGTGGCCTCTCTTTGGTGTTACAAAAAGAAGATACTGTTTGGCTTATTATTGTTTGTGGCTTAATGGGCAGTATAATCAAACTAATTGAAAAAACAGGTGGAAGTTTCGCTTTTGGGAATTTTGTAGCTCAACATTCAAAAACAAGAAAAGGGTCTTTGCTTTGGACTTATCTTTTAGGAATAATTATTTTTATTGACGATTATTTAAATAGTTTAACTGTTGGATCTTGTATGGCCCCAATTACCGATAAACATAAGGTTTCAAGAGAAGAATTAACTTATATTGTGGATTCAACAGCGGCTCCTGTTTGTGTATTAATACCAATTTCAACATGGGCCGTTTTTGCAAGTCGATTATTTGCTGCGAATGGGCTTACAACAGATAAAGATGCTCTAAAATATTTTTTAAAAACTATACCATATAATTTTTATGCTTGGGCAGCTTTGATAATTGTTTTATTACTAATTTTACGGGTTATTTCACCTATTGGAAGGATGAAAAAAGCTGTTGAACGGGTGGAAAGCGGAGGTCCTTTAGCCCCAGAGGGTTCAGAAAAAATTGATATTCGCGGTAAAAATCCGGAGCCGCAAGTTCAAGGAAAAATGATTGACTTTGCATTGCCAATATTGTGCTTAGTTTTAGCTACAATTCTATGCGATGTAGATATGCAAAAGGGTGTTTTAATAACGCTAGGATTTATGTTTTTTTTGTATGTTCCAAGAGGGTTGCTTTCTGCTTCAGATTTTGCGGATTGCTGTATTGAAGGAATTAAAAATATGCTTCTGCCATTAATTTTAATGGTTTTAGCTTTTTTATTCAGTTATGCAAGTGATAGAATTCAGTTTACACAAACCATTATTGATTCCGTATTACCAGTTATGAAAAAAATACCACAACTTATGCCTGTGATTATTTTTTTGGTTCTTGGATTAACAGAATTTATTACAGGAACAAATTGGGGGCTTTATATAATTGCTCTACCTATTGTAATTCCACTTTCTATTGCTATTGATGCTAATACTTTGCTTTGCATTAGTGCTGTTTTGTCCGCAGGAGTTTTTGGAAGCCATATTTGTTTTTATTCTGATGCAACGATAATCAGTTCTTCAGCCTGTGGTTGTGATAATTTTGAGCATGGATTGTCCCAGATGCCCTATGGGTTTATCGGTGCAATTCTTTCAATAATTTTATTTTCAGTGGCAGGATTTTTTCTAACATAGACTTTTTTCTGTTTCTAATTGACTTTGGTTTCTAATGTTTTTATAATTAGAATAATTTGAAATAAAAAACATTAAAGGCGGCGATTTGTGCAAATCACCTTACAAAATCTGATAAAAGTTTATTCATCTTCTTCTGTGTCTCAAGAAGTTCATGCTGTTAAAGATGTAACTTTGGATATTCCTTCTAACAGTATTTTTGGAATTATCGGGAAAAGTGGTGCTGGAAAATCCACTTTGGTTCGCTTAATAAGTTTGTTAGAAAAACCTGATAAGGGTCAAGTATTATATGATGGTGTTCGAGTGGATTCTTTGGAAGGAAAAGCTTTGATTCAGCAACGACGCAGAATTGGAATGATTTTTCAAAGTTTTAATCTTTTTTCTTCTAGGACTGCTGCAAAAAATGTTGCGTATCCTTTGGAAATATGTGGTGTTCCTGGAGCAGAAATAAAAAAACGTGTAGCTGAATTATTAGACTTAGTTGGGCTAGGTGATAGAGCTGATTCTCCTGTAAGTCAGCTTTCTGGGGGGCAAAAACAAAGAATTGCTATTGCTAGAGCTTTGGCAAATAAACCTGATATTTTATTTTGTGATGAAGCAACTAGTGCTTTAGATCCTCAAACGACTCGTTCTATTTTGGATTTAATTCGACAGATTCAAAAAAAGATGCACTTGACTGTAGTAATGATTACTCATCAGATGGAAGTTGTTCGTGATGCTTGTGATTATGTTGCTGTTCTAAACGAAGGTGAAATTGCAGAACAAGGCTCTGTGGAAGATATTTTTACTCATCCAAAAACTGAAATCACAAAGGATTTTCTTGCAAATCTTGCTCCAGAAAATCAAGGCTTTGAAACAAAAGATTGTGATTCAGGGATTGTTCGTTGGTCCAACGATGGTGGAAAATATATTTTTCGTTTTGTTGGCGAAAAAACAGGAGAGCCGTTGCTAAGCAAGGCTACTCGCCTTTATGGTGTAGAATTTAATATTCGTGCAGGTGGAATTCAGCATATTTCCTCTGGGGATGTGGGAACATTAATCGCTGACATTAACGGTGATTCTTCAGAAGTTACTGCTGCCATAAAATATTTAGGTGCACAAGGCGTTATTGTGGAGGAAGTGTAACTATGGATTTTTCAGTTTTATGTATGCAAGTAGGAACTTCGACCCTTCAAACCTTGGCAATGGTTTTTATTTCTACAATTTTTTCTTTGGTTTTAGGTCTGCCCTTGGGAATATTGCTGTGCGTAACAGATCCACAAACTGGAATAATGCCAAAGCCTATATTGAATCAAATTTTAACTAGAATTGTTAATGCCTTACGTTCCTTCCCATTTATCATCTTGATGATTCTTTTGTTTCCTCTTTCTAGAATAATAGTAGGCACAAGTATCGGAACAGCTGCAACAATAGTTCCTCTTTCTATAGCAGCCGCTCCTTTTGTTGCTAGAATTATTGAAACTTCTCTTAAAGAAGTGGATCCTGGTGTAGTTCAAGCAGCAAGGGCCATGGGTTCAACTGATTTTCAAATTATTGTAAAAGTGTTGCTTCCAGAAGCTTTGCCTTCTCTTGTGTCAGGAATTACTTTAACAATTATTAATCTTATCGGTTATTCAGCTATGGCAGGAGCAATTGGTGGTGGAGGACTTGGTGACTTGGCAATTCGTTATGGTTATCAACGATTTCGCCCAGAAGTAATGGTGGCAGCTGTAGTTGTTATTTTGGTTTTAGTTGAGTCGATTCAATTTATAGGTTCTAAAATAAGTGCAAAACTATTGTCCAAGAGATAAAAATTTTTTTATTGCTGTTGACAGATTAAATTCAATGAGCTATTTTTAAATAACTTCGTCAATTTTTCAGTAGTTTGTTATTATTGAAATTTGGTATTAAAAATTTTTGGAGGTCAGAATGAAAAAACTGATTTTTTTAATGCTTGTGTTAAGTGCTGCTTTTGCACTTTTTGTTGGCTGTAGCAAAGATGAAACTGTGTTACAGGTTGGTGCCTCTCCAGAACCACATGCTGAAATGTTGAATCTGGTGATAGATGATTTAGCAAAGCAGGGAATTACCCTTAAAGTCATTGAATTCACAGATTATGTTGTTCCCAATGATGCTTTGGAAGGTGGTCAACTCGATGCAAACTTTTTTCAACATCTTCCCTACATGAATTCATTTAATGCGGAAAAAGGTTCTCATTTAGTAAATGCTGGTGGAATTCATATTGAACCAATGGCTCTTTATTCAAAGTCACTTACTTCTTTGGATCAGTTGCAGGGTGCAGAAATTGCTATTCCTAATGACCCCACCAACGAAGGACGTGCTTTGTTACTACTTGAGTCTGCTGGTTTAATTAAGTTAAAGGAAGGAGCAGGAATTACAGCTACTCCATTGGACATTGCAGAAAATCCAAAGAACCTTTCTTTTAAAGAATTGGAAGCAGCATCATTGCCACGTGCCCTTGAAGATGTAGACGCTGCTGTTATTAATGGAAATTATGCAATTCCAGCAGGGCTTGTAGCTAGCGTTGATGGTTTGTTTGTAGAAGGAGCTGACTCTCCTTATGTAAATATTGTTGCTGTAAAAGATGGTAATCAATCTGATGAAAGAATTATTGCCTTAGTTAAAGCATTGCAAAGTGAAGAAATTGCCTCTTTTATTGCTGAACGTTATCCTAATGGAGAAGTTGTAAAAGTATTTTAATTTTTAAGTTTTAATGATTAATAATTTTATAAACTGCACTTAATCTTTCTAAGTGCAGTTTTTTTTATTAATCTAATAAAAATGAAGCACCTGCTTTTATTTCAAATGGAATATCTATATCTCTGTAGGTGATGGGGCTAACTTTTCCTTCCACAAAATACGTTCCAAACTTTTTTGTAATTATAGAAAAGCCACCAATGATACTCCCTTCGATTTGGACGGGATTTTCTGTGTGGGTCAAAAAATCTGCCCCAAAGCCAAGCATTATTGTGAATGGAATATTTTTTTCAAAGGCATCTACCCGAAATAATGTGGAATGTAATAGTCCTTCTTTTTCAGCACTTTGCTTTAATGAATAGTTTATTGAAGAATGGGCATTTGGGGTATCAAAAAGGATAGACCCTTTTACTCTAAAACTGTAGGCTTGATACAAATTAGCTGGAGCAAGTGAAATGATAGCAGCTGTGTTTAATCCAAGATTTAATGGTAATTTTACAGTAGCAGTAAAACCTAAACCTGGAACAATAATATTTTTTGCAGTATTGTCCATGCTGTAAGCAATTCCAGCGCCTACAGAAAATAATTTGAAATTTCCAAGAACTAAACATTGAGCTTCGTAACTATCAGGAGAAAAATAATCTAACTTTGCGTTTAAAGCCAGCTTTGGAATTATAGTTTCTGTTGCATCAAAAGAAAAACCACCGCTGTTACTTCCGGAGTAGGTGTCAAAATGTCCCGCAAAAGAAAGGTCAAGGGAAAACCCAAAAGAAACAAAAGAGATGAAGGTTGCAATAAAAACAATAAATTTTATTTTCATAGCATTACTTTGTATCCTGCATTAAACATAAAGGATTCTTTCCAATTTGATATGTTCAGTATGTCAATTTTTGCGGCTATGTTCAATGTTCCTCCAAAAACATTTGATGAAATAAAGGGTGCTAATTGAAGAGCCAAATTATCTTTTGAAAGAGTATTTATTTTTTCCAAAGTTACATCTGGAGAAGAAACTGTTATGTGGGAACCAATACATAGGTTTAACTTTCCAAGAGAAATGTTGTCTGCAAATACTGTTAGGTTGCAACCAAGCGGGTTTGAAATAAAGAATAAATCCTCTGCCATATCAACAGGGATGTTAAACAATGAAAAATGAAAGTTGAGTTTTTTAGTTACAAATCTAGGTTCAACAAAAAAGTATAAGTCAGAAAGTTTTAGTACTTTTTCGTCTTTAGATTCGTTGGGATTCATTCTAATTCTATTAATACCGGCTTGTATAAAAAGGGCAGAGGTGTATCGCTTTCCGATAATAAATGAAAATCCGGCGTGTAAATCCACAGTTCTAATTAAAAGAATTACATTGTCACCTGTGGCATCTTGAGTTTCAAAAGGAAAGGTAATTCCACCAGAAAAATCATAGGCACCATATCTATAAACACCTGCAAATCGAATATCTGCACTGGAGCTCATTACGTCGTCTTTGTTGTTTACGTAAATATAGGCACCTAATGCCATGGGAATAGCGAATTTTGTTACATAAGAACCACCAAGCCCAGAAAATGGATAAATAGCATTTCCACTAATTCCTTTCCATGTTTCTGTAATTTTAGGAGTAATTGATTGAATCCCAAATTGGCGACGTAAAAACAAATCAGAACCAATGGATTCATATTCACCAAGAAAAAGTGTTATAAAATGAGATGTGGAATCAGTTCGGAATCTTGTGGTTAAAGAAAGTTCTTCTATGCTAAAAATTGCTGGGGTGTCTTGAAAAACTCCGTAATCCAAAATATCTTCGGTTTCAATGGAAATTTCTGTTCGTAATTGAAAAATACCACCAATGTCAAACTGCCCTGCCAAAAAGGCTTCCATTGACATATCAGGAATTAGGGATTCTTCAGTTGGCTGAATGGAGGCGATGGCACCAGAATAGCCGTTGAAAAAAGTTTCTGCAAACAACATTTTTGCTGAAGGGAAAAATAGAAGTGTACAAATAAATAAAAAGTTTACAAAAGTTCTTCGTTTCATGCAAAAACTCCGTGTATGGAAATCCTTTTCAATTATCGGCAAAAAATAAAAAATCTTTAAAAATCATAACATATTTTCCAAAATTAATAAATGGGAAAATAAAAAATTAAAAAAAAAGAACCAGAGAAAACTCCACCCCTTGACTTATATTTGTTTGCGTATAAAATGGTTATTATGAGTGACTATCTTGATATTAATAACGAAGAATTGCTTAAGGACTTTTTTAGCGAAGCTGAACAGCAAGTTGAAAATCTTGAAAGTAATATTTTAGTTATTGAGAATGACCCATCTAATCACGAAGCTATTGATGAAATATTTCGTGCAGCACACACACTTAAAGGTGGTTCTGCCACCGTAGAAATGATGGAGCTTTCTGGCTTTACTCATGTTGTAGAAGATTTGCTTGATGAAATTCGTTCTGATAAGGTTACAGTTACTGAGTCTGTTGTTGATGCTTTACTTTCTTCTATCGATGTTATTAAAGCTATGTTGGAAGCTAGACAGAATGGTTCTGTGTATGAGGCAGATGTAGAGCCAATAAAAAATACACTTAAAGAATTTATTTCTGGAAAGGGTGGTGCAGTTTCTAAAGCTCCTACTTCCAATAATTCTGTTCCAGCTGCAGCTTCAGTCGCTCACCCTGTTACTTCGGGTCCTGTTTCTGAAATAGTTTCTCCTGTGGAATTATTATCTGAATACGAATTACTAGAATTGAAGGATGCCTGTGAGTCTGGCCAAAAACTCTGGGGAGTTACTGTTTTATTTGATGAAAGCAATCCTATGAATTCTGTAGGTGGAATTCAGGTTTTTGCAGCCTTGAAGAATAAAGGTGTTATCTTAAAAACTATACCTGATTTTGATGATTTATACGGTGATGAATTTCATCCTAAAGTAATTTATTATTTAGCAACAAATGCTTCTGGAGATGATCTAGAAGATACAGCTTTTATTTCTGATGTAACGGATTGTACATATTCTCAGTGTTTGGATAATGCCACTGTTGCAACTGCTGCTGTAGAACCAGAGCCACCTAAGGCTTCTGTGGCACCAGAACCTGTTGTAGAAGTAGCCCCTGTAGTGGCTCAAACAGAAGTTCCTGTTCAACAAAAAGAAGAAACTGAACAGACTGTAGCTGCAACTCTAGCTCAAGAAAAAAAATCTGTTCAGAAAACTGATACTAGCAAAAAGGCTTCTTCTGGTAGCGTTTTGCGTGTTGATGCTAAGCGAATAGATTATTTGTTAAACCTTGTAAGTGAAACTGTTATTACAAAGGCTGCCTTTAACCAGATTGCAATGCAAATCGGGGATTTGTTGGTTAATTTTCAAGCAACCAGTGCTGTTTCAAAAGAAAAGATTCATTCTTTGTTTGAGCAACTTCCTAGGTTTTTAGAAGAAATTCAGGATGGTTCTTCTGTAAAGGATATTAGAAATACAATTAACGAAGAGTTTGGTGATATTTCTTCTTTATTTGATACATTTGAAGCAGATTTCAAAGCAATTACTACAAAGTTCCGCTCCTCAACACAGAACTTAGGTCGTATTTCAGGGGAATTGCAAGAAGGAGTTATGAAAATCCGAATGGTTCCCATTAGCCAGATTTTTTCTCGTTTCCCAAGAGTTGTTCGAGATTTATGTAGGGATCTAAATAAAAAAGTTAACCTTGTTATTGAAGGTGAAGATACAGAATTGGACAAATCTGTTATCGAAGATTTGCTTGATCCAATAATGCATTGTGTAAGGAATTCTTTGGATCACGGAATTGAACAACCAGATAAACGTGTTGCAAATGGCAAGCCAGAAGAAGGAACTCTTTTACTAAAGGCTAGCAACGAAGGTAACTTAATAGTTATAGATATTGTAGATGACGGTGCCGGAATTGATGTAAATAAGGTTCGTCAAAAAGCTGTTGACAGAGGTTTAATTCACCCAAGTAAGATTATTTCTGATCAAGAAGCAGCTCAGTTAATTTTTGAAGCAGGCTTTTCTACCGCCGCAAAAATAACCAGTGTTTCTGGACGTGGAGTTGGTCTAGACGTTGTAAAAACCCAAATAGAAAAACTTAATGGTAGTGTTGTAGTTAGTTCTGAAATGGGCGTTGGTACAAAGTTCAGTATAAAATTGCCTTTAACCTTAGCAATTATTCAAGGTCTTTTGGTTAGAGTTGGAGAAGAAGTTTATTCAATTCCTATCGCTTCTGTTATTGAAAGTCATCGTGTGAAAATGACAGATATTAATACCATTGATAACTACGAAGTGTTGAACGTTCGTAACGAAGTTATAAGTGTTCTTAGACTAGATAGGTTGTTTAACATAAAAAAACAAGAAGAAAGCGAATATTGCTTTGTTGTTATTGTGGGTTCTACGGATAAAAAAATTGGTATCATGGTGGATTCATTAATTGGAGAAGAAGATGTTGTTATTAAACCTCTTAGAGACCAATTTACCAATTCACCTGGAATTGCAGGTGCTTCTATTCTTGGAGATGGTTCAGTTTCTTTAATTATAGATGTTAGTCAATTGTTGGAGCTTGGTGTTCGCCAAGAAATCGATGCCCGTGAAAAGCGGGAGGAAATGGAATTAGCAATATAAGGTGGGTTTATGGAAACAGTAATGGAAACAAATGCCCCTGTTCCTTCTGCAACGGGTAAGGTAAATAACGAACAAACAGAACAGATTGTTGCTGTAGATTATAAGATGGTTACATTTACTTTGGCTGGTAAAGATTATGCTATAGATATAATGCGAGTTAAAGAAATTGCTAAAGCGGGGCATTTTACTTATGTGCCAAATACAGTTCCCTTTGTTTTAGGGGTTTACAATCTTCGTGGTGATATTATTCCTATTATCGATTTGCGTCGTTTTTTTAACATTGATGTTCCAGATCGTTCAAAAGATACTTTAGAAAACTTACTTATTGTTACAGTAGAAGAACAGCTTTTTGGTGTTGTTGTTGATGCAATTGATAAGGTTGTTGGAATCCAAAAATCATCCATTCAGCCGCCACACCCTCTTTTTGGTGATATAAATATTAAATATATTTATGGGGTTGTAGAAAGCAATAATCATTTGTACGTGCTGTTGGACATAGAAAGAATCTTTGGATCTAGAGTTGCTGCAGCAGAAAAAAATGCAGAAAAAGAAGCTACCCCTGCTATCGAAGTAAACCAAACTGCTGTTTCTGAAAATTTACGAGTTTTGCCAGTTGCATCTGCCCCTTCTGTTGAAGAATCTTCTACTGTTATTCAAGAATCAATGGGGGAAGCAGAAAAAGTCCAAGCCTCAGATGTAGATTATACTTTTATAAAAGATAGTTTACAAAAGTTAAAATCATTTTATGTCACACCTGTAAATGAATTTTGGGCAAAACGTCGCTTTGATGAATGGGTTGAGCTACGTGGTTCAGAAAATAGCCAGTTGACTGGTGAAAAAGATGCAGTGGATTTTTTAGAATCTTTTTATTCAAAACATACAGGAAGTTTTTGGTCAAAGGAATATGCTCAGGGTATTTTCAAAGCCTTGCCAGATAACCCAGCAAAGCAGATTTCTGTTTGGAATCCAGGAGCTGGTAGGGGTTGCGAAGCTTATTCCCTTGCTTGTTTGCTAAAAAAAAGATATCCTAATGCAAGAATCAAAATTTATGCTCAGGATATAGATTTGTTGGGTATGTCAAATGCTGCTTTACTTTCTGTTCCGGATGAAATTGCTTCAACTTGGTATTCACAATTCCTAGTTGAATCTGTTTCAGGAACTTATTCTTTTAAGCCTGAAATTAAGGAAATGATTTTGTTTGAATATCATGACTGTATGCATGCAAATACTATGCCCTTGGTTGACTTAATTTTTAGTCGTGATTTATTATCTTTCTTAGCTCCTGCGGCTCAAGCAACTTTGCTAGAAGATTTTGATGAAAAGCTTAAAGGATCCGGCTTAGTTATAGTCGGTGAAAATGAAAGTCTTGCGCATTTGCCAAACTGGACTGAAAAAATGATTGATTCAGTTGTGGCTTATGGTAAGCAATAATATATAAGGAGATTCACATGAGAGTTGAATATATTAACCCTTTCGTGGAAACAGCCTACAGCGTGTTAAAAGAGGTTCTCGGTGGCGAGGTAAAACGAGGGGATTTGTATTTAAAATCCACATCAATGCCTGTAATGGGTGTTGCTGCCTTGGTTGGGCTTGCAGGTGATGTTGAGGGACGTGTTCTTTTTGATATGACACTTGATACAGCACTTAAAATTGCCTCCAGAATGAACATGGAAGAGCTTACTTCATTTGATGAATTGGCAAAAGCAACAATTACAGAACTTGCTAATCTTATTACAGCTCAAGCTGTAACAAAATTACACGAACTGGGATTTAAATTTGACCTTACCCCTCCTGCTCTTTTTAGTGGTGAAAAAATGGAAATCGCCAACAATAATGTTGAGGCTCTAATCGTGCCAATGATTACAGAGCAGGGCAAGGTTGAAGTAAACGTAGCTATTCGTGAGCGTATGTAAGGAGTAGAAAATGAAAACAAAACAGGATTTTCCTTCAATCAACGAACGACCACCAGAGGGAATCAAAGATGACGGAACAAACGTTCGTGTTCTTGTAGTAGATGATTCTATGTTTGTTGCAAAACAGCTTAGTCAAATTTTATCAAGTGAAGGATACGAAGTTGTAGCTACTGCTGTAGATGGGAAAGAAGGTGTAGATAAATATAAGGAATTATATCCAAACGTAGATGTAGTTACTATGGATATTACTATGCCTCGTATGGATGGATTAACAGCATTAGAACAAATTATGGCATTTGATAAAAATGCTCGTGTAATTATGGTTAGTGCCTTAGGTAAAGAGGAACTTGTAAAAAAATCTTTGATGCTAGGTGCAAAAAACTATATTGTAAAGCCTTTGGATAGAAAAAAGGTTTTGGAAAGAATTGGTGCTGCTGTAAAATAATCTTTTCGGTGCATTTTAAGTATATAAAAGCAGCAGTTGATGGTGAATACTTTCAAACTACTGCTTTTTTGTTTAAAAAGTCTAATAACTCGAAAATAATAAGTTTTTTAGGTTTAACTTATTTTTTGAAAAAAAGCCCTAATGTCTTTGTTGACAGATTCAAATTCATGTGAAAAAATAAATTACAGAGATAAAAAGTGTTTTGATTAAACTGACTGGGCGATACTGGAATCGAACCAGTGACCCCAAGCGTGTCATGCTTGTACTCTAACCAACTGAGCTAATCGCCCTTGTAAAATATGACCAGATTTTATCAGTTTTGATTTCTTTAGTCAACATAAGGGTTTTAGTTTCAAAAAAGCAAAACTATAATAAAAAAAAATTTTGGAGTGATTATGTTAAAAGTTGTATTTTTTGCAGATTCTCAGGATTTATATGCTGAATATATTTTACGATTAAAAGAAAAAAATATTCAGTATTGGGCTGTAACTGGAGGAAATGATTTTTATCGACTACAAGCTCAAATACACATTGATATTTTGTTTTTAGATTATCAGATGTTTGATCATAATTTGTTTGATGTTAGAGATTATGTCAAAACTATTAGAAAAGATTTAATTGTTCTATTTTTTAATTATCCTAAGGATCGGCCAATTTCGATTTTATCTACATGGCAAGACGAATTATCTTTGCATTATAAAGATTTTATTTCAGAAGAGTTATATTTGTTGCTAGAATTAATTTGTTCTCCAAGGAATGATCCTTTGATGAATAATAAGTTACTAGAAACTAAATCTGAAATTATTGAAGCTAAAGGTGACTATTCACAAAATCAAATTATCCAAAAGAATGACATTAATAATGACATTAATAAAGATAATTTTAATAGTAACAAAGAAAATGGTGCATCCGAAAATACTGTGGTAAACTTAGTGAATAATAACATGACTTTGTATTACTATAGCAAGATAAAAAATAGATTTAAAATAGGTTTTTCTGAATATATGCTACTAAATTATTTATATGCACGTAGGAATACTATTGTTTCCATGGAAGAAATGGTGAATTTAATTTGGCAAGATAATTCAAACAGTCATGTGAACACTTTATATTCCTATGTTCATTCTTTGCGAAATTTTCTATGTAATATAAAAATCCCAGCTTCTATTATCAGAGTAAAAAAAGGCTACTATAGTTTAATTGTTGAAAAAGAAATTTCAGTTTCAGAATTAAATTTATATGTCTGAAGAAACCCATCTAAAATTCTACGAACAAAATCACAGTCTAAAAGATTTAGAAACTTTGTTAAACTGTTCTAAAGAGATAAGGGAACCACTTACAGAAACAACTGCAGAAGAAATTAAATTAGCTCTACGAATAGCTTGTTCAGTTGTAATTCCATATTTTATAGAGGCAATAATTGTTCCAAAATGAGCATCTCCTGCACCAATTGTGTCATCAATTTTAGCAGGAACACCTGGAATTGTGAAAATTTTTCCTTTTTCGATATAGCAGGCACCTTTTTTGCCTAATGTAACAAATATTTTATTGGATGTTTGTTTATAAAGTTTTAGAATAGCATCTTCAATTATTTCTTTTTTTGTAAAAGAAATAATTTCTTTTGAATTTAAGTGTGTAATTGGATTTAAATCAAAAACACGATTAATTATGTTAGAAGGAATTTTATTTATGCGAGGTCCTGGAGCAAAATATATTACTAAGTTTTTGTGTTCTTCTAAGAATTCTACAATTTCAATGCCAGAAGGTTCTTCTAATTCCAGCCCACAAATGTAAACGCTATCCACATCATGCATATTTATTGAATCCATCCATTCTTTTTTGAATGTATATTCAGCTCCATGGTGGGAAAGGAAAGTTCGTTCACCTTGATCGTCTACAATACAATAGCAGCATCCATTTTCCATGTTGGGAATTCGAATAAAAGGTTGAATATCTGCTTTTTTTAATTCAGAAAGAATAAAATCTCCATAGAGACCAGTGCCTACTGGAGAGCAAAGGATAAACGGGGTATTAGTTAAATTTAAAATGTGGGCTACATTATATGCACAACCACCTATTTTTTGGCTTTGAGAGATTATATTTATATCTTCGCCTGCTTTTGGCAACGAAGGAATTTTAACAATTATATCAGCAACAGTGGAACCAATAACTAGCGTCTTTTTCATGATTATATTTTATCAGACAAAATATGTTCTGACTAGTTTTTTCTTAAAAAAATAATAAAGTTTTATCTTAATTATTCGTTATTAGTCCAGAAATTTTCAAAGTCTGTTACAGGAAGTGGTTTTGAATAATAATAACCTTGAATCATGTCGCATTTTGTTTCTCGAAGCAATGATATTTGTTCTTCTGTTTCGATTCCTTCTGCAACAGTATGAATTCCTAAATTGTAGGAAAGTTCTAAAAGTCCTTTGATAATATCTTTTGCCTTTTTCGTGGATATATCTAAAAAGAATTGGCGATCAAATTTAATTGTGTCTATATCGAATTCTTTTAATAAGCCCAAAGAAGAAAAACCAGCACCAAAATCATCTAAAGAACAAAGAAAGCCTTTTTCGTGCATATGATCAATTGATTTTTTTACTTCTTCAAATTTTGTTGTGTCAAAGAAAATAGATTCAGTTAGTTCTAATTCTATAATTTCGGCAGGAATTTCATATTTAGAAGCGATGTTGTAAATATCTTCTAAGAAATTCGGGTTTTTCAAATAATGTTGCCTTGAAAGATTTACTGAAACTGGAAAAAGTTTTCGCCCCTCTTTTTTCCATTTTGAAAGCAAAATACAAGTTTCTTCAAACATGTAAAAGTCTAATTGGCAAATTTTGCCATTTTTTTCAAATAAAGGAATAAAGTCAGATGGGAAAATAGTCCCTTTTTCTGGATGAATCCAACGAACTAAAACTTCTGCACCTGAAATTATGCCTGTACTTAGTTGAATTTTGGGCTGAAGGAAAACTTTAAAGTCTTTGTTTTTTATCGAAGATTTAAATAAATTGTTTAATTCTTGTTCTCGTAATTGTTTATCTGTAAAAGATTTTTCGTAGAAAACACATTCTTCTGTATCAAGAGAAATAGCTTTGTCATAAGCCTGCCGTACATGGTCTTGAATTAAAGAAATGTGGGAAGTTTCATCTTTTACGATACAGGCACTTTTTTGTATCGTAAGAGTATATTGCACATTGTTATCAGCAGAATTAAAACTATTTATTTTTGTGCAAAATTCATCAGAACGGGCTTGAATAACTTTCTGATCCATTTCTGTAAGGAAAACAAAAAAATTATCAGCATCGTTTCGGCTTACAAATTCATGTTTGTTTAAGCAACTAGAAATTGTGTTGTATATGTAGCGAAGAGTTTTGTCGCCAGCCTCTGTCCCAAACTGTAAATTTATTAACTTAAAGTTTTTTACATTTAACAAAAGTATTGCGTGTTCCGTCCATTTTTGTCGTCTAAATTGATTTTGATATTGAATTTGAAAACCTAAACCATTTAGGCCATTGGTGACTGGATCATAAAAAGCGATTCTTTCTAAGTTCTTTTTTTTGTTTTGATAAACAAGATACGAAATTATCATTATTATAATGAAACTTAAGATCAAAATAAAAGATAACGCAATTGTTTTTATTACATATGAATTAAATCCAGATGAAATAAGATTAGCAGGGGTAATTGTCAAAAGTCCCCAGTCGTTTACGAACAAATTATTGTATGTAATGATTAAAGTGTTTTTTATACCTTGTTCAGTGTTGATTCTAACAGTACAGTTTGTTTGTTCTGTTATATTCTTTTTTAATAATGACAAAGTGTCTTGGAAATCTTTTTCAGTTGTTTGATTTTCCAAAATGTTGTGCAAAGAAGCTTCGTCTTTTTCAGAAGCAGAAATAATAATATTCCCATTAGAATCAATAATGTAACTTGTATTGTGACCGCCAAAACTTTGTGGCGAAATTAGCTTTTGAATTTCAGCTCTGTTCCTTATTCCAATTAAAACACCAGAAGGACCTTTTGTTCCATCAGTAAACGTTGTGTAAACTAGATTTTGTTTTGGGTCATAGGAAATGCCAGAATTAATGGCGGACGCTCCTGAAAAAGGGAGGCGAAGTGCGTAATCTGGTAAGTCTTGGTAATTTTCTGATTTAACAAAAAATATTTCATCAAAAGGTGAAATATCCTCTTTTCCATTTAAGAATTGCTCTATATCTTGATCATTTTTTAGATTATTTGAAACATCTCCTAAGGAATCAGCTACAAGGTTTAAATTTGTCTTGCAATTTTTTAGCTCCATGGTTATATCGCTTGCTAGCTGAATAATTGCATCTTGAATATGTTCTTCTGTATGGTTTTCAATAAAGTTGTGAAGGCTAAGGGTGTTTTGTATAGTTGCAAATATAACAAGAATTGCCACTGCTGATAAAATAAGCAACTGGGAAGTGAGACTAATTATGGATTTTCCAAGTTTAATATCCTTGTTGATTTGTTTCATACATTCCTATTCAAAAAATGTAGATTGCAAAGGAAAGTATCCTTGTAATTAGCTTAAAATATGGCCAAAAAGGTTTCGTAAAGTAGTGGCGTATTTATAAATTTTATCATAGTAAATGCTTTTGTCAAGTAATTTTTTTGATTTACCGATTTAGTGTAAGTAGTAAAATAAAATGTCGCCGAAAAAATTCTAAAGAAAATCATAGTAAAACTAGATTTTCTTTAGAATAATCGAACAAATATTAATTATATGATGACATTCCAATTATTAGTATCTTCTATAGCACCATATTGAATACCCTTTAGAATCTTAAGGAGTTTTTCTCCTAGTTCACCAGGTTTTCTGTTGTTAAATACTTTTTCTGTACCTTTATGGGTAATACTTTCGATTGGTGTAATTCCAGCGGCAGTGCCTGTTACAAAACATTCTTTTACAGAATCCATAACTTCTTCTATCGAAATATTTCGTTCTTCTACAGTTACATTGTTTTGTCTTGCTAATTCAATTATGCTAGCCCTAGTAATTCCAGGTAGAATTGTATCTCCTAATTCTGGAGTTACAAGAACGCCATTTTCTAATAAAAAGAAAATGTTGCAAGAAGAACCTTCTTGAATATATTTTTGTTCAATAGCATCTAAGTAAACTACTTCCATAAAGCCGGCATCTTCAGCTTCTTTTTTTGCTAGTGCTGAAATTACGTAGTTTGAAGCACATTTAATAAAGCCAGTGCCATTTGGAGTTGCTCTAATTCGATTTGTTGTTACCGCTTTTGTATTTCCTCCTTTGAAATATGAAGAAACACTAGTTGCACAAATTACAACGTAGGGTTCCTTTGCTGTTCCTACGCCGATGGCACCTTCGCTATTCATGTAAGGTCGCATATACACAGCACTGGCAGTGGCAAAATTATTTTTTTCCCAATCAGATTCGTAAACAGGAACGTAACCTAAAGCTGCATTCTTTTTGATAAATTCTTTAGAAGCATTAATGTATAGTTCTTCTGGAAAAGGAGGACAGTATAATCCTCGCATTGAGTTTGCAAATCTTTTTGCGTTCTGATCTGGGCGAAAGATACTGATTTTGCCATCTTTTCTAGGATAAGCCTTCATGCCTTCAAAACAACCGTAACCATATTGGCTTGTGTATGATACTGATGGAATGTTAAACTGGTTTCGTTTTTCAAGAACCCGTTGTTGATCTGATGGCCTCATTTTTTGAAGTTCTTCATAAGATATATCATCAGATTGAATCCAAGATTCACTCCAAGATTTTGTTTCGCTATCGTAACGAGCTAAATATGTTATAGGATACATTTCAAGTTTAAATGCCATATTTCCCTCCAAAAAAAATGTAATACAAATATATCATTTTCAAAGGGACATGTAAATACTTGACATAATTAGCAGTCTTCTGCTAAAGTACAGTTAAGGTTATTTGTATCTACTTTTACTGTAGAAAAAAACAAAAAAAAAGGCATTTGGTTTTTTATATAACAATACAGCATAAACTGATTTTAACTGATAATAATAGATAAATGCATATTTTTATCGGTAAGTTCTATTCACTATAGTAAACCACATACATGGAGATTATTAATGGCACCTATTCAAAGACGTCGTTTTGTCGATACCTCGGAAGGACAGGAGCAACTTGAATTGAATGTTTCAGATGAAGGCGAAACTGTAGTTTCTGAACAAAATTCAGAAGCAACTGAGTCTACAGAAACCGCTGCTGCGGAACCTATAGAAGAAGACCCTGCAAAAATAGGAGTTGTAGGTGAAACTTCTGAACGAATACCTCCTCATAGAGAAAGGGTTGTGGTCCGACGTACTGTTAGGCGAACTCCTTCTTCAAGAAACTCAACTGATACTGAACATACTCCACGAGGTAGGTCAAAATCTTCTGGGACTCGAGGTTCTTATTCTCGGACACAAGTGTCTTCTTCAGAAAGAGTTAATATTCCTATGATGGATAATGAGGAAGTTACTTCAAATGTTGTTGCTGAAGATTCAAATAATGATTCAAAACCAAGGCTTTTGATTAACGATTTAACTTCTATGGGGATGCATGATTTAAGAAATATGGCGGGGCAATATGGAATCCCTAACGAAGATTTAGCTCCAATGAAAAAACAGGAGCTTATTTTTGTTATCCTTAAAGCACATACTGAACATGGTGGAATTATATTTGCTAGTGGTGCTTTGGAAATATTGCCAGATGGATACGGCTTTTTACGTTCTCCACAGAATAGTTATTTGCCAGGACCAGATGATATTTATATTTCACCAAGTCAAATTCGTTTGTTTAACCTAAAAACAGGAGATACAATTTATGGTCAGATTCGTTCGCCGAAAGAAGGGGAACGCTTTTTTGCCTTGTTGCGAATAGAAACCGTAAATTTTGACGAAACACGAGTTGCCCAAACTCGTATTCCTTTTGAAAACCTTACACCACTTTATCCTAACGAAAAACTACACCTTGAAACTACTACTAATGAAGTTTCAACTCGTATTATGGATTTATTCAGTCCTATTGGAAAAGGACAGCGTTCTTTGATTGTTGCACAACCAAAAGCTGGTAAAACAATTCTTATGCAAAAGATTGCAAATGCTATTACAACTAATCATCCAGAAGTTTATCTAATAGTTCTTTTGATTGACGAACGCCCAGAAGAAGTTACCGAAATGGAACGATCAATTCAGGCAGAAGTTATTTCTTCTACCTTTGATGAACAGGCAACTCGACATGTGCAAGTTGCAGAAATGGTTTTGGAAAAGGCAAAAAGGCTTGTGGAGCATAAACGAGATGTTGTAATCTTTTTGGATTCAATTACTCGATTAGCTAGGGCCTATAACCAGACAGTTCCTACTTCGGGGAAAGTACTTTCCGGAGGTGTTGATTCTAATGCTCTACATAAGCCTAAACGTTTCTTTGGTGCAGCTAGAAATGTAGAAGAAGGTGGAAGTCTAACAATTATTTCTACAGCTTTGATAGAAACTGGTAGCCGTATGGACGAAGTAATCTTTGAAGAATTCAAAGGAACAGGCAACATGGAAATTAACCTTGATCGAAAACTTGCAGATCGTCGTCTGTTTCCTGCAATTAATATCAAGAAGTCTGGAACTAGAAAAGAGGAACTTTTGCTTACTGACGAAGAATTGCAAAAGGTTTGGGTTTTGCGAAAAGTAATTAACCCTATGGATGATGCAGAAATAATTGAATTGCTTCTTGACAAAATGAAGAAAACCAAAGATAATGAGGCATTCTTAAAGTCCATGAATACAATGGGTGGAGAGTAAGGTTTGAAAATTATTATCTTGTGGGAGTGGATGGTTTCGGGTCCCCACTTTCGGGCAAGATGAATTGAATATGGAGGAAATACATGAAAAAGGATACACATCCCAATTACGAGTTGACAAAAATTACCTGTGCTTGTGGAAACGTAATTGAAACACGTTCAACAGTTAAGAATATTACCGTTGAAATTTGTTCCGCTTGCCACCCTTTCTTTACTGGTAAGCAAAAGTTGGTTGATACAGCTGGTCGTATTGAGCGATTTAATAAACGATTTAAGATTAACCAAAACTAATTTTTTTGTTCACTTGGAAAGGGCTGTCTTAGGAGTTTGCATAACTCCATAAAAGGCAGCCTTTTTTTCTGTTTAAGTAGTTTGGCATTATTTGTAGCTAAACAGGCATCTTATCAGCTTCAATTTCTTTTGCTAACTGTTCTATCGTTTCTTTTGGAAGTCCAGTTGTTCGTGTAATTATATCAAGAGTAATATTTTCGTTTAATAAAGCCTTAGCAGTATCGATTGCTTTTTGCTGCGAACCTTCAGTGCGTCCTTGAGAAATACCTTGAGATATACCCTGCTGAATGCCTTCATCGAAGGCTTCTTGGCGTTGTGCGGCTATATCTTCGTCATAATTATATTCACCCCATAACATATTTGACACCTCCGTGGTTTTTCTGTTTAAGTAGTTTGGCATTATTTG
>JAGAOP010000042.1 GCA_017623685.1 Spirochaetaceae bacterium
TAAAGAACTTAACAACATCGGAATTATTGATGTTTACGACTTGCCAGAAGAAACAAGTGTAACTGTAAGATTTACATTCTCAGCATTTGAACGAACTCTTACAATGGATGAAGTTCAAAAAAATATTGAATCTATTACAGAGGCATTAAAAGAATTTGGAATAAAAGCAAGATTCTAATTTTTAGAATTTTAGTTTGCTAATTACGCCACTAAAGGTTTTCAAAAAAAGAAGATGTTTGGTGGCGTTTTTTTTATAATTGTTTATAATATTTTTATGAACGAACAAAAAGATATTTTAGTTACAGGTTGTTGTGGTGGCATGGGAAGTGCAATCTGTAAAAAACTTATTGAACAAAACTACAGAGTTTTTGGAATTGATAAATCCATAACAAAGGAAAATTCTGAAAACTTTTTTCAATATGTATGTGATGTAACATCAATAGAATCAATTAAAAATACTTTTAATAAAATCAAAGAAAAAACTAATTCTTTATTTGCATTTATTCATACATCAGGAATTTATGATTTAGATTCTTTAATCGAAATTGATGAAGAAAGATTTAATAAAATTTTTCAAGTCAATTTATTTGGAGTATATCGAATTAATAAAGAATTTTTTCCACTTTTAAAAAATAAAAGTAGAATTGTTATTACAACAAGTGAATTAGCACCTTTAGATCCATTACCTTTTACAGGTTTATACGGAATTACAAAAACAGCTTTAGAAAAATATGCCTTTTCATTACGAATGGAATTGCAATTACTTGGAATAAAAGTTGTAGTAATTAGACCAGGAGCTGTAAAAACTTCTTTACTAAATGCTTCAACTACAGCACTTGATAAATTTATTGAAAATACAAAAAATTATAGTTGCAACGCAATTCGTTTTAAGAAAATTGTAGATAGTGTAGAAGCAAAAAATATTTTGCCAGAAAAAATTGCACAAAAAGTGTTAACTTCAATTTCTTGTAAAAATCCAAAGTTCATTTACAACATAAATCGAAATCCACTTTTGCGACTGTTAAATATTCTTCCAGCAAAATTACAAGTTGCAATCATTGGATTGATTTTGAAAAAATAAAATATTTCCATTTTTATTATTTTTTTGCAACTGTTCATTTTATTGTTTGTAATGAAGGCAAAGTTCAAGTGCTGAATTTGCAAATTAAAAACTTTCTGATATAATTTTAAACCATCGAGGTGATTAATGAACGAGTATTTAATTTTAACAGCAGTTTCCTTGTTAATATCTGCCATTGGTTTCAGGTATTATATCCATTTTTTTTCTGTGGGATATGGATTTTCTATAGCAGGTCTAGCTATTGCCATGGTAATCTTGTATTTACCCAATTTAACACTTCCCACGATTATAATGTGTAGTTTACTACTTATTTATGGAGTTCGATTAGGTGGATTTTTGTTATACAGAGAAACAAAATCTGCAACATATAATCAACGGGTAAGTGGTGATATAAAAGATGGGAAAACAGTTCCCTTTGGCGTAAAAGTGTGCATTTGGTTAAGTTGTGCCTTCCTTTATTTATGTATGACGTGTCCTTTGGCTTTTCGCCTTGAACAACCAAAAGTCCAAGATTTTTTACACTTTGATATTCCTTCCATTGTTGGTTTAGTATTAATGTTTTTAGGAATTCTTATGGAAATTATAGCCGACAAACAAAAAGCTAAGGCTAAAAAACTGAATCCTGGAAGATTTGTAGATACTGGACTTTATAAATTTGTTCGTTGCCCCAATTATTTAGGCGAACTTTTGTTGTGGACAGGTGTTTTTGTTACTGGTGTAAACATGATGTCAAGTTGGCAATGGATTTTTTCAATCTTAGGTTTAATCCTAATTACATATGTTATGTTTAGTGGCGCAAGACGATTAGAAGTACGTCAAAACAAAAGTTATGCCAAGGACCCTGAATATCAAAAATATGTTTCCACTGTACCAATTTTAATTCCATTCCTACCTTTGTACAGTGTTATAAAATACAAATTTCTTGTAGCGTAGATTGTAAATTGCCACCTAATCGTTAATACTTAGGTGGCTAACTACTTTGCACCTGCTTTTTTTAATATACTAATTATTTCAGCATTACCAAGTTCTTCTGCAAATTCAAGTAGTGTTTTACCTTGAGAACTAACAATATTTACTTCAGCTTCTGAGGTTAACAAAGCAGACAGTATTTTAGGATTTTCCAAAGTTAAAGCGTAAAAAAGGAAAGGCGTACCATCAATATCAGTTGCATTTACATCTGCATTTGCCTCAACTAGTAATTTTATAGCTGATAAGATAAAACCATTATTTTCTGACGCAATCGCAACAAATAATGGCGTATATCCATCAATAGTTTTTGCGTTTACATCTGCATTTGCATTAATTAAAAGGGTAATAATATCTAAATTTTCAGAAGAAATTGCTTCCATAAGAGGAGTTTCGCCAACATTGTTATTTATATTCACGTTTATTTTATTTAATATAAAAAAAGAAACAATATTTCTGTTTCCTGATGCACAAGCATAGGAAAGAACAGAATCCCCTTCATCATCTATTGCATTTATATCAGCTCCATTTTTTACTAAAATAGAAAAAATTTCTTCTTTCCCTTCTATTGCAGCAGTCATTAGTGCTGTAACGCCAGAATAGTTTTTTGCGTTTACATCTGCGTCTGCTTCTATCAATAGTTTGACAATATCTTTATGACCTTTTATACTTGCATGCATTAAAGCTGTATCACCATCTGAAGTACGTTGATTCACATTATGGCCTTCTTGAATCATTTGTTTAACTTTTTGGGTGTTTCCATCAATAGCCGCTGAAATAAATTCACCAAAGATAATATTATCTAAACTACCACTAGCAAATAAATTTATACAAGATAAAAAAACAAACAAAAAACTCAGAAAATATATTTTTTTCATAATTGATTCTTAGTAACCTAAAATCCGTCTGGATAACCCATTTTAATCAACTGCATTTGACTATACATAGTTAAAGAAGAACAACCTAAAAAGGCATCATAATTATTCATATTATCTCGTCCCCAGGATACTTGATGTAAAGGGTAAGGGAACAAAATATCGGATAAAGAAACACAGTAATAAAATGCACGCCACCCAATAATTTGTAAACTAGAAGGAAAATTTATTGTTCTAAGCATTCTGCAATTATTAAATGCATTTTGCTCTATCCACTCAACAGTTTCAGGTAAATAAACCTCTACTACATTAGAATGTTCAAAAGCCCTTTTTCCAATGCCTTTTACACACATACCCTCATAATATGGCATAATAAAAACAACGGTATCTGACCCTGTGTATTCATCAATATATACACCAGATCCATCTTCTGTCATTTTAAATTTGAAAGTAGTATCTGCAAAAATACATGGCATTAATATAATTAATGTTAATATAATATATATTTTTTTTAACATAAAATATTTCTTAATAATTTTGATTTACATATTCACACATTGCCCAAAGCATAGAAACTGTTTCTTCTATACAATTAAAAAAATCATCTCCTCCATATTCATATATGGAATCAAATAATGTATTTAAAAGGGTTGAAGCGTCATCATAGCGAGGATTATAATCACAAATATACTTATTGTTAATTGACAACCTCATCTTTGTAAAAGTTTCGTCATCTTTTGCAAATTTAAAAGAATAAAAAGCTCCATTGTCATAATTATGTATGTGAAAAATACATCTCATAGAATTAGCAAAAGACAAAGTTAGTGTTTCTGTATCGTTATAAGATCTCTTTTCAAAGGGTTCTTTAGCAAAAACAACCATACAAAATAACATAAAAAAGCAACACAAAAATATTTTTTTTCTCATATTTTAACCTCTAAGTCCATTTTATCATTACAGTATAAATTCATCAAGGCTTAATAACTATAAAAAATTAGTAATATTAAGAGTATTATATAGTCTATGGGTGCAAGAGAAATTTTTAGAGAAAATTTAAAATTTTATAGGAAAAAAGCGGGTTTTACACAAGAAGAATTATAACTAGTGGAATCTTAAAGACCCACTAGTATTATAAAAAAAATTAATCTTCTACATAAAAGTAGCCTTCACCATTACATGAACGACAACGTACACGCCCATCATTACCACAATCTCTACATCCTTGATAACCAGAGCCACCACACTTATTACAAGTTTCCCGTATAGTAAGCGAAGAACCGTCCCCAATTTGATAATTAGGATTTGCAACAAGTTTTTCTCCAGCACCCCAACATGTTGTACAAGATTTTTCACCTCTACCATCACAGGAATAACAATCTACTTCACCTGCTCCATGACAAGTGCCACATTCAATCAATTCAGCAAACACAAAAGTACTTGCAACCAACAACACCAATAAAACAGCTATTAGTTTTTTCATAAAAATCCTTCCTTTCGTAGATTTAAGTCATTGCAGACTGTTTTTATTTCTAGTCCATACGGACAAAGATTAAAATTTACTTTTGTTTAGCAAATGTTTTTAATTTACCAATCCTTTAAGAAGTTCAAAAGTCATAAGAACGTCCTGCCAATTTTCATCATTTGCATATGCTGTAGAAATAGTTTCATAAAGTCCATTTCCGTTGTTAAAAGTAAAGAATCTATCTGTAATTTGTTTTATATTCATATGCACGAAAGGCATTTTTTGTATTTCAAGACAATAATCAACAACATAATCTGGAATTGGTTTGTTATCATTATGAGCTACAAGACAGGGATAATAAATTGAAGCCATTAAGAATTCTATAAGAGAATCGGGAGTATCGTCATAACTTTTAATTTTTTCAAAGCCTGCCTTGATGATTTCAATATCACCAGTAGTGGCAATTTGAAAATAAGAATCCACAGGAATCCGCTCAACCTTGTCTATCATTGTCATTACAAAATCTTTGGACAAAGTTCCGTTTGCAAATTCTTGTAATGTTAAAGACAAACAAGGAGTTTGATTTAAATCTCCCCAAATAAAAAACCATGGCATTACATAGTTCACATCAGCTCCTGCTTCGATAAGTTTTTCAAGTATTGTTTCTTTTGATGATTTTCTATACTGTTTTTCCGATGCTGGAGTGTTGTGCCACAGAGCGTAACTAAGAGGTGTATACTGAATTACAATTGGATCTTCTTTAAGAACAATGCTACTATTTATGTCTAGTCCAGAATCTAATTCTTTTTGGATTGTTGGCCAATCTCCAAAGGCTATAGCACTGAATATTGTTATTTTGTCGAATGTGTCTTGGTCTACAATTTCTTCATCTGTATATTTTCGTGTACCATAATCAAAATAAACATCCCCATTTCTATCATATTTCAAAGTAGCTCCAAAAATAGTGGAAAATAAAAATAAACAACAAAATAATAGAGCAAATAGTTTTTTATTCTTTTTCATAAAAAAACTTCCTTTCGTAGTTTATAGTCATTGCAGACCACCTAAAATGTACTTATCAACTATACTTTATATAGTCGATAAGTACATTTTATCATTACAGTATAAATTCATCAAGGCTTGTTGACTATAAAAAATTAGATTTTTTATGAGTATTATATAGTCTATGGGTACAAGAGAAATTTTTAGAGAAAATTTAAAGTTTTATAGAAAAAAAGCGGGCTTTACTCAAGAAGAATTATCCGAAAAAATCGGTTATGGATATACTTACATTACAGAAATTGAAAGTCGCCACAAATTTCCAAAGCCTGAAACAATAGACTTGATTGCAGAAACTCTAAAAATTGAACCTAGTAAACTTTTTGAACAAGAACATAAAGAAACGCGACTTGCAACCATAAATAAAGAAGAATTAGTTTCAGATTTATCAGATGAAATTTACAAAAAACTTTGCATTGACCTACACACTCGTATTTCAGAAGAAGTTTCAAAAGTCCTATTGTAGTTCCACAAAAATAAAAAATTAAACAAATATTTTCTGAACTAAAGCTTTAAAAGTCTTTCCTCGGTCAAATTCATTTTTGAACATTCCAAAAGAGGTGGCACCTGGACTAAAAACTACAATTCCAGATTTTTGCGGAAGTTCAGATTTTACGGATTTTAATAATTCTTCTAAGGAATCATATGGTTCTGTAGGATTTTTCAAAAGAGGAAGCAATTTGTCTGTTCCAGTTCCAGCCAAAAGGCTTAAAGAAAGAGGCGGAATTTGCTTTAACTTTTGAGCTAGAGGTTCAAAGTCAAGTTCCTTATCTGTTCCACCACAAATTAAATGTATGGGCTGATCAAAGGCTTCCAAAGCTGCTGCCGCCGCCTCGGGAACAGTTGCAGCAGAATCATTGTAAAATTTTACAGGATAACCTTGATTATCCCAAGTGTAAAAATATTCCAAACGATGATTAATTCCAGGCCAGGTTGAAAGGATTTGACTTATTTTTTTAGAGGGTATTTTCATTAAATACATTACTAAGGCGGCGTTTAGGGCATTGGTTTTCATGTGTTTTCCAGGAACCTGTAAATCAGAAAGCAAAAGTTCAGGAGTTTTCATTCCGGGTAACCAAATGTAACCTTTCCCATCAGAAGCAATAAAAGCTCCATTATGTTGAGTTAAAGAATCTTCAGTTCCGCAAAATAAGGGTTTCCCTTGAGTTTCTTGAGCAAAAATCTTTCCCCAAGAATCATTTCCTTGGCAAATTGTCCATTCCTCTGAACTTTGCTCTGCATAAATTAATTTTTTGTCTTGAACATAGGATTCCATGTCCCCATACCAGTTTTGATGATCAGGAACAATTGTTGTAAGCAAAGAGATTTTTGGTTTAAGCAAGTTTCTGCCCCGTAAATCTGCCAACTGCCAACTAGAAAGTTCCAATACCACGGGAGTGGTTTCATCTGTTTCAGCTAAAAAAGTTAAAGGGCTTACAGTTATGTTCCCACCTAAAAAAGATTTAAATCCTGCTTTGGAAAGTCCATAGTGAATAGCACTAACGGTAGAAGATTTTCCTTTGCTTCCCGTAACAGCTATTATAGGTGCTTTGGTAAAACGCAAAAAAATTGAAATATCTGTTTCAATGGATTTTGCACAAGATAAAAATTTATTCCCTTGAATTTTAACTCCAGGATTTTTAATAACCACATCTGCATTTTCAAAATCTTCAATTTGATGACAGCCCAAAACAAATCGTAATTTATTTCCATATTTTTTTATTTCTGGTTCAAGAGAATTAATTGTGGTAGCAAGTTGCTCTTGAGTTTTCATGTCTGTTACAGTAACTATCGCCCCATGGTTTAGAAAAAAACGAACTGTTGCTTCGCCTCCTCCATTTAGACCTAGTCCCATAATCGTAACTTTTTTTCCAGCTATGTCTTTCAGGCTAGAAAAAACACATTTAGAAGAAAAAACATGGGCTTCCATATTAGCCCTTATTTGTTTGAATTGATTTTTTAGAATTAAATTTATCTACTGCTTCTTGAATTAACAAATCAAGAAGTTGATCGTAGGCTAAACCTGAAGCTTGACACATTTTTGGGAACATACTTATGGAAGTAAATCCAGGCATAGTGTTTATTTCGTTCAAATATAAGCTATCATTATCTTTGTCGATAAAAAAATCAACTCGGGATAACCCACTGCAATCAAGGGCCTTATATGCTAAAACAGCTGCTTTTTGAATAAAAGCTATTCTTTCAGGGCTTAATTCAGCAGGAATGGCTAACTTTGCACCTTCTGGGTCATTGTATTTTGCGTCATAATCGTAGAATTCGTGGGTTGGAATAATTTCTCCAGGAGTATATGAAGTAACTGGACCACCTACCACAGAATTTCCGGTTACAGAACATTCAATTTCTCTAGCATTAATCAGTGGTTCAATAAGGATTTTTTCGTCCCATTTAAATGCTTCTTCCACATATTTTTTAAGTTCCTCTGAAGTATTTGCCTTGTTTGCACCCACAGAGCTACCAGTTCCACAGGGTTTAACAAAAAGAGGTAGGCCAAACTCTTTTTCAGCTTGGACAAGAAGTTTTTCAACCTTTTCTTGATGTTCCATATCTGATTTTTTAAGGCATACATGAGGTAAAACAGGCAAATTAGATTGTCGCCAAATCATTTTTGTCTTTTCTTTATCCATAGCCAAGGCACTAGAGGCAGTTCCACATCCTGTATAAGGAATATCACACATATCGAAAAGCCCCTGAATTGTACCGTCTTCGCCATAAGTTCCATGTAACACAAGAAAAGCCACATCTGTGGGAATTGTTCCACTTGGTGCTTTTAACGCATGGTTACTGTCACCTCCTGGGATAACAGCCACTGCCATATTAGAATCTTCGGTTATAGATAAAACTGCTTGTTCATTTTGCTTTACTCTTTGAAATTCTTGTTCAGGCTGAAGATACCATTTCCCGTCTTTTGCAATTCCTACAAGATTAATTTTATGTTTAGAAATATCAATATTTCGTACAATGGAAGAAGCTGAAACCAAGGAAACTTCATGTTCACCGGATTTTCCTCCATAAAAAATTGTAATATTCATGATCCCTCCTAAAAAGCTGCATAAGTGACAAAGGCATTTTTTAATTTTTACTCATTATATCTTATATGGCAATAAATGTAAATTGTAGCAATAAAATCACGAAAATCAGAATTGTAGCTTAAGATTTCTTTGTTGTAAAATAAATACTAATCTTTCATCCATAGCTTTTAGTATTTTTTTTTAGAAATTTATGATATAATTTTCAATGATAGTTTTCTAATGTAAAAGATTTTATTTTTGATATACAGTTATATCATTTATTCATAAATAAAAAAAACTTTCGCCCAAAAATATAATTGTGAAAACTATGAAAAACAGGAGAGAAAATAATGAGAATATTTTTTCGAAACTTACTCATTCAATTTTGTATATTTTTACTTTTCGTAACACCAATTTTTTCTTTTGGCAAAAGGGATTATAAAAAAAATACTAAACCACAGGAATTTGCTATGGAACAAAAAGACACAATTATTGAACAAGATGCTCAACTTGAAACATTAAATTCTGAAAAAATAAATACTTCTGATGAATTAAACAACTTATCATTTCCAGACAAAGTAAACAATCTTATAAATCAAAATGATAATTATATGTTTTCCCCACTTTCTATAAAAATGGCATTAGCCATGGTTGCAAATGGTACAGAAGGCAAAACAAAGGATGAAATTCTTACTGCCTTAGAAATTGAGGATTTGGAAAAATTTAATCAGTGGGCAAAAGAAACCATAATTAACCTTCCTGATTCAGAAAATTTGCGACTTCAGATTGCAAATTCTTTATGGGTAAACACAAATCGAAGTAGCAACAACTTTAGCAAAGATTTTCTAAATATTACAAAGGAAAATTTTTATGCTACAGCAGAAACTGTAAGGGATAAAAATGCAGTTTCAACAATCAATAATTGGGTAAGCGAAAAAACCCACAAAAAAATCCAAGGAATAATTAATAGTCCTGATTTTGAAGTAATGTTAATTAACGCACTGTATTTTAAAGGTGCTTGGCAAAATGAATTTCATCAAGGAGCAACAAAGTCTGGAAGTTTTTATAATGCAGATGGTTCTGAAACAACAACAGATTTTATGAACAGAACTGGATATTATGGATATTGTTCAACTGAAAAAGGACAAATAATTAAATTGCCATACAAAAATGTGTTTGATCAATTTGATGAAAACTTTAACAGAATTGGCAGAGAAACTATTTCTATGAAACCTGCTATGTATGTTCTGCTCCCCCATCCAGAAAAACAACCTCAAGTTTACAAAGAGATAACACAGGCAATTTCATCAGAAAACATAAAAAGCACTTATGTTAAATTTTCTATGCCAAAGTTTAAAATTGAATTTGCAACTACTTTGAACAAAATACTTCAAAGTCTTGGAATAAATTCAGTTTTTACAAGACAAGCAGAACTGGCTTTCATGTTTCAAAACAAAGAGCAATTCCCCAATTTTAGCCAAGTGTTACACAAAACCTATATTTCAGTAGACGAAAAAGGAACAGAGGCTGCGGCAGTTACCGCTATTGCCATGGCAACTACTTCTCTTCCACCAAAGCCCATTGTACTTGTTTTAGATAGACCATTTTACTTTGCTATAATAGACGAAACTTCTGAAGAAGTTTTATTTATGGGACAATATTCATTTGCAAATCAAAAAAATAATTAGGAAGGTTTAAATGACAGAGGCAACAAAAAATATTTTGCTAAAAATGCAGCAGAATGAAATTACAGAGTATTATGTTTATTCAAAAATTGCAAAAAACATGAAAGAAAGCAAAAATAAAGAAATTTTGCTTAAAATTGCCAAGGAAGAAAAAACTCACTTCGAAATATGGAAACGCTTGACCGGTCAAGAAAAGAAACCTAATAAGTTTAAAATTTTTTGCTTTACTACTATAAGTCGTTTGTTCGGTTTTACCTTTGCCCTAAAACTTATGGAAAAAGGGGAAGATAATGCTTCTGAAAAATATTCAAAGTTAGAACAGGAGGTTCCTGAAGCAAAAAAAATTGCAGAAGATGAAGAACGCCACGAAAAAGAATTATTACAACTCTTGGATGAAGAACGGCTACAATATGTGGGTTCCATGGTTTTAGGCTTAAGCGATGCTCTTGTGGAATTAACAGGAACATTGGCAGGTTTAACTTTTGCATTGCAAAACAATAAACTGGTGGCACTTTCAGGGTTAATTACAGGAATTGCAGCAACCCTTTCTATGACTTCTAGTGAATTTTTATCTGCACGAACAGAGGGGCATCCTAACCCTTTAAAATCAAGCCTTTATACCGGTGGCGTTTATCTTTTTACAGTTATATGTCTTATTCTACCCTATTTATTATGCCCTAAGGACGCCTTTGTTCAAGCTTTAGCCATAATGATTGGAATTGTAATAGTAATAATTTTTGCTTTTACCTATTATATTTCAGTTGCAAAGGATCTTTCTTTTAAGAAGCGATTTACAGAAATGGCTGGAATCAGTTTGTCTGTAGCAGCTTTGTCTTTTATCATTGGGTTAGTTGTGAAACACTTTTTTAGGTGTTGATATTTAATTCTAAACAGTGAGCATTTTTACTCCTATGAATCAATTATTACAAGCTCCCTCTATTACAATTATTGGGGGAGCAGATGGTCCAACAAAAATTTTTGTAAGTCCTGAATCTTTTAAATACTATATCTTTCCAATTTTTTTGTTGGCATTAATTTTTTGCATTTTTTCAATTATTTTTTTTATAAAACGGAAAAAAAAGTTTTCAAAAAATAAAAAGAAACTTATTCTTCCTACAATTTTTTTGATTATTTCAACTATTTTGTGGATTTTAATTATTATGTTTTTAATTTCATTTTTATTTGTTACGTGTACTATAATTCCGTAAGACCACGAATAGTATTTGTTGCTAATGCTAAGTTAATTCGTTCTTGCAAAAGAGTTATTTGTTCTGTTATTTTAGAAATCTTTGCAGTAAGGACTTCTCGTTCAGAGCCATAACCACTTTGCACTAATTTTTCTTTTCTTTCGATATCCGAATCTGCTGTACTTATTTTTAATTGCTGATACTGAATTTTCAATGATGCCATCTGTAAAGCGTTATACTGTACAGTTAGTTCTTGGATAATTGCAGATTTTGCATCAACACCTTCAATTTGGGCGATTTGTTTTTCGCTTAAAGCTCGATTTATCTGATTCAGTTTTTTTCCGCCATCCCAAACTGTAGTTTTTATTCCCAGGGTAAAATCTGCAACCAAATCATTTTTAAAATCCCTTTCTCCTTTGAATAACTTTTCCATATTACCTTGTAGTCCAAATGAAATTTGCAGTGCAATATCTGGCTTCCAATAAATTGAATCCTTTGCCACAGTATGTGTTATTTCTGCAATTTCATATAATTTATCCACAATAGATATGGCTTCTCTTTCAGGTGCCAAAGCAGAATCCTTAAACACAGAAAATTCAATTTTTGCAAAGTTTTCAAAATATTCATCATCTGGAACAAAAGCAATATTTTCTGGCAGTAAATCTGAAAGTCCAGTCATTCGTTGCAAATTCTGTAAAATATTAGATTTATTTGCTTGAAGATTTGCCATAGAAACAGGAACTAAAGCCGCTTGCATTTCTGCTTCTAAAACATCTTGTTTGAGCAACATACCGTTTTTTTCTGCTTCTTTTGAAAGTTGAACAAGACGAGTGGCATAATTATTTTGTTCTTCTAGCAACTTTTCCATTTGCAAAAGATAATAAAGAGTTGCCAAATTACCTTCCAAGTGAAAAGATTGTTGCTTTTTTGTAGAAGAAAGTTGTAATGCTTTTACATCTGCAACGGCAGAAAAGATTTTTACACCCTTAGTTAATTTTCCCCAAGTAAAAATTGGTTGTTGAATATCAAACTGAAAAGAATACAAGGCATTTGGCATTCCTTCAAAAAGAATAAGGTCAGAAGCAGGTAATGGTTGCATCATCACTTGCCCTGTTTCTGGATTTGTAATGGGTAAATCACCTAAAGCTCCTGCTTCTGAGCGAAATTCACCGATGGCTGGATTTACGTAATAAGCTCCTCCTAAAGATAAATCCACATTGGGATGAAAGAGTGCTTTTGCATCTTTAACATCCAACATAGCTTGAAAAAATTCTTCTTGAGCCTTAAGAATTTCAGGATTATTTTTTTCTAGGCAGACTGATAATTCAGAAAAATCGTAGATTTCACCTTGGTTTTCAATTTGCAAAGGCGATACTTCCACCAAAGAAGTAATTTCTTCTGCAGTTGCATTACTTGGAAGCCCCAAAAATAAAGTTGTTGCAAGTAAGAATACAATAATTGGCTGAAGAATCTTTTTTCTTTTATTTAGTCTTCTTTTTTCTGTTACAAAATACAAGGCCGGAATAATGAATAATGTAATTAGGGTGGAAGTTAATAATCCACCTGCAATGGATTGGCCTAAAGGTGCATAAATTTCTGCTCCTTCACCAGCGGCAACAGCCATTGGCACAACTCCAAGCATTGTAGTTAATGTTGTCATGAAAATTGGTCTAAGTCGGCTAGCGGAACCTTCAATAACATTCTTTCGTAAATCTTCTGTAGTTTCCTCGCCTTCTTTTTTTGAAGAAGATTTTCGCAAAATATTGATATAATCCACCAAGATAATTCCATTATTCACTACCACACCTCCTAAAGAAATAACTCCCAACAAGGCTAGAAGGCTCATAGTGGAACCAAACAAAAGCAAACCAAGAACTACACCTATTAAACAAAAGGGTATAGTTGCCATAATAATTAAGGGTTGTCGAAATCGTTCAAACTGTAAAACCATAACTGTATATACAAGAAAAAAAGCTATGCACAAAGCCGTAATTAATGAAGGTAAAGAATCTCCAATTAATTCCCCAATTCCTCCGGCTTGGCTAGAAACACCTTGAGGTAAAGGATTTTTTTCTAACCATTGGTTCACCCGTCGAGTTACACCAGATGTATCTTCGCTAATAAGATTTGCGGATACAGTTATTGCCTTTGCTCTATCAATATGGTTAACTTGCGACACTTCTTGTTTTGTGGAAAAGGAGGCTAGGTTTGAAAAAGAAACAGGAACTCCCAAAGAAGAAAGAACGTGGATATTTGTTAAATCGTCTAAAGTAATTTCTTCTTCAGTTATATCTGAAAATAAATGAATATTATATCGGTCCCCCGTTTCCATATCTCGAAATCTACCGGCATCCATTCCTTGAAATATAATCGCTGCTGTAACACCTGCTTCGTAACTAGTTACACCTAAGGAACTCATGTAGTCATGAACCATATCTATAACAAGTGTTTCTTTGTCAAAGGAGGTATCCATTTCTACAGTTACCACATCAGAATCAGAGCGTAAGAATTCAGCAAGTTCTGTTGCAGAAGAATATAATGTATCCATATCTTCACTTACTAAGGTTAAGCCATATCCACCACCACCAGAAACATATCCTAAAAGTTTATCATAACCTCCGTTGGAAACTTTTACTGTTACATCTGGTACATTGGCAGTAATAACTTGTTGCATTAACAAAATAATATCGTGAATATCTCTTTTTCTTTCTGCCACAGGAACAAGGACAACATGAGCATAACCTGAATTTGCAGTATTACCTGAACTACCAAATCCTTGGCTTGAACCACTAAAAAATACTACACTTTGAACTTCTGGAACATACTGAGTCAATAAGTCACTTACTTGTTCCATTCCCTGATGAGTTTGCTCTAAAGAATAATACCCTGGAAAATCTACATCAATATAAAAATCACTATTATCTGTAGAAGGAACAAAAGAAATACCTAACAAAGTTGTTATAAAAAGAGTGGCAAGTAATATACATATAGCTAAAAAAACAACAAATTTCCAAGAATCTAATGCCCAACTCAACAAGGCTTTATATTTTGTTTCTATTTTTTTCATTCCTCTATTTATGAAAGAAGGTTTTTTCTCTGACTGAAGTTTATTTTTTTGCTTTAGAAAAACCCCCATTAAAAAAGGAACTACTATTACAGCAGAAATAAGTGAAGAAACTAATGCCATAATCAATGTTAGTGCAACATCTTTTAATATCATTCCAACAATACCAGAAAGTGTAGCGATAGGAATAAACACTACAACGGTTGTGGCAGTACTAGCAAAAATAGAAGAGCCAACTTCGCTAGAACCTTTAAAAATAGAATCTTGAACAGAATAAATAGCTCTTCCTTCCTGATTACCTTGGGTATAGTAACGATAAACCTGTTCAATCATAACAATAGAACCGTCCACAACCATTCCCAAGGCTACAACCATGCCAGAAAGGCTCATTAAGTTTATTGTTACCCCCATTAATTTCATCGCAACAAAGGTAAACAAAATAGATAGAGGTATGGAAATGGCAATAATTAAAGTTGCCCTAGAATCTTGTAGGAAAAGGAATATTACTAACACCGCCATAATTATTCCTGAAATCCCAGACATTATAACTGTCTTTAAGGAAGCAGTAATAGTACGGCTATCATCATTGATTATTTTGTAGGAAAAACTTCCTCCTGTTTCTTCTTGAGCTGATTTTAAAACAGTTTTTACTTGCTTGACAATATCCATAGTGTTGCCGTCTAAACGCTTTAACACATCCACTAAAATAACTTGTTCTTTGCCATCTGTTACATAGGTTTTTTCTTTTGGATAGGATAATTCTACATCTGCCACATCTTGAAGTCGGATAATAACACCACTTTCTGTTGCTCCAACCGGTAACTCTTTTATATCATTTAGTGATACAAGCTCACCATTGTATCGTACAGAAATATTCTGTTGGTTAAATTTTACATTTCCTGCTGGCAAAGTAACATTGCTGTAGTTAAGGATTTGATACACAGTCATACTTGATATTCCCTTTGCAGCAAGATCATCTAGCCTAAGAATAATATTCACCTGTAGTTCTTTGCCCCCTGACACATCAACACTGGAAACTCCAGGAATAGAAGTTAAACGAGGTCGTAAGGTATCTTGAATGTATTTTGTCATTGTACCGCTATCACTTCCAGCAGAAACAGCAAAAGAAAAAATTGGCAACATTTCAACGCCACCTACAAATACATTAGGTACACCTGACAAACCTTCTGGTAATTCTTCCATCAGTTTGTTAATTCTGTCTCGAACTTCAGTTATCCTTTCATGAGGATCTACTCCATCTCTAAATGTAATGGTTATCAAACTAACTGAGTTAGAGGATTCACTTTCTACACTTTTAAAATCTGGCAAAGTGACAAAATCATCTTCTATAACAGATGTAACTTCCTGTTCCATGTCCTCTGCCGAAGCACCAGGATAAAGAGAAAAAACCAGAACTGAAGGGGTGGAAACATCTGCCATAAATTCTACATTTAGACTTAAAAGTGAAACAATCCCAAACGCCACTAACACCACAAGAAGCATGGCAATCACAACAGGATGTTTTACGGCATATCTTGAAATTTTCACTGCGTAGCACCTGTTGAATAAGTTGCAGAAACCTGCTGATGATTAAAAATAGTACCATGACCTTGGATAACAAAAGGCTGTTCACTGTATTCCTGAGGAATCATAAACCATTGGTCATCTGAAACAACTGTATCAAATTGAATATGTTCCACTGTACCAAGAGATTTTTCATTACTATCTTGTTTTTCTAGATGAAATAAATAACAAGAATCATCACTTTTTTTTGCAGCCAATGGTAATGCTAACACATTTTCATAACTTTGAAAAAAAACTTCTGCCTTTACGTACATTCCAGGTTTGAAATTTGCCAAATGATCTTGCAACTGTAACACAACTTGGAAGGTCTTGGATTCACCATCAATATATGGAGCAACAGTATCTATAGTAGCGAAACATTGAACTTCTTTGGAAATTGAATCCCCTGGTCTAACAATTTGTGCAGTTAGACTAAGAGAATTGTTGGCAAAAAGGTCAAAATACTTTTCTGGAACATCTAAACGTACTACTAAATCAGATAAATCTGCTATAACAGCTAAAACTTGCTGGGGACTAGCAACACTTCCAACAGACATTGGGGCAGAAAGTATTGTTCCTGTAATTGGAGAAGTAACTGTAGCATAACCTAATTGTAGTTCTGCTAAATCGTATTGAGCCTTAGCCGCGTCTCTTTGTGCTTTTACAGTATCATATTCTTGACGAGAAGCAGCACCAGAAGAAAAAAGCCCTGAAACACGAGTAAAACTGCTTTCGTATCCTGTATATGCTGCTTTTGCTTGCAACATTTGTTGTCTAAAAGCTTCTTGATCTATTTGAGTTAAAACTTGACCAGCTGCAACTTTCATACCAGCTTTTATTGGATAATTTAAAATAGTGCCACTAACTAGAGGAACAACAGGTACCATAGCACGAGCTTCCACATGACCACTAAGAATTAAACTTTGTTTTATAGTTCGTTCTTGAGGATAAGCAACTACAACAGTGGGTGGCGGTGAAACATATACAGTTTCACTGCGAGAAGAAAAAAACCAGACAAAAACTACAACAAGAATAATTATAAATGCTGAAATTATATATTTAAAAAAATCTTTTCTACACATATTTTTAGTCTTGAATCTGTTGCTTTTAAATTTAATCATATACAAAAAAATAGTCAATATATTATAAAAAAGTATTATCTTTGCTAAAAAGTTTTTTATTGCAAATATTGACATAAAAACGTAAATATTGCAAAATACAACATAATACTGACAAGCATTTCAAATACATGAGGTACATTATGAATGACGACATCCTAACTATTGAAGAAGTAGCAAAATATCTTAGAGTTTCCGAAAGAACAATATACGATTGGGCTCAAAAAGGAGAAATTCCTGCAGGAAAAATCGGGACAATTTGGAGATTCAAAAAAGATGATATAGAAAAATGGGTAAATGAACGCTTATCTTCTAGCACTATAAACAATAACAATCCAACAACTGTTCAAGTAAAAAATATTCTTTCGCCAGACAGAATTATTTTCTTAAACCATTCCACAAAACGAGATGCTTTAATAGAACTATCTAACAATTTAAGTACAGCGCCTCAAGTAAAATATGCCCAAGAACTTTCAACAGAAATCCTAAAACGAGAAGAACTTATGTCTACTGCTCTTGGTCGTGGAATAGCAATTCCTCATGTCAGACTTTCTTCAATTACAGATTTGGTTGTTTCTGTGGGAATTAGCCGAACAGATATTATTGATTTCCAAACAATAGATGATATTCCTGTTCGACTTTTGATAATGATTGCAGCCGCTTACAACCAACATTCCTATTATCTTCAAACTCTCTCATTTTTTAGTTCAAAACTTAGAAATCAAGAACTAAAAGACGCTTTACTATCTGTGAAAACTCCAATGGAAGCTTATGAACTTTTAACAAAAGAATAAAGCAACTTAAATAAATGCTAAGCAGGCAAAATAAAAGACTGTCCTTCAAAGTTAAACTTTGTAAGACAGTCTTTTATTGTTTTATACTAATTATTAATTATTTTGTTAAGTTCAAAGCTTCTGATATGCTAAAAGCTCTATCCCCAATTTTTTCCAAGTGACGAGCTAAATCGATGTACAAAAGTTCCGACTTAACATCTGCACCACTTTCCAATCGCTTACGTGCAACTTTTTTCAAATTCTTACGCAAAAAGTCAATTTGATCTTCTAAGTTTTTAGCTTCCTCTAATTGGGCAGAATTTAAATGCTGATTAATATGTGCACGAATAAACTCGACAAATTGTTCAATTAAAGAAACATAAGGGTCAAGTCGTTCTAAATCTTCTTGTGGAAAAACCATATTTTTTTCGATACTTCTGTTTAGAAGCAATGCAACACTATAACAATCGTCGGTCATGGATTCAAGTTCATCAATAATATTTATCATCTGAGAAATATTATTTTGTTGATCTTCTGTAACAGGCAAATCTTTGCAAGCAACAAGATACTTTGCTAATTCTTCTTGCATTTGATCAGCATAATCTTCTAAGGTTGCAAGATTTTCCTTGTCGGAGCTTGTAAAGTTAAAAGAATTAGAGCCAAATGCCTTTCGTATCTGAGTAAACATTCTAGAAACGATTTCTGTCATATCAGATATTTCTTTTTCTGCAATTACCAAGGCTGCACTTGCATTTTCCACACGACTACTATGGGGCATTTCAATTCTGTACACATCAGGAGTTTCATCTTTTTTTGGTTTAATAAGGATTTCTGTAAGATGTGCCATTTGTGAAACAAAAGGTAAGAACAACAATGTATTAATCGTATTAAACAATGTATGCAACATAGCAATGTGTGTTGTAATAGACTCTTCTACAGGACCTGGAACAATTAAATCTACTAAATCCAAAAATGGGTTAAAGAAAATCATTGCAAGGACAGTACCTGCCACATTGAACATAACATGAATTAATGCAGCTCGTCTTGCATTTACCTTTGTACCAATGGAAGCTAAAACAGCATCTATTGTTGTACCGATATTACTACCCAAAACCATAGCAGCAGCAAAATCCCAAGGGATAAGGTTGTTGTATGACATGGTTAGAATAATAGCTGTAGCAGCACTAGAAGAATGAATTATTACAGTTATCAAAATACCAGCAAATACACCAATGAACAAACTCAACACGCTATGATCGCTAAACTTTGCAATGAAGGAAACATTATCTGCATTCAAACTAGGCATAACATTGGAAAGTTCACTTAAACCCAGAAACAAAAGTCCAAATCCCATTAAAGCTTCACCAAAGGATTCTTTTCGTAATTTTTTGTAAGAAGCAATTATAAAGCCTACACCAAACAATGGAATAGCAAAGGCTGAAATATTAAATTTAAATCCAAAGATAGAAACTATCCAAGCAGTAATGGTAGTACCAATATTGGCACCAAAAATTATTCCAACAGACTGTCGAAGGGTTAATAAACCGGCATTTACAAAAGAAACAACCATAACAGTTGTTGCACTAGAAGACTGAATTATCATAGTTATGAACAAGCCAGTTAAAACAGACAAGAAACGATTTTTTGTCATTAAGCCAAGAATTTTATGAAGACTTTCTCCAGCACTTTTTTGAATACCGTCGCTCATCATCTTCATACCGTAAAGAAGAAAGCCCAAACTTCCTAATAAACGAAAAACAAAACTAACATAATACATACATTTATGCTAGCAAAAGACACGAATCAAATCAATAAATAAATGTTAAAAAATGGTTAAAAGCTATATTCAAAAAATCATTCTTTTGAAAAAAAGACTTTAAGATTTTGATTAAAACTCTTTGTTTCTTGCTCCAACTGAACTAAAAAATCGTTATCATTTACAGTTCCCAGAACAGCTGTCATTTCTTCTGGAGAACTATAAGTCATTGATCTAAATAAATCAGTGTAATCTTTTTGCCTAGAAACAAAGGCACTTTCGTACATGTTATTAGAAACAACTAAAACATCATTAAGTATGTCATCATATATTTCATCAGAAAAATCAGAAATATTTCTTGCATAAAGCCATTCCAAAATGTAAACAGCATATCTAGCTTTATAGTTTAAATAATTTTCTTGGCAAAGATTATAAAATTCGTGAACTTGCCTCCAGTTGATTATAATTTTATCTTTTATTTTAAATAATAATTCTTTAACTAAAACAGCAGGAATAATTTGCCCACCTAAATTATTCCATTTTGTATAAAGGGGAAGTTGGCAAATTTCGTCAATTAAAGGTTTTGATAGAATTTGCTGACCATTTTTGTGACAATATTCTATTAAGCATTTTACTCCAAAGTATTTTAATATTTTTCTATACTCTTTATAACCCTGAGCAGGTTTATAAATTTTTCCACCCTGTCGCTTTTGAACATCCATATCCAATAGAACAATCTCGGAATTTGGGTTTTGATGAAGAAAATCCTTGGCATCTTGGCGACATTCACAATGAATTTCATGCTGAGTTAAATCTATTAATCTATTTAAAGCAATAATTACTTCTTCCATAGTATCAGGAGCTAAAGGGTCGGTTTCTATATGTTGAACTGGAACAACACGCTTATCTCTTTTTTTAAACTTTGAATTATTTCGTGCTATTGCATACATATTGTATAAAAACCAATAAGCAGGAATTATGCTAATTTTCTGCCCTTCATTATCTTTTGAAACTAAAGAAAAGGGATACATAATATTCAATTCATTTTCGTAAGAACCCTTGGCAACCAAAGTAAAAGAAGCAAATTTGCTATTATGCTTAAAATCCGAACACAATCCTGGCCAAAATCCTCTTCCTGCTATGATTTCACCATCTGGACTGCGGCTATTATGATTTGAACCTATTGTTGCACCAGCTGCAATATTTGACTGTCCAAGTAAGGTTGCTGCAATTAAAAAAGAAGAATTATGATGTTGCTCATGAAATGGAAAAATCAAATTGTTTAATAATTCGCAACATGAAACTGTAGAATTATCTCCTAAAACAGAATTTAATAAACGTGCACCATATTTTAACTGGCAATTTTTACCAATAACAAATCTAACTGCAACCCCTTGATAAAATACTTTGCTACCATAACCCATTATTCCGTTTATCATTTCTACACCTTCGCCAATTTGCGAAGGTTCATCTTCGGAAGAGCAAACAGTAATATTTTTTAACTTCATAGCACCTTTTATGTATGCAAAGTCGCCAATTTTTGCATCCTTTATTAAAACTGTATTTTTAACCACTACATCGTTGCAAACAATTCCATAAGTTTTCTTTTCTTTGCAATTACCATATTCAGTAAGCTCTACAAATCGTTCCATTAATTCTTTATCATCTCGAAATCTTGACCAAATATATGCATCAGCTGTAATCATTTCTTCAAAAGGCAAAACTGCTCTTTGGTCATTTTCGTTAGCAACACCAATTTTTATCCTTACATCTTCTGATTCATTCTGTTTTAATATTCCATTGCCAAATTTTGAATGAGTTGTGCAAGACATTTCGTCCACATTGAACAAAATTACCCGATTCCCAATTTCATAGTTCACTAAGTATTTTACATTTCGGACACAAACATCGTCCCCAATGGCACAATCTGCAATGTAAGAATTATAAAGCCCACAACTCAATTCCAAATCATGAAATCTAAGTGTACCAAACCTTAATTTTCCTATAACAACAGTTCCATAAAATTCACAATTTTGAATTAATTCAGGGTCAAAATATTCTTCTGAAACAAATATATTTTTCCAACTATTGTCGCTAGAAATACATCCATTTTTTTTTAGAATTTCTATTTCTTTGGAATCAAGATTACGACTTCCTTCAAATTTACTTTTTGGAAAATTATACGAGTCAGTTTTACTGTAGCTACTGGGACTTTGAATATTTAAGTGTGCCATAATCACCTCTAAAAAACTAAAATAGTATATCCTAAGAAATAATTCTGTTTCAACTAGGAATCTATTAACCAACAGCGAACTTTATGTCCATCTTTTATTTCTTTTAATTCCGGAAGTTCTTTTTTGCATTTTTCTTTTGAAACTGGGCATCTATCAACAAAAGGGCAACCTTCTATTTCCAAAGTTTGAAGGCTTATTTCACTTTCTAAAAGTGGTTCTTCCTTTTTTTCCCCATTTGAAACACTGGAAAATAACAATTTAGTATATGGATGAAGTGCTTGGGAATAAAGACTTTGAGCCTTAGCTTCTTCCATAATAATTCCACGGTACATTACACCAATTCTATCGCAAAAATAACAGGCCACCTTTAAATCATGAGCAATAAACAACAAAGAAAGATTTCTTTGAGTACGAATATTATGCAACAAATTTAATATTTGCCCCTGGATTGAAACATCTAAAGCAGATACAACTTCGTCGCAAATTAAAACTTCTGGCTTCATTAGTAAAGCTCTAGCAATAGAAATACGCTGTCTTTGGCCACCAGAAAAATCTGTAGGACGTTTATCCAAATCTTCTGGCATTAAGCCAACTTCTTCCATAATTTTTTCTGCTTCTAGTCTTGCAGCTGCTTTTCCTGGCCAAGTTTTAGAATTTTTATATCCACTAGTAAGGATTTCGTAAACTGTCATTCTTGGATTCAAGCTTCTAACAGGATCTTGAAAAATATATTTGATTTTTTCTCTATAGTCTTTTAGTTTTGCCCCTCTTAGTGAAGTTACTTGAATTGTTTCTCCAGAAATTTTATCTGAAAAAAGTATCTCCCCTGAATCCACTTCATACATTTTAACTAAAAGTCTAGCAGTTGTACTTTTCCCACAACCAGATTCACCAACAAGTCCATAGGTTTCACCAGATGCAATAGAAAATGAAACATCGTTTACAGCGTAAACAAATCGACCATATTTTGCAAAAAAACCAGCCTCTAAGTTAAATTTCTTTTTTAAGTTTTTACAAGTCAGCATTGTTCCACCTCTTCATGTTTTAAAAAGTGACAACGAATAAACCTTTCTTCTTTACCAGAATAATTTATTAACAAAGGCATAGTTTCTTGGCATTTTCCTTCTCCAAGTTCTTTTGCCAAAGCACACCTGGGGAAAAACGGACATCCAGGTTCAGGATTAGAAGGATCCGTGACTTTTCCTGGAATAGGCACAAGGGGCGTAATTGAATAATGGCTTCCAAAGGCAGGAGAAACTGAAAGCAAAGCTTTAGTATAAGGATGAATTGGGCTATTTTTAATTTGCTTCCAGCCACCCCACTCCATTATCATACCACCATACATCACCATTATTCTATCAGAAATTTCTGCAACTAAATCAATGTTGTGGCTAATAAAAATAATAGAAATACCTCGTTTTTTTCTTAGCTCCAACAAAAGCCTTACAATTTGACTTTGAATTGTAACATCCAATGCTGTAGTTGGTTCATCTGCGATTAAAAGCTGGCAATCTTGAGCTAGTGCTAAAGCAATTCCTATTCGTTGCAGTTGCCCTCCTGAAAACTGATGAGGAAAATTTTTAAGTCTTTCTTCTGGGCTATCAAGCCCTGTTTCTTTTAGCAAATTAACTGCTTTTTCAAAGGCATCTTTTTTTGTAATATTTTTGTCACTATTACGAAATGTTTCAAAAAACACACTGAAAATATTTTGTAGTGGATCAAAAGCTCGACCTGGTTCTTGAAAAATCATACCGATTTTTCTGCCTCTGTAACTTCGCAATTCCTCTTTCGCAACTTTGCTATTTTTTTTACCTAAGCTGTTTGATAAATTATACAAAGCAAGAAGATCCTTACCTTGATACAAAATACTTCCTGTGGCATTGGCATTAGTTGGAAGCAAGCCACAGATACTAGAAGTTGTTACAGTTTTTCCCGACCCAGATTCCCCTACAATTCCAAGAATTTCTCCAGGTGCTATGGAAAAAGAAACATCCCGTACAGCATAAAGTTTTGCTTTTTCAGTTCCACGATAATAGGAAAAGGTCACCGAAAGATTTTTTACTTCCAATAAAGGCTGGTTGGTTTCTATCTGATTCATTGAAACACCTTCTTTTCGGTTTCTTTTGTCTTTTTGAATAACTTAAAACGTGGAAAAACTCGGTGGTATGGATCAAAAAAGTCTCGTAGGGCATCTCCTAAAAAATTAAAAGCTAAAGTAACTGTTAGCAAAAACCACACCGGAGAAAGTAGCCAAGGATAATTTTTTAGGTTTGGCAATGTTGAAATATCCCTTTTAATTAAAGACCCCCAACTAACCGCAGGATCTGCAATTCCTAAGCCAAGATAAGATAAAGTTGTTTCACTCATAATAAAACCTGGAACTGAAAGTGCTGTACTAACGATTAACAAACTGGCAATTTGAGGAATAATATATCTAAAAATGATGGATAAAGAAGGGATTCCTTCAAGCTGAGCATTAAGAACATATTCCTCCCTTTTTATTGAATGAACAACTCCCCGAATAGTTCTTGCAGAACCAGGCCAACCTACTAGCGAAAGAATAAGAGTTATTATCACATAGGATTTTCCAGAATCCATAGAGGAAGATAAAATACTTCGCAAAAATAAAATTAGGTATAGTCCAGGTATCAACATAAAAAATTCAGCAAAACGCATTATAGACCAATCCGTTATTCCACCAAAATAACCAGCAAAGCCTCCTAAAACAATAGCCAACAACAAGGAAATACCTGTTGCAAGAAAACCAATTGTCAAAGATATTCGGCTTCCGTAAACAATGCGACTAAATATGTCACGACCTAAGTTATCGGTACCAAACAAAAACACAGGGTAAGAGTTGGAATCTCCTGTTCCAAAAAGATGAATATCGCAAGGAATAAAACCAAATAGTTTATATGGTGTTCCTTTTACAAAAAACTTTATGGGATGATTTAAATCTTTTACAAATGCATATTCCCAAGTAACAGAGTTTAAAACTCTTGCCTCTTGTATTTTAAGACCAAAACCTCCTCCTTCACTATCTTTTAATCTAAAACTTACATTGGGTGGATGATAACTCATTCCATCAAAAGCTTGAACTTGACTGTAGGGTGCAAAAAATTCAGCAAAAGCCATCATCAAATATAGAATAATCAGTATGACCAAAGAAAACATAGCAAGAGGTCTAGTTTTTAGATAAATAAAAAACTTTTTCATTTTATTCCCTACCATAACGTATTCTTGGATCTACAATGGCAAGAATAATATCTGCTATAACCATTCCAGCCAAAACTAAAAACGAAATGAACATTAAATTGCTTAGAACTAGGTTTATATCTTCTTGCAAAACCGCTTCATACATAAGTCTACCAATTCCAGGATAAGCAAAAATAATTTCTAAAACCAAAGACCCTGAAAAAAGGGAAGCTAATAGGTTTGCACTTCCTGTAATATAGGGATTAAGTGTATTTCTAAAAGCATGATTAAAATAAATACGCTTTTCAGAAAGGCCTCTACTTCTAAGACTTGTAATATAAGGTTGTCCAAGCTGATCTAGCATAGTTGCACGAATTGTCCTAAGAGTTCCACCAATTCCACCTAAAAAAGCTGCTAAAAGAGGCAAAAAAATATGATGAGCATAGCTAAACACAAATTTTCCAGGGGCTTCGCTAAAAGGAAAATCAGGATACCCAGTTACAGGGAAAAGTCCAGTTACGGAAGCAAAAAGCTGTAACAAGATTAACATTAGTATACCTGGAAAAGCGTGTAAAACCAATGCAAAAAATGTAGCTACTAAATCTGTTTTTGTCCCAGCCTTTGAAGAAAACCACACTCCTAATATAAAGGAAAAAAGGGTTATAAAAACTAAAGAAATAAGATTAAGTATAACTGAGTTAATTAATCTACTTTTAATTAAAAAAGCCACCGGAGCCCTGGAAATAAGACTTGTTCCTAAATCTCCATGAAAAACTCGTTCTAACCACATAAAATACTGAATATAAAAGGGTTTATCTAAACCTAAATCCTGCCTCATTAATTCATATTGGTTAGTGGAAAAATTATCTGAACTATGATTCATAGGAACAGAATTTCCACTAGTTCCTGAAAAAAGTTGTTGGGTCATAAGTTGATCTACAATATCCCCAGGAGCTAGTTCCATTAATCCAAAAACCACAAAACCTAGCACAAAAAGAATAACTGCCATAGTTATCAATCTGGTAACTATAAATGATAATAGTGGCATTTTTCGCTTAAATAAAAACAAGGGATAAAACAGTTTTTTTAGAAAGTTTTTCAATCTGATATTCCTTGGTTATTTTTGCAAATATAAGAAAGAGGTGTTAGCTCCTCCAATATTATCATAGTAAAAGTTAGAAAAATCCCACCGATTTTGTATCGCAACAAAACTTCTACCAGTTACAAGATAGATTACAGGGCATTCTTCTAGAAGAATTTTTTGGTATTCATCCCATATCTTCTTTGCTGCTTCTTTGTCTACAGTAGAAGAGCCTTGTTCATATAAATTATCAATACGTGCCTCCCATTCAGTAGCAGGACTTTCTTGTAACGGATACCATAAATGCAAATTTCCATCACTAGGCCACACATTTGAACCTTGGGTTGGCCAATAATTTGTACCTAAGCCAATTAAAACACTTTGCCAATCGTATGTAGAGCTAAGTTGTTCCACGATTTTTTGGAAATCAGTGTTTCTAATATTTACTGTAATTCCAACTTTAGCACATTCATCCATAATAATTGTGGCAATATCACTAAAAATTGTACTATCAGAAGGAATAGTTAAATCAAATTCCACAAGGTTTCCTTGCATATCCACTAATAAACCTTCTGAATTTTTCTTCATACCGATTTTTGCAAAAAGTTCTTCTGCTTTTTTGATATCATATTTGTATTGTAAAAAAATTGAACTATCGTAAAAGGGATTTGCTTCTGCAAAAAAAGAATATTTTGGAGCACCTAAACCACGGTATGTTTGACTAATAATTCTATCTCGATTTAAAAGACAACTCATTCCTTGGCGGAATTCTTTTTTTGAAAACCAATTATAAAAGGGCTTATCTTTATGAATTGGGTTTTGGTTAAAACTCCATAGAGGAGCTCCTAAATCACCTTCTGAATTAAAAACAGTCCAGCCATCAGTTTGATTACCAACTTTTTGCTTTTGCAAATTTACAACTTCGTCTAACTCTTCTGGTCTTGGGGTATAAACTTCTTGCTTACCTTCTTTGAAAAGAAGATATTGAGTATTTGGATCTGAAACAATTTGTGCAACCTTTGTTTCTGGGTAAGGATATGCAACCCCATTGGAATCTTTTCTCCAATAGTCTGGATTTCTAGCAAAAACTAGTCTTTGCCCTGGACTATATTCAATTAAAAACCAGGGTCCCATAGAAGGAATCTTTTTCGGGTCAGTATCTACACTGAACAAATCCAAAACACCTTGAACACCACCTTGCTTTTTTGCTGGTTCAAAAAGGAATTTTGGTCCAAAGTTTCTATTGGTTGAAAGTAAAGGATTTGAATCTATTCTAGGAAAATGAAATGCAAATCGTTTGTCATCAATTTTTTCTATTGTTATTCTTTTTTCTGTACCATCGGGTAATTGAGTAAACTGACTATTATATGCAGAACTACGGAATTCAGGGTCACCTTCTATTTCATCGTACCAAAAAATTACATCATCTGAAGTTACAGGTATTTTTTCTGTTGAATCATAAAAAGACCAGTACAAATCATCTCGCAAAGTATAAACCACAGACATAGTTTGTTCTTCTTCGTTTACAATTATTTCTGGGCTGGCACAGTTAGGAACAAACTCTTTTTTTACATAATCATAATCAACCAAGTAATCATGCATGTGAGCCATTATGGAAGAAGTTGTGGCATCTCGTTCAGAAATTATAAGGTTAAAAGTTTTAGGATCTTCTATCATCGAAGAATTCCATACTCCTCCAACTGCACCTGGAACATATTCTTCTCCTTGCCAAGGCTTTGATATAGTTTTAGCTAACAAAGCTGCAGTTCCATCGGTAGTTGCTATAGAAATTTCATCAAGAGACATTTCATTACTTTTTTTACAAGAAATTATACAAATTAAAAAACTAAAAACAACAAGAAAAAATACTGCTACCTGAATAAATTTTTTTTTCATTATTTCCTCCCAACAAAATAATATTTTAAACTACTTTTATTTACTTGTAAACTACTTGTTACTGGCATATTTATAACTTGCTAAAAATACAACCATTTAATATACTTTTAGTAAGTTATATTAAAGGATTATTTATGGAACAAAATCAAATTGACCAACAGATTATTAAAAAAGACGTTACATCCCGAAAAGGTTTATTTATTTTTTTAGGCTTTGTAATTGTCGCCTTGGTAATTGGAATTATGAAACTATTTACAATGTGTACACAAGGAACAAGAAGTTTTTCTTCAGATGAATATATTGCAGTTGTTTATATAGAAGGAATAATAGAACCAATAAATGATTCTTACGATCATCAATGGGCAATAGATACAATTTATAGTTTATCCACAGACCCAGATAATAAAGGAATACTTTTATATATTGATTCTCCCGGTGGAGCTGTCTACCAATCTGATGAATTATATCTTGAGCTAATGGAATATAAGGCTGAAACCGACCGACCAATTTTTGCATATCTTGGTCCCCAAGCAACATCAGGTGGATATTACATAGCTTGTGCAGCAGATTATATTTATGCAAATCGCAATTCCATTACTGGTTCTATTGGCGTAATTTCAGGTCAAAGTGTAGATTTATCTAAATTTTTAGAAACCCATGGGATAAAAATTAACACCTTCTATGCAGGAAAAAACAAAGTTATGTTGGGCATAGATACTCCAGTAACTCCAGAGCAAGAAGAAATAATGCAAAAAATTGCAGATGAATGTTATCAGCAATTCACTGGAATTGTTGCAGAAAGTCGCCAATTACCACTTGAACAAGTTATCGAACTTTCTGACGGAAGGATTTATACTGCTCAACAAGCACTGGAAAATGGGTTAATTGACGAAATTAGTCGCTTTTCCCATGTGGAAACAACTTTAAGCGAAGAATATGGAGCAGAATTATTCTACTTGTATCCAGAAATTGAAAAATCCTTTTACGATTATCTTTTAGGGGCTTTTTCAAATAATAAAAAACCTGAAAGCATAAATACCCTTGATTCTATTCTAGAAATAACTGGATCAAATATTCCATTTCCTGCTTTTATGTATCAAGAAGGGATAGTTATTCCTTAGGAATTAAAGCCACTGGCCTTCTTCCCTTGGGGGGGGGGGGGGTAAAACAGGCTTGAACAGAATCCAATAAATCTACTAAAGATAAAGGTTTTCTAAACACGCAAGATATATTTAGAGATTTTAACTGATCTAAAAGGTCCTTATCTTGCACTGCAGTAACAATAAATATATAAGGCTCCCCAAAATCTTCAATATTTTTTATTTTTTTGCACAAATCGATTCCATTGCAACCTGGCAAATTTATATCTAAAATTATTAAATCTGGCTTTTTAGATGAAATTAATGAACCTGCTTCAAAACCATCAAAGGCTTGGAATAATTCTGCTTCTGGAATTTTTTTCTCTAAATAGGTTTTAATAACATGATTTAAGCCTATTTCATCTTCTACAACAAGAATTCTGCAAGATTTTTTTTTCATATTAGACACCAGAGCCCTAGGAATTCGCATTTTGCGTTCCGTCATAAAAGCAACTAAGTCGTCTACGTAAACTCTATATTGCCCTCCAGGTGTGTTAAAAGCTTTAAGATAACCGTTTCTTATCCAGTTAATTGCTGTTTGGTTTGCTACCCCACATACATTTGCTACTTCTAATGCGGAATATACAACAGTTTTTCCTAAATCTTTTGACATACGCACCTTCCTTTTAGACAAATCAATTATAACATGAAATAACAAAACAAGGTATTTCATGAGAACTAATTTACTATTATCAAAATTACTTTTCTTTATAAAATGGAGATTATGGAGTTAATTTGCTTCATTGAAAACCCTTTATTTCGCAAATAGCTTTCAGCAGCTACACCAGTTTTTCCTAGCTTCCTGCATTTACCTGCAGCTTTAGCGAAAAGAACATCTTCGTCAATATCAGCAAAATACTCTTCTACTACAACCTTTGCAATATTACGATCAATTCCTCTGGACATTAATTCAGATAATAATCGCAACTGACCTTCTACGTGATTTATGGAACGCATCCTTAGCCAAGCTTGTGCAAAGCGAGTATCAGACAAATATCCTTGAACTTCTAAAAAATCCAAGGCAACTTTAATAATTGAATCATCAAAGCCTTTTCTCTTTAACTTACGAGTTAGCAAAAACCTACATTGTTCACTACGTCCAAGATAAGACATAGCCACTCGTTCAGCAGAATAGGCTAATCCGGCATCTATTAATTCCTGCATCTCTTCTTCTGAAAAACCTTCGTTAATTTTCAGTCTTTTCGCAGATACAGAAGTTAAATATGTTAGCCGCAAAAAAAAACAAGACCCTGAAGAAAATGTTATCTGATAACATTCCTTCAAGATCTGCTTTACATTGGTAATAAAAAACACTAACGCTTACTAAACTGGAAGCGACGTCGTGCACCACGCTGTCCATACTTCTTTCTTTCAACCATACGAGAGTCACGGGTTAAGTAACCGTTGGCTTTCAAAGAAGCATAATTTTCCTGATCAACTTGGGTTAAAGCCCTAGCCAAACCATGCAAACAAGCACCTGCTTGACCATTTAATCCACCACCTCTAACATTAATAAGTACATCAAATTTATTTTCACTAGAAGTAACCATTAAAGGTTGGCGAACAGTTCTAACCTGTTCAGCCGTGGCAAAATATTCATCAATACCCTTGCCATTAATAACAATCTTACCACTACCTTCCCGCAGAAATACACGGGCAACAGCTGTTTTTCTTCTTCCTGTTCCAATTCCAATATTTTTTACCACGATATACTCCTGTTAAATTTCCAATGGCTGAGGATTCTGTGCTGCATGAGGATGATTTTCACCAGCATACACTTTTACATTCTTGAGCAACTTGCGACCAAGACGACCATTAGGCAACATACCTTTAATTGCCAACATTAAAGGAGCTTCTGGATGACGCTCAATTTTCTTTTCAAAAGTAAAGGACTTTAATCCACCAACATATCCTGTATGATGATAATACATTTTGTCGGTAGCCTTTGCTCCTGTAACAGCCACTTTATCAGCGTTTACAATTACTACAAAATCGCCCATTTCTTGATTAGGTGCAAATGTAGCCTTATTCTTACCCCGTAACACAACTGCAACTTTGGCAGCTACACGTCCCATGGGTTTTCCAGCCGCATCAATAATATACCAATTACGCTGGGCATCTTTTTCGTTTACGAAAATAGTTTTCATATATATACCTTAAAATAAAATTGTCTTTTGTTTCTGAATAACAGCATCGTTATTTAGAAACTTCGTCTGGGGTGAGCAGCCCCTTTCGATACGCTTTCACGCAGATATACGGGAATTTAACTATACACCAAAGCATCAGAAAATGTCAAGGCTTAAGCATGCAACTTTAAAAGTTGACAGCCACCATAATAAGATTTATAAATAGCTTAATAAATTACAGCTATAGTATTTGAATAAATCCTACCAGATAAAACTCCATCTTCAACTTTATAAGTTCTGCCATTAGCCTTGTCTACATATTTTCCATCAGGTAAATCTATTGAAAAGGAAACCTTTTTTGAAAGATCTTCCATGTTAATAATTACAATTCCTTTTTCGCCTCGTTTAATAGCAAAAATCTTATTTGTTGGTCCATTGATAAGTTCTTCATCTTCGCCAACCATAGCTTGTCTAAATTTATTTACAGCCTTCACTTCTTTATGCATAAATTGGTCATTTCCCATATCCCCGATTTTTGAAACACCAGGGAACTGAGTTGCTTCCTTACCTTGTGGGCGATTGAAAAACAGAGGAGTTCCATTTTTACGTGCAGCGATAATAGCATATCCTACTCTTAACTGAAAATGAGTCATCTTTGCAGACTCTCCAACATTGGCATAAGTATCATGAGATTCAATCCAAGTTACAAGATTTTCTCCACCAGCTGCATTTCGCCAATCTTGTAGGGTTTTTGCCAAAAGCCTTTCGGATTTTACAGCTTGTCGCAATATTCCACCATAAGAACTTGCGGTAACAGGTAAAAACTCTGCATAATCAGCTTCTCTTGAATTATCACCCTGAAGAACTTCTCCATACATAAATAAATTTTCTGCATTTTGCAACATAACACCATTTATATCTTCTCTTCCGGTAAAAATCGGCCAGAAATTATTTTCCACGCTAGCTTTATCTACAGGATCATCAGGCAGAGCAATATGTTTTGCAGTATCAAAACGAAAACCATCAGCACCACATGCTATTAAATCATTCATATAATTCATAAAATATGCTTGAAACAAAGGATTTTCAGTATTTACATCTGGCAATCCACCCATTTTTCCAGAAGTAGCTTCGTAGCGATTACCCCAATTTCTAATATCTCGCATTCCGTTTTCATGATAAAGATTATCCATTCCTCCGGCTGCATCAATTAAGTCTTGAGACACTTCTTTTAGCCTAGGAGTTGTATGATTTGGAAGAACATCTACAATTACTGCTATTCCATATTCTTCTGCTTTTTTACACATACTGATAAAATCATCACGGGTTCCCAGTTGGTAATTCCCAATTTTCCAATCTGTAGGCTGATAATGATAATACCATTTACCAGTTAGGTCTTGCCCAAATATATCCAACCCACCATATTCACCTACTAAACAAGTATTTGCTGGTGAAGTTTGCAAAGCAGTAAAACCTGCCTCTGCTATAGCAGGTATATTTTCTTCGATTGTTTTAAATGACCAACACCAACAATGCAATATTGTTCCATTTTTTGTAGTTTCCTTAGTTTGAGCTATTAACAAAGTAGGGAAAACAAAAAAACAAAAGCATATGATAATTTTCGTTAATCCTTTCATAAAACCTCCTATACTTTAGTGAAACTATTATTATCAATTTCAGTATTAAATTCATTCATGGATCTGTCAAGTGTTCTTTACCACACTTTTGTTTTATTTGTAAAAACATGGCAAATTATTGTTTTTCATGGTATAATAACAATATGAAAAAGAAACAATGGTTTGAAAACGAAGATTTTTGGTTAAATTATGGTCCTATTATGTTTGATAGTCAGCACTGGGCAGAAGCACCTGGTATTGCTGAGAAAATTCGTGCCATTGCTGGATTAACAGACGGTAGCAAAATATTGGATGCTGGATGTGGACCAGGACGAATCAGTGTTGAATTGGCACTTTTAGGACTAGATGTAACTGGAGTTGACAATATTAAACCCTATTTGAATGCTGCAAAGGAATCCGCCGAAGACGAAGGAGTAAAACTAAATCTAATTCAAGCAGATTTAAGAGATTTTAACGTTCATAGCCAATTTGATGCAGCAGTGAATTTATATACTTCCTTCGGTTACTGTGCCACCATCGAAGAAGATTTACTCATCCTTAAAAATATATCCGCAGCAGTAAAACCTGGCGGATGGTTCATTATGGAAGGGAAAAGCCGAGAAATTGCAGTTCGAGACTTTACAGAGGGCGAGTGGTTTGAAAGAGCAGGAAAAACCGTATTAACAGAATTCTCTGTTACTGGAGCTTGGGAAGGGCTTCGTTCAAAATGGATATTAATCGATAATGAAACAGGCCAACGTATAGAGCATGAATTTATTCAGCGACTTTATTCAGCAATTGAACTAAAAAGGTTGCTTTTGGCAAGCGGTTTTTCTTCTGCAGAAGTATATGGTGATTTTGAGTTTTCACCATATAACGAAAAAGCTGCAACTATGGTAATTGTTTGTAGAAAGTAGTATGATATTCTTATGAAACGATTAACAATTATTATATTCATAGTAATTACTATCGCTCTTGTTTTTTTATTCCTTTCAAAAGACTCAGCTACTGAAAAAGAAGGGACAATAACCAGAGCAAAAACTGTAATTCCTGTTTCTGAAGAGTCGGAAAAACCAAATAATCTGGAAGAACAACTTGTTCAAGAAGATACTATATCCCTAGTTTCATTAATTCCTTTATTGCCAAATGAAACTTTGCTTAACACTTTAAGCATTGATTTTGACGGAGATGGTTACGACGACCAAATTAATGCAATAAAAAAAGACAATAGTCCTTACATTGTAATATTAATTGGACTATACAATCCATTCCGTTCTCAATATGACAGAACTATGGAAGTTGTAACAGAAATTATGCAAACTAGAACATTTTCAATAACTAGTATGGATATAACAGGGAACCATAAAAATTCTTTGATTTATACAGGATTTACTGAAGATGGAAATAGTGTAATGAAAGTTTATATGCCAAAAAAAATCAACAATGAATTTTCTTTGGCAACCATTGCAGATTTTCAGGCTAACGGCAGCATAATAATTCAACAACTTGACCGCTACGATTCTTATGAATCCCAACAAGATACAGGTGTAAGCTATCCAATCTGGGTATATAGCTCTGTTGCCTCCGCTAATAACGACACCTTTGACCAATTACAAACAAAATATACTTGGAATCCAGCTCAACAAAAGTACACAAAAACATCTGAAACAAAGGTTACAGAAACCAGAGTTTTAGCAAAAGAACTTAGCCGTATCCAAGATGGTACTGTAGAAACCTTTGCCAATCACCTTGAAGGATTATGGTATAAAACTAGCAACACCGGAAACGAAACTCGATATATGTTTTTCAATCCAAAAGAAAAGGAAATAATTTTTCAAACTAACTCTACACAAGAAGTTTTTTCTTGGGATGCTAGTACTCTAAGAAGGAATGGTATGTATATTTCTGCAGTAAACGAAACAATTACCAATCTAAACCGCAGAATTGACGTTTCTCTTGTAGATGTAGATGAAATTAAAGTAAGAAACCAAGATGATGTTAGAATGATTATTAGCGAAAGCAACCTGTGGGATGGTCAATATAAAAGACAAAATTCTCGCAATGTGTTGCAACAAGCAAAAAAACCAGTCCCTATTGTTGCAGTTTTGGAAGAACAAGAAATTTGGACAATAGATGGTGGAGGAGAAATAAAATTTGATCAAGGAACTTATAGCATAGAAGACCAAACAGGCAGACTTGCACTAACAAATTGTGGGGAACAAAGCATTTTACAGCTAAGAGGAACCTCTCTTCCACCTTTCTTTGATCAAGGTTCATATATTGCCACCTTAGAAGAAACCAAAGAAACTAAAGCAGTTATCCTACAGCCTGTAAAATTATCACCTTTGGAAGTTACAATTTTGAATAAACCAAGTATTCGCCTTGAACCCAAGAAAACAGAAAGCTAAACACAAAAAATTGAATGTTATTCAGCAAAAACTGGGTAACATTCAAAACCTGCTGTTTTAAGTTTAAGACCAGTATTTCCTGAATCATCCTCTGGAACTATAACAACAAAATAAGTTGTACCACTAGCACGAACTTCTTCTTTTAACTCTGGTAAAAACCCAGCTTGACGAACTCGTTCCATTAAACGACTTGCATTTTCTTTGTTACGAAAAAAACCTAGTTGTTGACAGATTATTTTATGTTTCCCTTGAGTTGTTTCCGTGGTATCTGTTGATGCCACAACAGTTTTTTCTTCAACTTCAGATTGTGCTTCTTCTAAAGTTTGACCTAAATCATAAGTTTCTGCCTGTGGCAAAAAGAACCAAAAGGGTGAAGGTAAAATTTCTGCTTTTCCTGAAGTAACAGCGGTTTCTGGTGCCTTAGGAAATTCCGTTAATAACTTTGACTTCCAAGAAGCTTCCCCTGTTACATACCAAAGAGTAAGATATACTGCAGGTTGAACAATTTTCATTTGAGGCATGGTTGCATAAGATTTAAGCAAAGCAATAGGTTCTAATAAATCATCTTGGGTTTCGGCACGTGACAAATACGCCCAAGCTGTATACAAGCGAACAAAGGCAAAAGTTTCTTGATTTTTAGAACCTCGAATAGAAGTAAGATAGGATTCCGCAGTTTCATAATCCCCACCACTTAAGGCAGATCGAATTGCTGCTAAAACTAATTGTTCAGAAGTTAGGGCTTCTTTAGTGGGAACACCAGGAATTCCTGCCGCCTTTGCATACCAATTACAAGCTTCTTTGAATAATCCAACTTGCTCATTTAGTTGACCTAAAAAAGTGTATAAGGCTCGAACATCAGAATCTTCGGTTACAGAAGAAACAGATTGTTCAACAAAATAAATTACTTGAGAAAGGTTATCCGAATCTTTTGACTTTTGTATTGCTTGGTCAATAATTTCATTAGCAGAAGAAGCAAAAACCTTAGGGGTAAAAACTAGAAAAACTAAAAAAACACTTATTTTAGAACGAAAAAATAAGTTCATTATTTTTCCTTTGGTTCTTCTTTTAAAGGATTTGTTTCTTTTGAAGAAAGAACCTCTTTGTTTTTTTCTTCAGAAACTTTATTTTTCTTTTCAACAGATTTTAGTTTAACATCGGTTGTTGGCACAACATTTTTTTGTTTTTCGGCTACAAGTTTTTTCTTTTTTCTTTGACCAAAGGAAAAAGGCAATGCAGCAAGTATTCCTAAAACAAAGGCAGCTGTTAAACTCAAAAAGATAGGAACTTGTTTGAATGTTATAAAGACAAAAGAAACGTCACAGCGATTTTCTAAATTGAATCCCACAAAAATAGTTGCTAAAACAATACAAATTATAAAAAATATTAATTTCCATGGCATAAGATTACTTCCTTTATTCTATAACTATACCACGGATAGTATTACCCGTCAATTCAAGTAGCTGAACCTGAACAAAACTACCACATTTATTTTTATTTGCAGCAAAAACGACTCTTTCATCCTGTTCTGTTCTACCAAGCAGTTCTTCTGGATTATCCTTAGAAACAGATTCTACTAAAACTGGAACTATTTTACCAAGACGCTTTTGTGTTTCTTCTCTAGTAATTTCTAGTTGCATATCAATTATCTGTTGCAATCTCTCTTTTTTTACATCTAAAGAGATTTGGTCTGGATAAGTAGCAGCTGGAGTTCCTTCTCGAGGATTATAATAATACATATAAGCCGCTTGATATCTAACTTGTTCCATTAAAGAAACTGTTTCTTGAAAATCTTCTTTTGTTTCACCAGGAAAGCCAATTAAAATATCTGTTGTTAAAGAAACTTCTGGGATTTTAGACCTTATTCTTTCAACCAAATCCAAATATTGTTCCCTACTATATTTCCGATTCATTCTTGCAAGCACTTGAGTAGAACCATGTTGAACAGGTAAATGAATATGGCGACAAATTAAAGGTTCATTTTTTATTACTTCGATAAGTTCATCAGATAAATCCTTGGGATGACTGGACATAAACCTTATCCAACCAATAGAGGACCTTGTTTCTTTTATATGCTGAGCAATTAACATCATCAACTGAGGAAAATTCAAGGTTTTACCCTCTTCTTCCCAGTGATAAGAGTTTACATTTTGACCTAAAAGTGTAATTTCTTTTACATTATGGCTTGAAAGTTGATCTATTTCCTTAAGAATTTCCTTTGGAGAACGAGAAATTTCCCTTCCTCGAACATAGGGAACAATACAATACGTACAGAAATTATTGCATCCGTGCATTATAGGCACAAAGGCAGAAAAAGTCCCCTGTTCCCAAGACATTGGAGCAAAACTATAAATAGGCTCTTCGTCAATTTCAATAACAGGTTTTCCTTGTTCAACAGCTTGTACAATATCTATAAAATGTTGCTTTTGGAAGTTTCCAACAACATAATCAATTACAGGATATTGCTTTTTAAAACCATCTAACAATCGTTGTGCCATACAACCAGTTACAACCAAGGTCATTTGGGGACGTCCTTGGGTATAGGCACTAGCAGCCACAGGGAAATTTACTTTTTTTCCATCTTTTGCACCACCTCGAACAGCTTTTACAGCAGAGAACCAACCCAAACGCCCAAAAATTCGATTTTCGGCAGTTGCACGAACTGAACAGGTATTTATTATAGCCAAATCAGTTTCCTCTGCTGAACTAGCTGCAACCCAACCTCTATCAATCAAAATCTGTTCCATAGAAGCGGACTCAGCCTTGTTCATCTGGCAGCCATAGGTTTCAAAAAAATAGGTCATAAGAAAAGATACCCTGCCTTTAAAAAGACAGGGCTAAAATTTTAGTAGTTTTCTGCGTTGATTTGGAAATATGCTTGTGGATGAGCACAAACAGGGCATACGTTAGGAGCTTTTTTTCCAATTACAAGGTGACCACAGTTACTGCACTGCCACATCATATCTCCGTCTTTTGAAAAAACAAGACCATTTTCTACATTGGCTAGCAACTTTAAGTATCGTTCTTCGTGAGCTTTTTCGATTGCTGCTACACCTTCAAACAAGTCGGCAATATGGTCAAAGCCTTCTTCTCTAGCTGTTTTTGCAAAACCTGCATACATATCTGTCCATTCATAGTTTTCACCAGCTGCGGCATCTTTTAGATTTTCTGCAGTAGAAGCAATTCCGTCATGTAACAATTTGAACCACATTTTAGCGTGTTCTTTTTCGTTGTTAGCTGTTTCTTCAAATAAATTTGCAATTTGAACAAAGCCTTCTTTTCTTGCCTTTGAAGCATAATATGTATACTTATTTCTAGCCATTGATTCCCCAGCAAATGCTGTTTGAAGATTTGCTTCTGTCTTTGAACCTTTTAATTCTTTCATTGATTCCTCCAAAATATGTATTTTATTAGATGTACATGCCTTTAATAAAAAAAACATACTTACACATCAGTTAAAATTATAATAAAATAACTAAAATAAAGCAATATAGAAATCATTGCAAAAGAAAATACAAAATCATTGCACCTAAACTAAAAACGATTGACGCTTTTTCTAAAAATTGTATATTGTATCATATGGGTTTAATAAGAAAACTAACTGGCGGCTTAGAAAAACGCTACAAAATCTGTACATTTTTAGCACCTATTGCGATGCTTGGTGAAGTTTGCATGGAAGTCATAATTCCAATAATCATGGCTAAAATAATTGATGTTGGGATTGCATCTAAAAATATTAATTACGTATCAAAAACAGGTTTAATAATGGTTTTGGCTGCCTGCTTCTCTTTGACTTGTGGAGTTCTTTCAGGAAGATTAGCAGCAGTTGCATCTACAGGTTTTGCTCATAACCTTAGACGAAAATTATTTTCAAAAGTACAAAGTTTTGCTTTGTCAAACATAGACAAATATGGAACAGCTTCTATGATTACTCGGCTTACAACCGATGTAACAAACACTCAAAATACATATCAAATGCTGATTCGTATTTGTATCCGTTCACCTGTAATGCTTATCAGTGCCACAATAATGGCTTGCATGATAAATGCCAAATTGGCAATTACTTTTTTTCTAGCAATTCCCATCTTGGCAGTAGTTTTATCAATTATCACCACAAAAGCATTTCCTAAATTCAAGGAAATGTTACGTCGCTATGACTCATTGAACAATGAATTACAAGAAAACATTGCGGGTATTCGTGTTGTAAAATCTTTTGTTCAAGAGGAAAAAGAAACTAAGGATTTTCATAAAACAGCAGAAGGACTTAGAAACGCTCAGGTAAAAGCAGAAAAAATTGTTATTTTCAATATGCCAGTTATGCAAATAATGATGTTCTCTTGCATCATTGCAATTCTGTGGAATGGTGGAAACATGGTAATCAGTGGAACAATGCAAACTGGCGAACTTATTAGTTTTGTTACCTATGTAACTCAAATACTTACTTCTTTAATGATGATTTCAATGATTTTTGTAATGCTAGTTCTTTCAAGAGCTTCAATTTCTCGAATCCTAGAAATTTTAGATGAAATTCCAGATATAAAAGATTCAGAAAATATAGATACAACGCAAGTTATAGAAGAAGGTTCTGTTGAATTCAAAAATGTAAGTTTTTCTTACAACCCAGGTATAGCACCAGACGTCCTAACCGAAATAAGCTTAAAGATTCCTTCTGGAGCAACCGTTGGAATTATCGGTGGAACAGGTTCTTCAAAATCTACCTTAGTGCAATTAATCCCAAGATTATACGATACAACCCAAGGGCAAGTTTTTGTAAGTGGCAAAGATGTAAAAGATTTACCCCTTACTACTTTACGAAACTCCGTAGCCATGGTCTTGCAAAAAAATATGCTTTTTTCTGGTACTATAAAAGAAAATTTGCTTTGGGGTAATAAAAATGCCACTGATGAACAAATTTCTCAAGCTTGCCAAGTTGCAGATGCCGAAGGATTTATTCAATCCTTTCCAGATGGATACCAAACAGAACTCGGACAAGGTGGAGTAAATCTTTCAGGAGGTCAAAAGCAACGACTTTGTATTGCCAGAGCATTACTTAAGCAACCGAAAATTCTTATTTTAGATGATAGTACTAGTGCTGTTGATACAGCCACCGACAGCCGAATTCGCACAGCTTTAAAATCCACCTTACCTAAAACAACAAAAATAATAATTGCCCAGAGAATTTCTTCTGTAATGGATGCGGATATTATTTTGGTTATGGACAATGGAAAACTTGTAGCATCAGGAGACCATGAAAAATTGGTACAAACTTGCTCCATCTACAAAGAAGTATTTGAATCACAACAAAAAGGAAATAAATAATGCCACCATCAATGGGACGAGGCCACAAGGGCTCAATGGCTGGCGCAAAACCAGCAAACACAGGAAAAACCATAGTTAGACTGTTTAGTTATATGGGTAAATATAAATACTTATTTATTCCAGTATGTTTATGCGTATTACTGAACTCTGGAGCAATGATTGCAGGAACTTATTTGCTAAAACCTGCTATAAACCAATATATATTGCCGCTTATTGGGAAACAGAATCCTAACATGACAGGTTTTATAAAACTCCTTATCACAATGGGTATTATTTACGGTGTTGGAGCTATTGCAGGATATATAAACAATAGAATAATGCTAACTATTTCTTCTGGTACTTTGTTCAGAATCAGATGCGATATGTTTAGCAAAATGGAAAAACTTCCGCTTAAATATTTTGATAATAGGACCCACGGCGAAATTATGTCCTTGTACACCAATGACACAGATACTTTGCGGGACACCCTAAGTCAGAGCATTCCTCAACTGTTATCTTCGATAGTTACTGTGTTAGGGGTGCTTACAATGATGATAATTCTTAGTCCAACTCTTACAACCCTTGTAGTAGCAATGATTTTTGTTATGCTATTTTTTACCGCTAAAATCGGAAAACATAGTGCCAAGGCTTTTCGTGACCAACAAAAAAATATTGGTAAGGCAAATGGCTACATCGAAGAAATGATTGAAGGTCAAAAGGTTGTAAAAGTTTTTTGCCACGAAGACTCTTCTGTAAAAGACTTCTCAGAACTGAACGAAGCCTTAAGAGAATCCAGTGCAAGAGCAAACTCTTTAGCAAACATATTAATGCCGTTGATGGGAAACTTATCCCACATTAATTATGCTTTAGTTTCAGTATTAGGTGCTTTTCTTGCAATCAAAGGAAGAATAGATATTGGTTCTATCGCATCCTTTTTGCAATACACCCGCTCCTTTTCTCAACCTATTACTCAAATGTCACAACAATTTAACAGTATCTTAAACGCACTAGCAGGTGCAGAGCGAATTTTTTCTATGCTAGATGAATCTGAAGAAGTTGACCAAGGAACATACACTTTGGTAAATGCCATAGAATCCTCTGCAAAAGCAAGCAAAGACGGGAAGGTTCATTTAGTGGAAGCCTTTGCCCATACAAAAAAATGGGGCTGGAAAGATACTTCTGCACCAGAAGGAACACCTCTAATTCCTTTGCAAGGAGAAGTAAAATTTGAAAACGTTACCTTCGGTTATGTAGAAGAAAAAACGGTTCTCCATGACATATGCCTTGTTGCAAAACCTGGACAAAAAATTGCTTTAGTGGGTTCAACAGGTTCAGGGAAAACAACTATAATTAACCTATTAACTAGATTTTATGATCCACAACTGGGAAATATAACCTATGATGGTATTCCAATCAATAAAATCAAAAAAGAAGCCCTACGTCGATCTTTAGGAATGGTTTTACAAGACACAGTTTTATTTAGCGGAACAGTTGCAGACAATATAAGATTTGGGAATCCAGAAGCTTCTTTGAAACAAATTAAAGAAGCCGCAATATTAGCAAATGCAGACTCTTTTATAAATCACCTAGAAAAAGGTTACGATACTTTCTTAGCAGCCAACGGCAGTGGAATCAGTCAGGGGCAGCGACAACTTCTTTCTATTGCTCGTGCTTCAGCGGCAAATCCACCAGTTTTGATATTGGATGAAGCAACTAGTTCCATCGATACTAGAACCGAAGCTTTAATTCAAAAGGGAATGGATAAGTTAATGGAAGGACGAACAGTTTTTGTAATTGCCCACCGCCTTTCTACCATCCGAAATGCAGATACAATCCTAGTTCTAGAACAGGGTAGGATTATAGAAAGAGGTAATCACAATGAATTAATCGCACAAAAAGGAAAATATTACCAACTCTATACCGGAATGTTTGAGTTAGAATAATTCATACATAAGAAATAATCTATTTTAGATATAAAATTTTATCTGAAACAAATTCGGCTTCTTGTATATCGTGGGTAACAAATATTCCTGTGAAGCCACGTTCTTTTTGCATCATTACAATGTCTTTAGCTAATCTTTTACGCAAAGATGTATCTAAAGCAGAAAGAGGTTCATCAAATAGAACTAATTTTGGCCATAAAATCAAAGTACGTGCCAAAGCAACTCTCTGAGCTTCGCCACCAGAAAGACTTTCAGGCTTTCGCTTTGAAAAACCTGCTAATTCAAATTTTTCAAGGAATTCAGCAGCCATCTTTCTGCTCTCTTCTTTGCCCTTCCCAGCACAACGTAAACCATATGCCACATTATCTTCTATCGTCAAATGAGGAAAAAGTGTTGCATTTTGAAAAACCATTCCCACATTTCTTTTCCCTGGAGGCAAAGAAAGCAAATTCTTTCCATCAAGAGAAAGAATGCAGTCTTTTTTCAGATTATCTGGAGCAACAAAACCTGCAATCATTCGTAAAATAGTTGATTTTCCAGAACCTGAAGGTCCTACCAAAGCTGTCATAGAAGATTTTTCAGCTCTAAGAGAAAAAGAAATTTGCTTTGAAATTTCCCCAGAATCTTTCCATGTCTTACATAAATTTTCTGCAACAAAATAATTATTTGTCATAGACTTTTTCCTTTTTAGAGGTCAACACAAAAACAGGAATTGTAATCAACCCTAAAATTATTCCACAAGCACAGGCCTCATTAAAACGATAGGAACCAGCAAGTTTATAAGTGTACAGTGCCAAAGTTTCCAACCTAGGGATTGCTAAAACTAAGGGTAAAGTTGTATCTCCTAAACTTATTGCAAAGGTAAATCCTAAAGCAGATAAAATATTTTTTTTGCAAACTGGAATATACAACATAAAAAATTGATCTAAGGGATTAGGAGATAAACATCTAGCCGCTTGTATTTGAAGTTTTGGAATTTTATCCATACCAGAAATTATTTGTCTAAAGGAAAAAGGCCAGCAACTTGCACTCTGAGCTAAAATTAAGGAAAAAACGTTACCTCTTCCCACAAGCTGAATTATTCCAAATGCCATAACCACAGAAGAAACAGCCATAGGTAACATTGCAAGGATTTTTAGAAAGAGAGTACCTTTACTTACTGAAATATACTTTACTAAACAAGAATAAAACAAAGCTGCAAATACCGACATTAAACTGGTTCCGATGCCAATAACCAAGCTATTCCCTAATGCTAGCCAAAAAGATTTTCTTGAAAAAATATTTATAAAATTTTGAAACCCAACTTTATTTGTAATTATTGAATTCGAAACAAATCCATCTTTTTGGTTTTCAAAGGCTGAAAAAACTATACTTATAAAGGGCATGAAGAAAAACAAAATAAGAAGTATGCCTAAAATAAAAGCAAGGTTTTTTTCTCTAAAACCGGAAATATTTTTTTTCTTTTCACTTTGAATTTGGAAAGAAATACCTTTAACTGAATTTGATTTCACTTCCCATAGACTATGAAAAACAACTACTACCATAGCAATTAAAGTTTCAACTAAAGCTAGTCTAGAAGCCAAAGTAAAATCCATTCTAGACCTGGCGGCTTGGTATATTTCAACTTCTAAAACTCTTGTCCCAGGTCCGCCAAACAGAAGAACAATTACAAAACTAAAAAAACAATATAAAAATACAGTCATACCACTGGAAATAATTCCAGGTAAAAGATGAAAAAAATTAATAGTTCTAAAAACCTTGAATTTATTTGCTCCTAAAAGCTCAGCAGCCTGTTTTTCTTCTGCTGGAATTTTGAGCCAACTTTCATGACAGGTTTTCATTACTATTGGAAAATTGTAAAAACCCTGAGCCAATATTATTCCCCAAAAACTATATAAAAAAGAAAGAGGCGGCTCAGAAAGGGAAAAAATACTCATTAAAGTTTTATTTAACCAGCCTCCCATTCCAAAAAACATAACGAAGCCCAAAGCCACAAGTAAGGGAGGAACGCACAAGGGAATTGCAGAAAAAGAAAGCAAAAAGCTAGATCCGGGAAAGTTCCTATTGGAAGTATAAAAGGCAACTGCAATTCCTAAAATAAGACTTATCCCGGTGGAACAAAGGGCTTGTTTTAAACTAAAGGCTACAACTTTCCATAATCCAAACCATAGAAAGGGCGTATCATCCTTAACAAAGGTTGGTTTTACAGCAGCAAACAGGGCGGCAATAAAAAAAATGGTCAATGTAAAAAAAACAAGAGCAGCAACAATAGTTAAAAGAGATTTTGTTCCCAAAAAGTTCATCTAGTATGCTAAAAGCTCCATAACCGCATCAACTGCAACATTTAAAGTTTCGCTGTCAACTTTTAAGGTTTTTGTTGCTTTTTTAGCCACCCTATAAGATTCTGGTAATTTTACTTGAGAATTTACAGGGTACATCCATTGGGTTAAGGGTAAAATCTCTTGAGCTTGCAAGGAAACCATAAAATCAATAAAAGCCTTACCTCCTTGTTGGTTGGGACTATTTTTCAATAACCCCATTCCTTCAATTTGCATAACATGACCTTGATCAAATATTACAGTTTTAAAATCTTCACCCTCGTCATATTCCACATGGTAAGCTGGACTTGTAGTATAACTAATTACTAAAGGAGCTTCTCCAGAAGTGAACAATCCATAACCAGTACTCCAACTTGGAGCCATTGTTAGAATATTTGGTTTTAGTTTTTTCCAAAACTCTAGATAATCTTGACCAAAAACAGCTACAGTCCAGGCAACAAAACCTAAACCGGGAGTACTAGTTCTAGGATCCATAAGAATTATCTTGTTTTTATAAACTTCCGATGTTAAATCTTCTAAAGAAGTGGGACATGGAACACCAGAAACTGAATTATAAATTAAAGAAAAATGGCTCCAGTCATAAGGAACTAAAAGCCAATCTTTATCTAAAATCAATTCCTGGGGAATGTTTTTTTCTGCATCCTTTGGTTGATAGGCTTCAAAAATCTGACTAGAACGAGCAGCATTCAGTTGATTGTTATCGATTCCAACTATTACATCAGCTTGTGGATCATCTTTTTCTAATAATCCTCTAGCTAACAGTTGGCCTCCATCCCCTCCATCAATAAAAACAACATCATATCCAGTTTGTTGTTCAAAGAGGGTTTCCAATTGTGGAGCTGCACCCCATTCACTTAAAAAAGAATCATAGGTATAAACAACCACTTGATTCTGACGATTGCTGTCTTCTTTTGTCCCAAAAGCAAACAAAGAAACAACTGTAAATAATAAAATGAAAAGTGTGAAAAGATGAGTCTTCATACTTCCTCCGCCGGTATTATCCGGATCAGGTTGGGGCAAAACTATGTTGCCCTACGGGTATAATCTCAGAGTATGGGGACCGAAACTCGGCCGATACGCATACACACCCCGGTTGATAAAATTATTATAACGAATTAAATAAAACCTTACAAGACTTTGATATTCGGAGTTTTTTAAATATAAAAAAATGTTTCACAGAATGATTTCTTTTTATTGTACAAAGTCTTATTTCATTGTACTATGAAAAATAAATTGTAAGGAAGGACTATGAAACAACTAGAAATTGGACAAGAAATAGAAACAGATATTGTAGCAATAACTGATGACTGTATTTTTATAAATTTTAAACGTAAAAAGCGAAGGTATCGTAAATAAATCTGATTTTTGTGACGACCAAGGAATTTGCTCCGTAAAAGAAGGAGATAAAATTAAAGTTTTTTATCTTGGAGAAAAAAATGGCGAAATGAAGTTTACTTCAAAAATCTCCGGAGATTCAGCAAATCTTTCCATGTTAGAAAATGCATGGAAAAAATCTATTCCTGTGGAAGGTATTGTTGAAAAGGAAATAAAAGGTGGCTACGAAATAAAAATCGGTGAAAGTCGAGGTTTTTGTCCCTTTTCTCAAATGGTGGATAAAAACAAAGAAAACCTTGAAAATTTAATCGGAAAAAAGCTTTGCTTCAAAATCACTGAATACAAAGAAAATGGCAAAAACTTACTTCTTTCAAACAAAGCTATTATTCAAGAGCAACGAAAAAATCAAATCCTAGAACTAAAAGAAAAGTTAAAGGTTGGATCTGAAGTAACAGGAACAGTTGTGTCCCTTCAATCCTATGGTGCTTTTGTTGATATTGGTGGTTTTCAGACATTACTTCCTATTTCTGAAATATCCCAAGGTCGTGTAGAAAATATTCAAGAAGTTTTGAAAATTGGCCAAAGCGTAACTGCACAAATTATAAAGGCTGACTGGGAAAAAGAACGTGTTTCTATAAGCGTAAAAAATCTTTTAGAAAATCCATGGGAAAAAAGTGCAAAAAAATATGCCCCTGATTCAAAACATCAAGGAAAAATTGCCAGAGTTGCAGAATTTGGCTTGTTTATTTCACTCGAACCAGGAATAGATGGTTTGCTACATATTTCTGAGCTAAAGGAAGAAAAGGCTAACACAAATCTACGGGTAAAATATAAAGTAGGTCAATCCATGGATGTGGCCATTAATTCAATAGATACAGAAAAACAAAGAATTAGCTTAAGACTTGCCACCAGCGACGAGCAAGAAGAAGCAACAAAAAAATACCTTGGAACTCAAGATGATGAAGGAGAAACCTATAATCCTTTTGCTGCATTGTTAAAAAAATAGTTCAGTTTTAAAATTTATAAAAAAAGGGGCTGTTTCAAAGGTTTTATTTTGGTAAACTTTTGAAACGGTCCCTTTGCCTTTAAGGTTTGAATTATAAAATAATTTTTACAAAATCTATACAGAAATACTGAAAACGGCTCCTGGTTGTAAAGAAAGCCCCGTAATTGAAAATGGATTAGCCTCTGCAGATTTTATCGCCACATGTATTTGCTCTTGATAGTTTTTTATTAAAGTATCAATTTGTTCATCTGTAGGGGAATTTGGGATCTCCTTTGGTTCAGGATTTTTCTTTATAGAAACCAAATTATCGATTAGAGTATTCAATATTTGTATTTTGCTAAGGTTAATTCCCTGTTGGTCTTGCTTTGCTGCCACTCCAGATATATGCTTTAACTGAGAATAAACCACATACTGGGGTTTAACTGGGACTTGAACCTTTGTTCCTCCAGTTTGAATAACTGAGTTAAAGGAATATGCATTTGCTGTTCCGACATTGGAAACCATAATAGACCTCTCACTATTTTATCGGAACTGCAAAAATTAAGTTTAGATATAATTTTAAAATATGAAAAAATAGGATTTAAAATTCACTTATTCAAACTGCTTTGACCAAGTATCAATTAGAGCTTCCATTGTTGCAGTTACTTCTTCTTGTTTTGTATCAGAATAAGATTCTAGCCAAGGAAGAACTATTCTTGATTTTAGGCTTTCCCATCTAATGGGTAATATATTGACAACATCTATGTATTCAGCAGGTGGAATATTTCCTTGTAAATGTTCGTAATACAATGGGAAAATACGTTCATTTACATTACGGATAGCAGAAAATCCCCCAGAAATACCAAAGGATTCCACATTCAAACCCATAGAAGTAGTTCTATCTAATAACTTGCCTTGAGTTTCTTCTTGCATAAACCAAGTAATAAAGGCTTCAGCACCAGCTGAATTCTTGGATTGTTTGTGTAATCCCAAAAAAATCATATCATCTTCCACAAGGATTTTTAAATCTTGGTGAATCCAGCGAAAATCAATATTTTGAAGCTGCTCCTTGGGAATAGAAAAAAGTTCTTGACTATTAGTATAAGCAAATAGACATTTTTCTGTGGCAACTTGCTTATATTCTGGAGTATACAAATATTTAAATGCAAAATCTTGTTCTACAGATGTTGCAGAATTAAAAGTTTCTGTCCAAGAACGCAAATATTCCACCGTTGAATCCATTTTAGCTTGGTTCCAAGAAAATAATTCCCCTTGTTCAGAAAAAGAAGCACCTTGAATTTTTGCTACTAAATATAAAAAATCACTGTTCCAAGAAGGTGCAAACCCCATTTTTGAATAACTTCCATCTTTGTTGGTTTTGTTAAAAGTGCTAGCTTTATCTCGAATTTGGTCAATGGTCAACATGTAGTTTTCTTCTACATAGGAATTATTTTGTTCAGAAAAAATAACTGCTGGCAAATTAAAACTAACTGGCAACAAATATTGCTTATCGTTAATATTTCCTGTGTTCAATAGCTTAGGATAAAAAGCGGATTGGTTAATTTGTTGTTCGCTAAATAAGTAATCTACAGGCCTAAAATTTTTCCTAACAGAATTACTTGTTAACCAGGGACCAATAACTATATCAGGAGGAGTTTCATCCTTTGCAGGAGGAAGGGATTCAGCTGGTCGTTCCTTGTAAACCACTAAAACTTTAACATCCTCATTGGTTGCGTTAAAAAGTTCAGCGTAGGAAACAAATTCTCTGCGATTAGTCCATATGATAACTGTATCATTTTTTCGGAAAGAACAACTAGTCCATATTTCTTGCAAAAAGAAAATTCCTAAACACAAAAAAATATAGCCGAAAAATTTCCCCTTCATGTTGAATTACTCACCTGCTAATTCATGGGCTACAGAATAAATTTCAGCATAAACCATTTCAATTAAATCTTCATCAATGCTAGAAAAAGCCACTCTCAATGTTTTTGAGTCAATAGCAATAGTTCCAACACCTTTTTCTTTTAACAAATGCTGGCGTAATTCTTCTGCATCAATGCCATTACATTGTAAGCTCATAAAATAACCTGAGTTAAATGGCATTGGTTGTAAATATTTATCTTCTGTTTTTGTTTCTAAAAAGGCTTTAACTTTTTTGTAACGCCTTTCTAATAATTTTCGGTATTCTTCTTTTTCTGTTTCCAAAGAAGGTTCCTTGAACGCCTTTAGCAATATGGACTGGGTTGGAGTAGAACAACAAGAAACAGAAGATCGAATATCACCCATTAATTTTTTTTCCAAAGCATCGTAATGGGCTGAAGTTAAAGATTTTCCAGCAAAGGTTATAAAACCACAACGAAAACCCCATACAAAGTCTTCTTTTGTAGGACCATCAATTTTTGCGACAAAAACATTTTCGTGAATATCTGCTAATTTTGCAAAAAGAGATTCTTTTTCGATATTTGGTTCATAATCTAACCCAAAATAAGCATCATCACACCAAACCATTATTTTTGTACCATTTTCAGCAAATTCTTTGATTGTTTCGCATATCAGGATTCCTTCTGCTTCGGTTGGAGAATAACCAGAAGGGTTTTGAGGGAAATTTAATAATATACAAATTTTTCCAGAAGAAATATTTTCTTGAACAGCTTGGCGAAAATTTTGAACACTAAAACCATGATTAAGTCCCTGCCCTGAAAACATATTAAACTGACGAAAAACAGCTTGCCGTCTAGCTTCTGCTGCAAGAACATAATTATCCCAAGAAGGATCTGCTGCTAAAAGAACATCCCCTTTTGATAAAAACAAATCGCATAAATAAGAAATTCCTGCTGTTAAACCAGGAACTACTACAGGCAAAGAAAAATCTTTTCCCTTTAGAGAGGGGTTTTTCTTTATTATTTTTTCTTTCCAAATAGACCGTAATTCTGGAATTCCTGCAGTGGGAGCATAGGCAACAGACTCATTAGAGGTTAAATCTGGAACAAATTTTTGTACGCTTGGCAAAATAACAGGAACACCTTTTGTTACTGTCATTCCAATAGTAGCATTGGCTTTTTTTCCTTCTTTTTTTGCCTCTGCACTTTGAGCAATAATCCCTTTAGGGAAATACATCCTAAGACCAAAATCTGACATCAATTCACCAGGTGTTGTTGATTTCAGAACTTCGTTTAATTCTTGTGCTAAACTGTGTAACATGATAAAGTGTATTATCCTGAAAGCAGGTTTTTGTGTCAATGGCATAGGCTTTTTTGCTTTTATAAATTGGGCTAGTATTAGCCTTATTTAGTATTTAGTTAGCACTAAAAAAATACTTGGAAAATTCTTAAAAAAGTATTATTTTTGTTAAGCGAGGAATAAAATAGATGATTGAAAAAGAAATTGATTCAGAAAAATTTTCTCATTGTAGAGAAGTTATTCATCAATGCCGAGAAGAAATTGCAAAACGAGTTGTAGGTCAACATTCAGTTATTGATGGAATTTTAATAGCAATTATTACAGGTGGCCATATTTTATTAGAAGGTGTTCCTGGATTAGCAAAAACCCTTATGGTAAAAACCTTTTCTGACATTTTAGGATTAGATTTTAAACGAATTCAATTTACACCAGATTTATTACCAGCAGATATTACAGGTACGCTTATTTATGAGCAATCTAGCGGAAATTTTTCTGTTCGGAAAGGACCTGTATTTACGAATATAGTTCTAGCAGACGAAATAAACCGAGCTCCTACAAAAGTTCAATCAGCGTTGCTAGAGGCTATGGCAGAAAAACAAGTTACAATTGGGGAACAAACATACCAATTACCAGACCCATTTTTTGTGTTGGCAACCCAAAACCCTATCGAGCAAGAAGGAACATATAACCTACCAGAAGCAGAATTAGATAGATTCTTGCTAAAACTTTTGGTAACCTATCCCACTCCGATGGAAGAAGTAAAAATTCTTCAGAATGGAGGAAACCCTGAATTATTCTCGGTAAAAAAAGTTCTTTCAAAAAATGAAATAAAAAATATGCAAGAATTATTAAATCAAGTGGTATGCGATGAAAAACTTATTGAATATATAGTTTCCTTAGTAGCTGCTACTAGACCAACTTCTTTAAAGAATCAAAGTGGAGGAAGACACATTGGTTCTACAGTTAAAGGCCGTGATGATATTCATTCCTACATTTCATTTGGAGCTTCACCTAGAGCAGGAATTGCCATTTGTCGCTGTGCAAAAGCAACTGCATTATTTGAAGGCCGTTCTTTTGTACTACCAGAAGATATAAAAGCTGTAGCCCCTGCAGTTTTGCGGCATCGCCTTGTTCTTTCTTACGAAGCTGCAGCCGACGGAATAACTGCTGACGATTTAATTGCAAGAATATTGGATTTGATGCCTGTACCATGATGAATCATTCACAATTAAATGCTGATAGCCTTTTACGAAAATCTCAAAGTTTGCATCTAGCATCAAAAACTATAGCAGACAGCATGAAGTCTGGGGTTTTTAAATCCTTTTTTAGAGGACGTGGTATTGAATTCAGTGGCGTTCGTGAATATCTAAGAGGAGATGATGTTCGCTCCATCGACTGGAATGTAACTGCCAGAATGGGAAAGGCATTTGTTAAACAGTTTGAAGAAGATCGGGAACTAGTTCTTTTTTTGGTAATAGACGCTTCATTGTCTATGCAAACAGGAACTTCTAAAAATAGCCGACTTTATACAGCTTTTGAAACTGCAGCCCTTGCAGCTTTTGCATCATCTTATACCAACAGTCCTGTGGGATATGTTGTCTTTGACGGCGACATTTCTTTTTCTTGCGAACCCAAAACAGGGAAAGACCAAGTTCCCTTGCTTTTATCTAAACTAGAAAACATACTTCAAGAATCTCAAAAAGGAAACATTTCAACTCCTAAGGGTTCTGTTTTAGACAAAGCATTAAAAGGAACCACTAAAATGCTTAGAAAAAGATCTTTGGTTTTAATTGTTTCAGATTTTAGAGTCGCTGGTTACGAAAAATCTTTGGCTATTTTAGGAATGCGCCACGATGTAGTCGCCCTTCGCATTACAGACCCCAGCGACACAGAATTGCCAGATTTAGGTGGCATTTTGTTTGAAGATTCAGAAACAGGTTTAACACAGCACTTACCAACTAATTCTGTGGCTTTTAGACGTGCTTGGCGAGAAAACGGAAGGAATTCCTTTGAACGATGGCAAACTGAATGTACTCGACGTGGTGTCTATCCTTTAGAAATTTCTACAGAACATGACCCTGCCCAACGCCTACAATTCTTTTTTTCAGCAAGGGAAAGAAAATGAAGCGTTTTTTTTATCTGTTAGCCTTTTTTTTACTTTGCACAAATGTTAATGCACAAAGTAAATCCACTATCCACATAAATCTTTCTTCTTCAGTTCTTATTCCCATGGAAATATATGTGGGGGATTTAGCAGAATTAAGATGTTTTTTAGAAACCCAATTACTTTTGTTGCCAGAAGACCAAAGTAATGATTCTATTCAAATTGAATACGATATTTCGGATGCCACAGATTTTTCAATAGTAAAATTAGAACTATCTAAAGCAGAAGGTGGATATGATTTAAGAATTTTCTTTATTCCATGGAAACCAGGAAACCTTACACTACCAGATATTGATATGAAGGTTTTTCCTTCTGTTGCAAAAATAATTCAAAATTCCAATCCTATAATTTTAACTTTGCCTTCTGTGGAGGTAGCATCTATTGCAGCAAAACTACAAGAAACAAGTTTAAGGAAACCCGCTGCCCCTCTATTAATTCCTGGAACTATTTATGTAGTGTATGGAATTATTTTAGTTTTCATCATACTGCTTATTTTACTAATTATCATTTGGGTAAAATTTAGAAATATATCCTTTTTCTTTAAAAATATTGCCATTAGATTACGGTTTTTAAAAAATTGCAGAAAAATCATTAAAAGACTAAAAAAGTTAGAAAGAAAAGCTTGTTCCCACAAAGAATTTGCTGAGATTCTTTCTAAAATTATTAAAGACTACCTTTTCAAGCGATTCGGAATTTCTTTTTCATCTAGTACAACAACTGAAATCCCTGTTTTATTTGAAGAAATTTTTGCAGGGACACTTTCTAACGAGCAACAAGATGGAATTGATAAAATTTGTGGAATTTTACACCGTTGCGACTATATAAGATATGCTCCACAAGCAAAAATGGAACCAGAAGAAAGATTCTCTATCATCGCTTTAACCAAAGAAATCATTTTTTCTTTTGAAAAGGAGATTTCATAATGCCCACTTTTCAATATCCTGCTGTATTCCTTTTATTATTGCTAATTCCAGCACTGTATTTGCTCCGAAAATTTAAAATCTTTGACAAAATAAAGTTGCCCCTTACTATGGCAGACTGGAAGGGTAACACTTTTCTTTGGGAAAAACCATTAGATCGAATTGCAAAGTTTTTTTCTTCAACATTTTTTGCCATTGGATACATTCTTTTGGTTTTAGCCCTTGCTGACCCAGTGGCAATTACGCAAGAAAAAATTTATACATCTCTTGGAACAGATATTCTTTTTGTAATAGACACAAGCCCTTCAATGGCAGCCAGTGATATTGCGCAAACCACAAGACTTCAAGCAGCAAAACAAGCTGTTTGTTCTATGAGCAAAGATATTGAAGGAGCAGCACTGGGACTTGTTGCCATGGGGAACGAAGCTACTCTGGTTGTCCCCCCCACTACAGATAAAAATTCTTTTCTTAGCCGATTGGATTTGTTATACACTGGGGCTCAAGGTGACGGCACTGCTATTGGAGTTGGAATAAGTACGGCAGTTTATCATCTTGCTACTTCAAAAGCCCCAAAAAAATGTATCGTATTAATCACTGACGGTGAAAATAACGCTGGAATGATTCACCCAGAAACTGCAGCTAAATTAGCCCAGGACGCAGGGATAACCTTGTATATTTTTGGTGTGGGAACTTCAGGTTCTGTCCCCATTGAATATGTAGATCCTGTTTCTGGTAAAATTTACAGTGGCTTTTTAACTTCCCAGTTTGATTCATCTATTCTAAAGCAACTAGCAGAAAATCATGGTGGAGAATATTTTGGAATAGAAACAAGTTCAGCTCTTCATTCTGCATTGAATACAGTTGCTACAAGGGAGCATACTACCCAAAGTTTTCACATAAAAAACACAGAACAGCCCTATTATCATATTTTTTTAGGATTTGCGGGAATATTATTTGTAACTGCATGGATTTTGCGAAGAATATATATGGGAGAACAGTTTTAGATGGATTACTTTTCATGCCAACGCCCTTGGGCTTTTTATGGATTATTGTTTCTTATTCCAGCTATAGCCTTATCTGTTAGTAAATATATCAAATTAATTCAAAATGGAACCATTGGCAACAGTGCTATTTTCCAAAAGCTAAAACGAAGATTGGTAATTCGTTTAATATTTTGGAGCTTATCCTGGACAATGTTAGTAACAGCCTACAGTGGATTATTCTGGGGTGCAGAACCTAGGGCTGTACATCAAAGTGGAAAAGATTTAGCTCTTGTCTTTGATGTTTCTTGGAGTATGACAGCAAAAGACATAGCTGATGGAAATTCTTCTGCCATGACTAGATTAGAAGCTGTGGCTTCTTACACAGAAGGGCTTTTAGATAAACTAGATGAAACAAAGATTTCCGCTGTTTTAGCAAAAGGGGAAGGAATGATAGCCATTCCCCAAACAAACGACAAAAATGCAATTTACCCACTGATTCATTCTTTGTCGCCACGACTTATGTCTACAGTGGGCAGTAGCCTTGGTGGAGGAATAAATGCAGCCATGGAATCTTTTCCAACTTTATCTATTTCTGCCAGAACAATTTTAGTATTTACTGATGGGGAAGAAACTGATGGAACTTTGGCAAGAGCAACAGAAACTGCCCTTCGCTCAGGAATTCAAATTATTTTTCTAGGCTTTGGCTCAGAACAAGAAACAAAAATAATTTCTGGAGACGGTAAAACTCCTGTTTCTACAGCCTTAAGAAGTGAATCATTAATAAATATGGTTTCTCAAGTAAATGCAAAAGTTTCCGATATTTCAAAAACTCACCGACAAGCAGGTCTTGGGCTTGATACTGCCAAAGCCTTTTATATTCCTGCACAAAAAAAAGGTTCGGCCCATCAAGTTTTAAAAATAATCAAAGATTTTAGTTCTTTTGAAAAAAAATCTACCACAATTTACGAAATGCACAGTGTTCCTCGGTGGAAGCTTTTTTGCTTTTTAGCTTTATTATTTTTAATTGCAGGAATTTTCTTTAGTGAATTAAACATATCTAAGTTTTCTTCTTCAAAAAAAAGTCTTTTACCCATAATGCTTATTTGTTTTACTGGCTTATTTCAAGGTTGTAATGCAAAATGGAACGGAAGCAAAAATATCCTTGAAGGAGCATTTCATTGGTATCGTAAAGAATATAGAGAAGCTGTCACTTCTTTTATGGACACAATTGAATATGCAAAAGAAGAAAATGATCCACTTTTAAAACAATATGCACTTTATGGCTTAGCATCAACTTATCTTGCTCAAGGGGAACAAGCTGCTGCACTTTCAAGATTAAATGAATTGCCTCCAGATACTCCAGATAATATAAAATTTGCAACCTTGTATAATTCTGGAATTATTTCGTATAACAAAGGAAACTATAACGAGGCAGCTGTTTTATTTCGACAAGCCTTACTTATCGACGAAGGAAACATTGATGCAAAAATCAACCTAGAAATGTCTCTTCAACAACAAGTTAATAAATCCACTGAAGGCGTTCAAGAACTGAATCCTGTTCAGGAAAATCAACAAAAAAATCAGCTTGAAAGTGCTATTTTTTCGTTAATTAGAGAAAAGGAAACAAATCAATGGAAAAATCAACAATCACAAGAAAACTCAAATTCCAATCTGGATTATTAAAAACAATTTTTTTGTCTTTTATTTACCTTGCTTTTTGGGGAAATTGCGAGCCAATTTTTTCTAACGACTTGAATTATTCTTCTCTAAAAATAACACCTGAATCGCAATGGTTTTTTACCCAAACAGATTCTAGCTACATTTTAAAAATTCCCCAGGTTTCTCCTTCTGATGTTCAAATTACAATGCCTACCATGCCTGATTTTGTTAGATTTATTTCTTCTTACAAAGAAGAATATTTATCAGATGGGAAAAGGGGAACTTCAATTCGTTTTTGGTTCAATTTTTTTGAGCCAGGAGAAATAAAACTAAAAAATATAACATTAAAAATCAAACGAAAAAGTTATTCTTTGCCCTTTGAAACAGTAACTGTGTATGATAACCCCATATATCTTGTGCCACAATTACATCTAGAAATAAAAGATTCTAATGGGATAACTTTTGTTCCAGATGAACAAGGATTTATTTCGGTCTCAAATGGTCAAAAACTTTTTTTAGATCTTTTTGTTCGCTACACTTCTAGAATTTTTCAGTTTCAGTGGGAATTACCAGAAAATGCCTTGTTCATGGAAATTCAAAGGTATCCCATAGTTGAAAATCACACTGAATCCACTGTTTTTTCACCAGAATTAGAACCTGTTGCAAACTTTGAATGGACACCTTTAGAATCTGGAATTTATGACTTACCCAAAATTAATATTTCTGCTGTAGCATATAATGGACAACGCTATGAACTTACAATGCCATCCTTAAAAATTAATTATTCTCTACAAAAAACACAAAAAACGGAGACACGTATTCACCCAGCTTTAGCAGAAGCTTTTTTAGAACCAACAGAGGAACAAGAAACTCCCAAATTCCAAGATTCGCCTTCGGTTACTATAGAAAAAGCATCAAAGCTGGCTAATTTACGAATAAAAGAAGCCTATTCCCTGCCCTTTTCAAAACAAAAGCAACAACGGATTGCCTATGAAACAGAATTAAACCTAGGAAAAACTCCAAATGAAATTTCTGTGCCTTTAACAACCATAGGTTTTGCAGTCGGCTTAGTTTTAATAATAATTTCCTGCATTTATTTATTCTTTGCAAAGAAAAATAAGATAGCAATTAGCTTATTTATTTTGGCAATGACAATTATTTCCATAACAATAATATACGCTTTTCCTTTAACAAAAACCCTAGGAATTTTTATAGGGGGGAAAATAAGAATTGTTCCAGAATATAATGCTGAGGGAAATTATTCCATTACTGAATTATCTAGAATTCAAATTCTAGAACAAACTGGTGAATGGTATTATATTGATTTAGATGGTTCTGGGGGTTGGGTACCAAAATCTAGTGTAATAAAAATTACAAAGCTTAAAGATTAAAAACTAATCCGTTGAAAATAAGATTTGTGTTAAACACTTGGAGAAAATATGGATTTCGGTGATATTTTAGAACAATGGGATTCCATGGAAACCAAAAAAGCAAATAGTAAACAAATAAACAGGGAGTCTTCTCAAAATACGCAAAAGGCTAACCCCATGGACATTTGGCTTAGACGTTACGGGGTACAAGATAAGGATGCAAATTCTTCAGAACAAGAAAAAAGTACTCTCCCACGAGGAGGATATAAAAATTTACCAATAGAAGGAAAAATAGATCTACATGGTTTAACAAAAGAAGAAGCTTGGGAAGCACTAAAAATATTTATAAATGATTCAGTTGCAAAAGGAAAAAGAAAATTGCTTATTGTACATGGCAAAGGGAATCATAGGCTAGAATCACAAAATATTTGCCCCCTTGCGGAAACTATTCGGTTGTTTATTGAAACAGATTCACGACTAGGAGCTTCTGGTCATCCAGAAAGTAAACAAGGGGGCAAAGGAGCCACTTGGGTAATAATAAAACAAAAAAAGAGATAAAAATATATTTTAAAATAAAAAAACTATTGTAACAATCAGTATGTTTTATTATTTTATATTATGAGGTTGTAGAAATGGATGATTTATACGAAGTACTTGGTGTTTCAAAGACAGCAAGTGCCGAAGAAATAAAAAAAGCATATAGAGCAGCAGCAATTAAAAATCACCCAGACAGAAATCCAGGGGATGCTACTGCAGAAGAAAGATTTAAGAAAATAAACGCAGCCTATGCGGTTTTAAGCGACCCCCAACAACGAGTACAATATGATCGCTATGGTAGCACAACTGATCAATCTTTTTATGGCCAACAAAGGCAACAACAACATGACCCATTTTGGGATATGTTTAACAATGGGCAATCTTACCAAAGCTACTCTCAAAACTCATATAATAATTGGTCATACACAAATCAGGAACAAAAAAATCCTTCACGAAGCGAAGCTTTCAGTATGTTATTAAAATATATCTGCATACTTGTTGTAAGCTCTTTCTTCTTTAAATATTCAATTTTATTTCTGCCCATTGGACCTATTTTAGTTCTACTAGCCTTTGCTAACGGAATATCCGGCGTTTTACGTTCCTTAAAATATATCTTTACAAAAAAACCGAAAACAGGAGGTGACTCCAAGTAACAGCAAAGGCTAAAAGATAAGGCAACAGATTAGGTATGGAGATTATCGTTCTCGGAAAATAATTCGACCACGATTTAAATCATATGGTGATAGTGCAACCTTAACACTGTCTCCTGGCACAATTCTGATATAATGCTTACGCATTTTTCCAGATAGATGAGCCAATATTACATGCTGATTTTGCAGTTCCACACGAAACATTGTATTTGGCAATGCTTCACGTACAATACCTTCTACTTCGATAGCTTCCTCTTTCGCCACAGTTCCTCCAAAAAAAAACAAAATTTGCATAAAAAAGTTGTCTTTTTTGCAATTCATTCGTATAATTTTATGAGTAATTCAATAGGTTGTCAACATAGGAGAATGAAATATGGATAAAGAATTTATTCAACAAATGAAAGAAAAATTACTTGTTGAAAAACAGGAAATAATTGGTTCCCTTTCAATGAACAATAATGATTCTCGAAAAATTCTGGAAGAAAACTCTGCAAGAGATTCTGTAGATGAAGCAGCGGATGCCATCGATTTAAAGATGCTACAGTCCATTGGTGAAAAAGATGCAAATCGCCTAAATTTAATTAATGGGGCTCTTACTAGAATTGAAATTGGGAAATATGGGCTTTGCATGAAGTGTGGTAAGCAAATTCCAGAACCTAGGCTAGAATGTATTCCCTATGCAATGTTATGCATAGAATGTAAAACTCAAGACGAAAGACGTAACCGCTAGGAAATATAATCTTGCAATGGGTGAAAGTGGCGGCATAATTTTTTGCCGTCGCTTTTTAGACTGACTAGTTCTTTGTATCCGGCCTCCAATGCTCGTTTATATGCAAAGTCGAACCCCATATCTAAATTTTGTGCTAAGTGAGCATCTGAGTTTACCATAATCGGAATATTTTGTTCATGAATCATTTCTAAAAAATCTACAGAAGGATAGGCATCCTTTGCACCTCTTAAAAGTCCACCTGTATTAATTTCCACAATAACATCAGCTTTTGCAATGGCTTTTGCGGTTTCTTTAAGTTCTCGCCGATACCATGGTTCAGTTTCATCAAAAAACTGCAAAACAGGATTTCGCTTACGAATTACATCGATATGACCAATTATGTCAAATTTACCACACAAAAGCATTTCTCTTTGTAAAGAAAAATATGCTTGAACTGCAAGTTTTCCATTGCCCCGAAAAAGATTCTTTATTCCATCTGAAACTTCTTCCACTGGTCCATCCACAGTAAACCAGCCATTGTCGCCAACAATATAATGAACAGAACCAATTAAATAATCTGGGGCTAAGTTTTCATAAGTGTTAGCATGGGGAATTGAAAAGGGCGGAAGATAATCTACTTCAAAGCCACACAATATTTCTATTTGGTTAATATATTTTTGTGCTAAAAATTTAATTTCTTTTACATAAGAATCTATTTCTTTTGCAGAAATATGCCAATCTGCTGCAAGAGGATTTATTGTATGACCGGAAAAACCTAAGATTGAAAAACCTTTATCTAACGCCACAGAAATAATCTGTTCAGGGTTGTCTTTACCATCGCAATAAGTTGTATGGGTATGATAATTAGTTTTTATTTTCATGGGTTTCTTTCCATTGAGTTAATAAACGCTGTAGCTGTTGCTTTTTAAATGGTTTAACCAGTGTCATATCAAAACCACTAGCTTCGTATTCCCTGTTAAGTTCTCTATCTGAATTTGCAGAACAAGCAATCATTGAACCAGAATAACCATTTTTTCTAATAATAGAAGCAGCTTCTGTACCTAAAATATCAGGCAACTGAATGTCCATAAACACAATTTTTATTTCTGGATGCTCAGCTATTACAGTAACAGCTCCACGACCTGTACTTGCAGTAAATACATTATACCCTAAATCAAATAAAAACACACTTAGTATTTTTAAATTTATAGGATGGTCATCTACGCAAAGAACATCAATAGTTTCTTGGCAACACAAGACTCCTTCTTTTTGAACAGACAAGACAGATGATTTCTTTTCGGCAGATGAAACTTCTGCGTCAGGCAAGTCTAAATCCGTTACAAGAGAAGTTTCTAAAAGTTGTCTAAGCAAAGCTATTTTTATAGGCTTATATAAATATCCGTTAAACCAAGAAAGTGCCTTCATTTTTGCTTCGCCACCGAATTGTCCTTCTGGAACCATAAGAAATAATTTAGAACCATTAATTCTTTTGTCCCCATTAATTTCCGAAGCTAATCGCCACCCGTCCATTATGGGTAAAATCATATCAATAAAAACTAAATCAAATTTCTTACCTTCGTTGTAAGCACTTATCATTAACTCTAAGGCTTCTTGCCCTGAATTAGCACAATAAATCTGGGTAAAACCGAATAATTTTAGATAATTAGTTATCGTTTCTTGAATAATAGAACTATCATCCACAACCAGTATTTTCTTATCCAAACTATTTGGCAATGGATCATAAATTAAAGCTGTAGAAACTGGCTTTAAGGGTATTTTAAACCAAAATTCCGTACCGCAACCTTCTCCATCAGCTACACCAATAGTTCCACCCATCAAGGATACTAGATTAGAACATATTGCTAGCCCTAAACCAGTTCCTCCCCCTAAAGTATTTTCTGGAGAAGATACTTGGACAAATTCTTGAAACACACTTCGTTTTTTATTATTAGGAATTCCAATACCCGTATCTATTACTCTAAAAACTAAAAAAGGTTTTTCTGCCACTTCTTCTGTGTGAATACGAATAACAATATAACCTTTAGTTGTAAATTTTATAGCATTTTTTACAAGATTCATTAAAAGTTGCAAAAGACGCATTGAATCTGCATATATTTGAACTGGGACAGAAGGATTAACATCTATAGCTAATTCTAATCCCTTATTATAAGCTTCTATACTGATTATATCAAAGACTTGCTCAACTAAAAGAATTAGATCGCAGGGTTGTTCTTCTAATCGAAGATTACCCTTTCGGCTTTTTTCGTAATCTAGGATATCATTTACTAGCATATGCAACACATCTGCGCTAAAAATGAGTTGCCTTACATATTCTTGCTGTTCAGGATCTAAGTTTGTACCTTTAAGCAACTCAGCAGTTCCAATTATCGTCTGAATTGGAGTTCTAACTTCGTGAAGAATAGGAGCTAATCTAGATATATTCATAGAAATTTAGAAATTTTTTAGATAATCAGATATGACTTGTTTGCGTTCTTCATAATCTTCATTAAAGATTAAATCCACAATACAAGGATCTCTCAAGGCTTCAGGTGCTAAAACCTTTTCTGCAATTAATGTTCCTATTTCGTTAGAAGCAGAACTATCAACTAAAGCATTCAAAATAGTAATCATACTAGTTTCGACTTGAATTCCTGCATATTCAGGATGTCCAGCCACAAGCTCTTTTGTAAATGAATCTAAGGTTAGAATTCTTATATCGCTTGGTTGTAGATTTGGAGCAGAAACAACACTATTGAGCAACAGTTCTAAGTTGAATCCATCAACAAAACTTAAAGGAAGATCTGACATAAGCAAAACCAATTTTGGCGTTGTTATGTTGTTTATAGTCATTAAATCATACAAATTATATTTTAACAATGCTGACTTATCTCGATTGAGACCTTGATTAATTTCCACAAAAACCACATTTCCATTTATGTGTGTTTCCAAAGTACAAGGTGTTCTATCTAAAGAAAACTGCATTCTAAAAATTTTTGCTATTGTATCAAATAAAGCATCAAAATGAACTGGTTTAGTAAAATATCGAGTTACCCCAAGATGCATTAAGTCCATAATCGCATCAGAACTAATTTCTGGACCTGTTATAATCGTGGGAATATTAACAGTATTTGGGTTATCATGTTTTTTTTCCATGAATTCAACAACACCTGTAAGATATTTATCAGCATCAATCAATACCATATCAGGAAGAGTAGACAATAACTTAGTAAACGCATCTCTACGACCTTGTGCAAAGTCTACGACTACTTTTTCTGTAGTAAGTTTATTTTTCAAAAAATCTCGAAACAAAGGTGGTGCATCAATCATCAATATTTTCATGATATATACATATTACAAAGAATTTTATATATTTACAAGTATTATTTTTATTTTGAATAAATTCTTTGGAGGTTTTTATGGAAATTATAGTATTTTTAGCAGAAGGATTTGAAGAAATAGAAGCTTTGACGCCAGTTGATTATCTTAGACGAGTTGGAATAAGCGTAAAAACTGCTTCCTGCGGGAAATCCCTAGAAGTAACAGGTTCCCACGGAATTAGCGTTATGGCTGATACTTTAGCAGAAAATCTACTAGAACCCGTTTTAAAAGGACAAATTACAGTAGGGGTAATAATCCCTGGGGGAATGCCTGGTGCTAACAATGTTGCAGAATGTTCTGCTGCCATGAAAATATTAAATAACACAATTAATTCTAAAGGTTTAGTGGCAGCTATATGTGCAGCACCTGTAGTTACATTGGCAAAAACAGGTTTTTTACAAAATAAAAGATTTACTTGTTACCCTGGCATGGAATTACAAATGGAAAAATGGTGTGGTAATGATTGGCAGCAACTTACAAAAGATGCAAAATATACAGGAAACCGAGTAGAAATAGATGGGCATTTAGTTACGGCAGCAGGTCCTGGCACAGCAGAGGAATTTGCAATTACCTTGGTTGATATATTAGTCGGCAAAGAAGCTACAAAAAAACTTATTTCCGGTAGCCTTTTACGAAATTGAAAGAAATTAGAGAATTAACACAAAAGATTGCTTTAAAATATACATTTCCAAGGCAACCATTTTATAAAAAAATATTAGAGCAAAAAAAAAGACTGTCTAAAACAGACAGTCTTTGCCGCCGGTAGGAATCGAACCAACGACACAAGGATTTTCAGTCCTTTGCTCTACCGACTGAGCTACAGCGGCATGATGATAGAATATTATAATTTATCAAAAAAAAAGTCAATACTTATGTAAGAAAAAAAAATCTGAAAAACTTGTATTTTGAAGTAAAATGTGTTATATATATTTACGTAAGAATTTTCTTTCAGGAGGTATTTTATGAAAAGAATTCTTTTTTGCTTAATACTACTTACAACAATTTTAGTTCCAGTTATTTCTCAATCTACAGAACCCGATATTTCTAAAGTTTCAGACGGGTTAAACACATTTTCTCTAGAGCTAATTAATGTAGTTCCAAATCTTGCTGTTCAGCAAGGGGTATGGGCTGATGCATACATCGGCAAATTAATTCCTAGCGTACCACCTCATTTAGGAGGAGGATTAACCCTTGGAATTGCACAACTTAACTCAGATGGATTGAATAATTCTATTGATGAGTTAAACAAATTAGCTGGAAAAGTTTCTAGTTTAAGTGGAACAGAAAAAGGTAAAGAGATTCCTTCTTTGCCAGAAAATCTCGTTTTGCCAACAATTACTGCCGATTTGCGTATCGGTGGAATTTTCTTACCATTTGACCTTGGCGTTAGCATAATGAAAATTCCTACAGTTTCCATTAATGCAATGGGTGCTGGAACTCAAATAGATTTCTTTACAGTTGGAACTTCTTTGCGTGTACCACTCTACGAAGGAAACATTATTTTACCCAAAATATCTTTAGGGGCAGGTTTTATGTATAGCAAAGGTTCTATCGGTGCTTATATCGATGATGACAAAGCCTTCGTTTCTACAGATTTTGATACAAAAACAATGTTCTTAGAAGCACAAGTTTCAAAAAAATTGTTAATTTTCACCCCATTTATCGGAGCTAGAGGTATTCTTTCTGAATCAACAAATAATTGGGCATGGAAATACAATATTTCCTTCGCAGGTTATACTGTAGGTACAGAAGAATCTGGTTCTGTTTCCCGTTCTCTCTCTGATAGTTTTAAAGATAACTTCCAATATCAAGTATACGGTGGTTTATCTATAGACATTCTTATTGTACAAACCACTGTGTCTGCATCCTACGACTTTAAAAACAACATCTGGGGAGGAAATTTAAGCCTTAGAGTAAAACTCTAAAATTAAATTTGAATAAAAAAAAAGCTACTTAAAACTATGTTTTAAGTAGTTTTTTTTGAGAATATATTACAAACTGAAAATATCAATTATGAGTTGGACTTCTGTAATTGAAACATCTAAAGTTTTAGCAATTTCTTCAGGAAGCAAACCTTCTTCAAAAAGTTCCAAAACCCTTGTCCTTAAATTCTTTTTAATTTTAATTTGCTCACTGGCAACTGTAATTGTAGGCATACTTTGTTCTGATGAACTTTCTACTTTTTGTTCTTGAAGTTTTTTTTCGTTCATAGAAATAGCTTCTTTTGAAACTTCCACTTGATCTTGAACTTCATTTTGAATGTCTTCAGTAAATAGAGTATAATTTTTTAAATTAGCATCCTCAATCTTTTTTACTGTATTCCGTTGAACTGTCTTTTTTTCGGCACTATTATTTATTGTTTGAATTATACCTTGACTTCTAGCCATAGTTGATAAATCTTTGGTTGCAAGTTCTGTGTAACGTTTAGCATCATTTAACAACCGAATTAAGCCTTCTTTTGTCCCTTTTACCATAGTTACACAGTTATCTGTTTCGTGATGAAGAGACAAAATCATCTTTTCTATTTCTTTTTCAATTTCTGACAAAATTCTATCTGGGGAAAAGCGTTTTTTTTGCCGTACAAAAAAAATAATCCATAGAACAATATTTACAAAAACAATAATACTACAAAAAATCAAGCTTGTCATTTTATTATCCTGAAATATCAATATATTTCCCTAAATTTGGATCTTTGAAAGCAACCTGAACAGGTTCTTCTTGATCAGAGGATTCTTTTTCTTGTTTACCTTTTGAAGAATTATTGTTTTGATCAAAGGATTTTTTTCTATCTTTGACAGCTTCTATATTATTTTTATCATTTTGCAACTTTTGCACAGCTGTTTTTTCTTCTGCCATTTGACGTGCTTTTACGTCTTGTTGAATAGCATTATTTAAATGAACACCTTGTTGCTGATGGGCCACTGTTTTTGACACATTTTCCAACTGAGAATAAAGGGTTTGCAAATCGATAGGTTGAATAGCCATATAACACCTACTTTAATAATAATTAAAACCACAACCCTTTGCAACGGATTATGCCATTCCTTCAAACACCTTTTTGGTAATACTTTCATCTGGAGCTTCGTATTTCCCTCGACGAACAAATCCATTTTCATAAAAGAAGGTAACGCTTTTTACATCAGCTCGCACTTCATCTTTAACATCACGTACAAATATTTTAACCCCAGCATAAACTGTACCAGAAACTGAAACTTTACCAATAGCTTTAAGTTCATGCAAACGTTCTTGAATTTCTTGCAATTCAGTTTCTGTTGTTGCCATTTCTGTATTTATTTCTTCTCGTCTAGATAACAAAGAAGATAAATTTTCTTCTTTATCAGCAGACAAAGAACGCCTAACCTTCTTCATATTATCCAAAGTTTGAATATTCAAATTAACTTCTTCAAGCTCTTTTGCCAAAGCTTCTTTTGAGTCAACCAAAACAACCATTCGCTGTTTTAGCTGTGGGTCAAAACCTACTTCCAAAATAGTTTCTCTACCACCACCACTACTACCAACACTTTTTGCACTGATTTCTTCTGTTGCAAACAAATGACCACCAATAATCGAAGCACGTTTCCCTTGCAACATGATACGTTTTTTGGCAGTTACATTAGAATTCATAATTCCATCTGCAACAATTACATATTCTTCTACTGTAACAGAGGTGTTTTGAATAAACTTCGCCCACAAAGAGCCACCTGCTAAAACGACACCTTCATCATGCCCCATAATCCCACCGGAAACAACAATGTTACCATCTGCAATAATAGAACACCGTCCAATAGTACCATGAACTTCAATATTTCCAGAGGCTTTTATATTAAAGCCATCTTCTACGCTACCTTTAACAATAACTGTACCCAAAAAGGTAATATTTCCTGTCTTAATTGAAACGTCACCTTCTATTTCCATTACAGGCTCAACATTAATTTTATCACCAACTAACAGAACCTGACCATTCATTGCGGCAAGAATTGTTCGACCATCGGAATCCATAACAACATTCTTTCCAAGTGGAAGATTGATATCCTTTCCATTTTTTGCTTCCAAATAGCGCCCAAACAGTGTTTTACCACCCTTTCCTCGTTCTGCTGGCATTTTTTGAGCTAATGGCTGACCTTCAACAACATTTTGAATACGGTTCAACTCTTTAAAGTTCACCTGTCCAGAAGCAGATTCCTGCATTCTTAATTTAGACTTATCAGTTTCAAAATTATAGGCGATATAAGCATCTCTACCATCAACAGGCTTTATTGCTTCTGCCACAATGCTAGGAATACCATAAACTGGATGGTCAACAAAGTTTTCTATCTTTTGATTGTCAATTCCAGCTACAACACCCTGAGTTTCTAAGGCGCGAACTATAGCTTCGGCAGAAATTTCTGCTCCACCGACAGCTGGAGCTGTGGCAGTAATTGTAGCTTGCATTTCGTCATGAGAAATATCAATTACAAATGTTGCATCTGCTGCAGGAGTATGCTGGAATGTGCCAACGGCTTCGTAAACACCACCAGTTCCATTTTGAATATATTTTTTTATCTTGGTATCGTCGGTGGAAAGTGTATCCGATCGATGAAGTTTACCAATTATTTCTTGGAATGAAACAGCTTTTCCTGCTCCAATAGGTAAAGTAACTTTAAGCAATATATCTGAACCAAAATAACGAATAAGAAATTCCCCATCTTTGTCTGCTGGCTCCAAGGAATCTGCTCCGTCTTCCATAAACATGGAATCCCCTGAAACAGATTTCCGAGTTTTTTTTGACTTTTCTTTATTTTCGTATACACGGATTAACCAAGGTTGCTTTGCGATACCAAACATTCCTGCAAAGCCCTTTTCTAATACTTCATATTCAAGATGTGCGATTTTCGTACCTAACTGAACAGCTGCATCTGCAAGAGCTTCCTCTAGGGTATCAGCACGAACTTCAATAAATTGCAATGCCTTGTCAATTTGAAGTTGACTTTCTAAATCGCTACGAATCTTGTCCAGTCTGACCATATTGCCTACATAATTCCTTTTCGAATGTTTGTAAGTTTAGCTCTTAATCTCATATTTGCCTTTGTATGCAACTGAGAGATACGAGATTCACTTACATTCAAAACTTGTCCAATTTCCTTAAAAGTTAAATCTTCGTGGTAATACAAAACCAATACCATTTTTTCTTTTTTAGGTAATTCTTTTATGGACTCAATTATTATTCGGCGAATTTCTTCTCTTTCTACAATAACATCTGGATTAAAACTTGAAGGAGATTCAATACTATCTCCTATGGAAACTCTATCTGAATCGTCACTAGAATACCACACATCGTCCAAAGACAAAACACTTGTCCCTGAAACTCGCATCACAGTTTGCTGAAACTCCTCTTCGCTAATTCCCATGGAACTGGCTACTTCAGCATCAGAAGCAGGTCTACCAAGTCTTGATTCAACTTCTACAATAGCATCTTCTATTTCACGGGCTTTTTGGCGTACAGATCGAGGAACCCAGTCTAAAACCCTTAATTCGTCAATAATAGAACCACGAATTCGGGTAACTGCATAGGTTTTAAATTTTACATTTTTATCTGGGTCGTATTTATTTATAGCATCCAATAAACCAAATTGACCAAAGCCAACTAAGTCGTCAAATTCCACACTACCTGGCATACCAGGGGCAACCCTACCTGCCACATATTTAACCAAAGGCATATATTTTCTAATAAACGCGTCTCTTAATTCAGGAGAACGTGTTTTTTTAAACTCTATCCAGAGTTCTTCTTCTGTTTTTTCGTCAAAAATTGAATCAGCCATATCCCAACACCCTTATTTTAGCTGTCTTTTGATAATGCAGTTTTTATAGCTTTCGCTATGGTTTCTGTATCCATTACTCCCGCACCAGCTTTAGGAGCAGAAACCGATTCCGTTGAACCTTCCAATGCGAAATCCGTATTTTCTAGAACTTCATTCTTTACACTTGATATTCCTGAAGAAAAATCACCTATATCTGGTAACACATCTATTTCATCACTTGAAATTTCTGTATTGCCAACACCAACAGGCTTTCCTAATTCCACAGGACGGAAGGTATTTTCTGGATTTTCCGAAGAAGATGTTGCTTGAGGTTGAACTTGTGGTTTTGGTGCAGAAACTACAGCAGATTCCTCGATTATTTCTTCGTTTGTTTCGGCAAGATTATCAACTGTTTCAGATTTTTTTTCTGGAATAACTTCGGCATTAACATAAAAATCAGGACCGCCATCTTCTTCTGCCAACGGCTCGTCACCCACAGAAATATCAACCAAAGACCCAGTATGAGCTTCGCTGCTAGTTTCCACTCGCATTTCTCCTTCAATTTTAAGAAAGGTTCTAAAAACAAAGGAAACTACATAGCCTAGCAATCCACAAATCAGTGCAAAAACTAAAGCCCGTAGCAAAACTATACCTATCGAAACTCCAGCGATAATTCCTACCAGAAAAGACAAAACAAACCCGGTGGCAGCAGAAATAAAAATTACCTTCGGGTTTATCATAATAATCCTCCATTTAATATTTTACGGCAAAAACCGTATTAGGTCAAGTAACAGTTTATGCAACCTAGATTAATAAGTTAAAAAGAATTAAGTCCTTTTATAAAACAATACAAACAGGACAAATTGCTAGTCTTATTGCAATTATCCTGATAAAACGATAGAATTATTATAAATTGTAGCAAGTCATCTGACAAGCTCATAATATTGTCTTTCAAGTCAATGTATTCAGGAGAAATTATGTCTACACCTTTACAAAATTATCTTTCATCTACTAGCAATGATAAAATCAATCCAGCCATGGTTGCATATGTTGCAAATCTTCAAGAAGTAGCTACAGTTAGTCCAGAAATTGCAGCTTCTGTTGTAAAAGAATTGGCGACACAACGAGCCCATTTAAAATTAGTCGCAAGTGAAAACTACTGTTCATTAAATACTCAAGCTGCCATGGGCAACTTGCTTACAGATAAATATGCAGAAGGTTTTCCAGAACATCGTTACTATGGGGGCTGTGAAAATGTTGATGCAGTAGAAACCCTTGCTGCCGAAGAAGCTAAAGCTCTTTTCGGTGCAGATCATGCATACGTTCAACCCCATTCAGGAGCAGACGCAAACCTTGTTGCTTATTGGGCTATTCTAAACGCAAAAGTTGAAATGCCAGAATGCGAAAAACTAGGTGAAACAAATCTATCTCACCTAAGCGATGCACAATGGGCTGAACTTAGGGCAAAACTTGGAAACCAACGACTTTTAGGCTTAGACTATTATTCAGGTGGACATCTTACTCACGGATACAGACAGAATCTTTCAGCTCGTATGTTTGAAAGTTATTCATATACAGTTGATAAAGAAACTGGAGTTTTAGATTACGATGCCATTGAAAAACAAGCTATGGAAATTAAGCCTCTTATCTTACTGGCAGGTTATTCTGCTTATCCCCGAGCAATCAACTTCAAACGCTTTAGAGAAATTGCAGATAAATGTGGAGCTGTTTTAATGGTTGACATGGCTCACTTTGCAGGTCTTGTAGCAGGTAAAGTATTTACCGGAGAATACAATCCTGTAGAATGGGCAGATGTAGTTACAACTACAACTCACAAAACACTACGAGGTCCAAGAGGTGCCTTAATTCTTTGCAAAGCAGAATTTGCTGACAGTGTAAACAAGGGTTGTCCTTTAGCCTTAGGTGGACCACTTCCACATATTATGGCAGCAAAAGCCATCGCTTTCAAAGAAGCTCGTTCTGAAGCATATAAAGATTATGCCCACAAAGTTCAAGAAAACGCAAAAGAACTTGCTGAACAATGCATCAAACTAGGAATGAAACTTCAAACCGGAGGAACAGATAACCACTTAATGCTAATTGATGTTACTTCCTTTGGACTAACAGGTCGCCAAGCTGAAAATGCAATGTTTGAATGTGGCGTAACACTAAACAGAAACACTCTTCCCTTCGACCCACAAGGTCCATGGTGGACAAGTGGAATCCGTGTTGGAACACCAGCTGTTACAACTTTGGGTATGGATAAAGAAGAAATGAAAGAAATCGCTGCTATCATAAACTTGGTTCTTAGTGGAACAAAACCAGGGCTTACAAAAGACGGAAAACCTGCAAAAGGCAAAATTGAAATCAATCCAGAAGTCAAAGCAGAGGCTCAAAACCGAGTAAATGAACTTCTAAAACGATTCGTATTATATCCAGAGCTAGACTTAGACTTTTTGAAAAAAGAATTTGTAAAATAATTTTTCAAAAATCATAATTGCTTTTTATACCCTCCATAAGAAAAGTTTTTTTTCTGCGGAGGGATAATTAACCTTGCAAAACATACATTTAAGGAATATTATAAAAGAATGAGTAGCTTAGAAATTCTAGACAAATCTATTCGTCGTATTCCCAACTTTCCTAAGCCAGGAATTTTATTTTATGACATTACCGGTGTAATAATAAATCCGATAGCATTTAACTACTGCCTTGACAGAATGGCAGAAATCTGCAAAGAGCTAAAAATTGATGCTATCTCTGGCATAGAATCTAGGGGATTCTTATTTGCAGCTCCTCTTGCTGCAAGACTTCAGTTACCTTTAATTCTAATTAGAAAGAAAGGGAAATTACCAGGGAAAACCTATTCATGTAAATATTCTTTGGAATATGGAATAGCAGAAATCGAAGCCCACATTGACGACATAAAGCAAGGTCAGCGTGTAGTTGTAATAGATGACTTAATCGCTACAGGTGGAACTCTAAAAGCTGCAAAAACAATTTTTGAACAAGCTGGTGCCACCGTTGTAGAATTTCTTGGTGTTGTTGGGTTACCTTTTTTAAACTATAAAGAAGCCTTGGAACCTACTCCTGTTCGGACCCTAATTAATTACGATTGCGAATGATTTTTTACATCAAATTAGGAAAAGTTATTCTAAAACAGGATGTGTAATCAAGCCAACAAATAAAGCCGTATCTCCATATCACTTATTTATAAATATTCATTATTAGTGGCTTAAAAGCTTGAATTTTAGCAGGAGTTTTGGATCAATGGCAATAGACGTTTCTAAAAATACAGTTATTAAATCTCTAATCTGGAAATTCATGGAACGATGTGGTGTACAAGGAGTTCAGTTTGTACTTTCCATTATTTTAGCCAGATTGATTGCACCAGCAGATTATGGTCTATTAGCCTTGCTGTTAGTTTTTATCCAAATAGCTAATGTTTTTATTCAAAGTGGTTTTAACACAGCACTTATCCAAAAAAAAGAGGCTGACGAAATAGATTTTTCTTCAGTATTTTACTTTAGCCTTTTTGTTGCAGCTTTACTTTACACTCTACTCTATTTTACGTCCCCCCTTATTACAATATTTTTTAAGCAAGATAAATTATCACCATTACTAAGAGTTCTTTCCATTACACTTTTTTTTGGAGCTGTAAATAGCGTACAAGCAGCCTATGTTTCTAAAAATATGCAATTTAAGCGTTTCTTTTTTAGCAACATGGGAGCCATTATTATCAGTGGAACATTTGGCTTAATTTTAGCCCTAAAAGGTAAAGGAGCCTGGGCTTTAGTAACCCAACAATTAACCTATGGAATTGAAGCCTGTGTAATTAATTGGTTTACTGTAAAGTGGCGACCAAAATTGATTTTTTCCTTAAAGCGATTAAAATCCTTGTTTAGTTTTGGTTGCAAACTCTTAATTTCTAGCCTATTGGATACAGTCTTTAGAAATATCTATAATTTAATTGTTGGAAGAATATACGACAGTGCAGCCTTAGGATATTTTAACAGAGGACACCAATTTCCACAGATTATCGCTACAAATTTAGATGGTTCAATTCAAAGTGTAATGCTTCCTACCCTTTCGGCAAATAACGACAACGTAAAAGAAGTAAAAAAAATAACTCGAAGATCCATAAGTACAAGTGCCTTTGTTTTAATGCCATGTATGTTTGGATTAGCTGCAGTGGCTGAACCATTAATAAAAGTACTATTAACAGACGCCTGGTTACCCTGTGTTCCTTTTTTACAATTAGCTTGTGTTAGCTACGCCTTATATCCAATTCACACCGCAAATTTAACAGGAATCAATGCCCTAGGCAGAAGCGATATTTTCTTAAAATTAGAAATAATAAAAAAGTGTATAACTATATTGAATATAGTAATAACTTTGCCCTTGGGAATCTATGCCATGGCAATAGGTCAAGTTGCCAGTGGATTTATTTCTACATTTATAAATGCCTTCCCAAACAAAAAACTTATGGAATATTCATATTTTGAACAGTGGAAAGATTTATTTCCTTCATTTATATTTTCAGTATTGATGGGCTGTCTTGTATATCCAATAAAATATATTGCTTTATCTCCAATTTTCATCCTCTTAATTCAAATTATTCTTGGGATAATAATTTACGTAGCATTTTCAAAAATCTTTAAAATCGAAAGTTACAGGTATTTATTGGACACAATTAAAAATTTCAAAATAAAAAAGGAATCAAAAAAATGAGTGAAAATAAAAAAACAATAACTGTAACATCTCCGCTTTTGCCAGATTTAAAAGAATTTGAAAAAATGCTTGAAGATATTTGGGAAAGAAAGTGGCTTACAAATAATGGATATTATCATAAAGAATTAGAAAAAGCTCTTGCTGAATATTTAGGTGTTCCTTATATCAGTCTTTTTACAAATGGAACTTTACCTTTGATTACAGCTCTACAGGCTTTAAGAATTACTGGAGAAGTAATTACAACTCCATATAGTTTTGTTGCAACAACTCACTCTTTGTGGTGGAATGGGATAAAACCTGTGTTTGTTGATGTTGATGAAAAAACAGGCAACATTGACCCAGATAAAATTGAAGCTGCCATTACTCCAAAAACTACAGCAATTATGCCTGTTCATGTTTATGGAACACCTTGTGATACAAAACGAATTAAAGAAATTGCAGATAAATATGGATTAAAAGTTATTTATGATGCAGCTCATGCCTTTGGCGTTTGGCAAGACGGAAAATCAATCTTAGAAGCTGGGGATATGTCTACATTAAGTTTTCATGCAACTAAGGTTTATAACACTGTTGAAGGTGGAGCTTTGATTTGCCATGATGAAGCAACAAAAAAACGAATTGATTATCTTAAAAACTTTGGGTTTGCAGGAGAAACAGAAGTAATTGCTCCTGGAATAAATTCCAAAATGGATGAAATTCGTAGTGCTTATGGAATTTTGAATTTAAAACAAGTTGATAAAGCAATAGAAAATCGCAAAAATATTGCACAAAAATATAAAAAAGCTTTAAAAGATGTAGAAGGAATTCGTTATTTAGAAGACATTGAAGGCGTAAAACACAATTATTCATATTTTCCTATTTTTATTGATGAAGAAAAGTATGGAATGAGTCGTGATGCACTTTATGCAAAATTAAAAGAAAATAATATTTTAGGAAGAAGATATTTTTATCCTTTAATTAGTGAATTTGCAACTTATAAAGGTTTGGAATCTTCTAGTAAAGAAAATCTTCCTGTAGCACATAAATTAGCAGATAGTGTAATTTGTTTACCAATGTACGCAGATTTAACAGATGAAGATGTGGAAAGAATTATTGAGGTTGTGAAAAGTTAATGTATGAAAAAAATAATGCTTTTAGGAGCTGTTATCGGGGAAATAGGCTTTAATACATTTGATCATAATTTTTCTTTTTCATCATCTGAAAAAAAAGGTTTATACTGTGATTTTGAATATGATTTGAACACTATATTAATGTTTGATTTTGGATGTGGTATTAAGAATTCTTTATCAAAAGTAAAGAAAAATATAAAATCTGACTTTGAAGCTCTAAAGATTGCTTTTACTCAAATTATTTCAGGGCGAGCTCCTGAACAAAGAGGAAATGGATTAAAATTTGTATTAAATTCGGTTGTAGAAAATCAATGGAATATGTATTTTCAAAGTGGAGATGCTTATTGTATAATAGACAAAAGTGGTTATAGTTTTGGAAATGCAATGCAGAATTATAATGGATGTTTTTGTATTTTGAAAAGGAAGTAAAATGATACTAGATATGGCAAATTTTGGCGAAATGCTTATGTCTCGAAGTTCTGGAAGAGAAGATTTATTAAAAGCAGAAGCATATTTATTTTCTGAAATAAAAGAAAAAGAAATTATTCTTGATTTTAAAAATGTAAAAGTTCTAGCACCTTCTTGGGCTGATGAATTTATTACACCTTTAACAAAAAAATATCAAATTTCATATACAAACACAGAAAATCCATCCGTAATAGCATCCTTAAAGATGATATTAGAACCTGTTGATGTTACAAAGTATGAGAAAAAGTAATTTATGTCAAACACAAAATTGAATCAACAAGATGATTTATTTTTCTTACAAGTACGTTTGTTTAGGTTGGCACAAACAAAATGGAACGTTGATTCAAAAAAATGTAGTGAAATATTTAATAAATATAAAATATATGATTATATTGAAACATGTTATGAGTTTTTTCATATTCAAGGTGATGAAGAAAATTTTAATGACATCAATAAATACCTAAAAAATAATGGAGTTGAATTATGATTTTGCAAGATAATATAAAATTGTATCATGCAAGTTATATTGCAGTTGAAAAAATTGATTTAACTCTATGTTCTGAAGGAAAAGATTTTGGAAAAGGCTTTTATGTAACAACAAATTATGAACAAGCATGTCGATTTGTAAAAACTTCTATAAAAAAAGCAATTAAAAATGGAATTACCATATCAAACAATTCAATTGGATATATTTCTGTATATGAATTTAAAAATAATATAAAAGATGTTTCTATTTTTGCCTTTGCTGATGCAAATAGAGATTGGCTTCATTGTGTGGCCGAGCATAGAAAGCGTGATTTATTTAGTAAAAGTCAAAATGCTTGGAATAAATTCGACATAATTGCTGGAAAAATTGCTAATGATACAACAAATCAAGTGCTTACAACATATATAAATGGTTTATATGGTGAAGTCGGTTCTGATTTAGCAGACGAAACAGCTATAAGACTTTTGCTACCAAACAAACTATCTGATCAAATTTGTTTTAAATCTGAAAAGTCATTACAGTTGTTGTCATTTATAGAGGCAAAGGAGGCTATTATTGATGAAAGTTAATAAATATGAATATACTATGGAACTTTTGGCTGCAATGACGGCCTCTGAAATTGCTAAAAGACATAATATTTCAAAACTTCAGGCATTTGATAAATTTATTCAATCAAAAACTGCGGATATGCTTTTTGATGATGAATTAAACTTTTGGTGGAATGGACCTGATTATTTAGCTGATGAATATGAAAAGGAAATGGCTCATTATGAGACATTGGTATAAAATAATTATTTAGGTTGTGAAAACTAATGTATGAAAAAAATAATGCTTTTAGGTGGATTGCGATATTTAATACCTGTTATTGAAGCAGCTCATAAACAAGGTTATTATGTTATAACCGCAGATTATTTACCAAATAATATTGCTCATAAATATTCAGATGAATACGTGAATGTAAGTATTATAGACAGAAATGCTGTGTTACAAGAGGCAAAAAAAAGAAATATAGATGGTATTATTTCATTTGCGGTAGATCCTGGTGTAATTACTGCTGCTTACGTACAGGAAGAAATGAATTTACCTGCTTTTGGACCTTATGAATCAGTTGAAATATTACAAAATAAAGATAAATTTAGGGCTTTTTTGACAGAAAATGGGTTCAATGTTCCTAAGGCTAAGGGATATAACTCAAAAAAAGATGTTTATAAAGACTCTAATTCATTTACTTATCCCATAATTGTAAAACCAACTGATTCTGCTGGAAGTAAAGGTGTCAGTAGAGTTGATTCTTTTGAAGAATTAGATAAGGCTTTAGATTATGCGTTTAATAATTCAATAAAAGGAAATATAATTATTGAGGATTTTATTGAACAGGAAGGATGTGCTTCAGATTCGGATAGTTTTTCAGTGAACGGTGAAATGAAATTTATTACTTTTTCAGCTCAAAGATTTGATAAAACTGCTGCGAATCCATATACTCCATCTGCATATAGTTGGCCATGTACTTATTCAAAATCTCAACAACAAGAATTGCAATTTGAGTTACAGAGACTTGTTTCGTTGTTAAAAATGAATACTACTGTGTATAATATTGAAACGCGAATAGGAAAAGATGGAAAACCGTATATTATGGAGGTATCACCCAGGGGTGGAGGAAATAGACTTAGTGAAATGATATGTTATTCAACAGGAGTTGATTTTGTAACAGCCGCAGTAAGAGCAGCTGTTGGTGATTCTGTTGAAATATCTCCACAAGAGCTAAATGGCCATTGGGCAGAAGTTATCCTTCATGCTGATAATAGTGGAAAGTTTGTAGAATTAAAAATAGCTGAGGATTTTAAGAAAAAGAACGTGTTTCAAATTGATTTATGGGTACAAAAAGGGGATGATGTTGAAGCTTTTAATGGTGCAAATAATGCAATTGGAACATTGGTTCTAAAATTTGACTCCGAAGAAGAATTGGAAATTGTTTTAAATGAACAAAAGAGATGGTTTGAGGTTATTGTAGAGTGAAAGAAATAGGTGGATATTTCGGATTAGAAGAATCTACTCGTAATGAATATTATCCAAAATTGGTTGCTTTGAATACAGGAAGAAATGCTCTTTTATATGTTCTCAAGGCAAGAAAAATAGAAAAGATATATATACCATATTATTTGTGTGATACTGTATCAGAAATATGTAAAAAATATAAATATGAATTTGAATATTATCATATAGATAAATCATTTAAGCCAATTTTTTCAAAGAAACTAAAAAAATCAGAATATATCTATATTGTAAATTATTTTGGGCAAATTTCTAATTCTGAGTTATTAAAATATAAGGTTGAATATAAAAATGTAATATTTGATAATGTACAAGCTTTTTTTCAAAAACCAGTAAAAGGAATAGATACAATATATTCCTGTAGAAAATTTTTTGGTGTTCCAGATGGAAGTTATTTATCTACAGAAACCTTGTTAAAAAAATCATTAGAGCAAGATGTATCATCGAATAGAATGAGTCATATTCTTGGAAGGTTTGAAACGACAGCATCTGATTATTATGGCCTATTTCAGAAAAATGACGAAAGTTTTTATGATTTAGAGTTAAAATCAATGTCAAAAATAACGCATAATTTGTTAAAAAATATTGATTATAAATCTGTAAGAAAAATACGTGAGCAGAATTTCAAATTTTTAGATAGAGCGTTATCAAAGAAAAATTTTTTACAATTAAAATGTCCAAAAGGACCTTATTGTTATCCTTTTTTATGGCGAGATGGAAGTAAACTAAGAAATCAACTTGCAAGTCATCGTATTTATATACCTACGTTATGGCCAAATGTTTTAGAAATGGATTTGGGGTTTGAGAAACAATATGCACAAGATATATTGCCTATTCCTTGTGATCAAAGATATGAACTTTCGGATATGAAATATCTTGTCGAAAAAATAAATGCTATAATTAATGATATAGAGGCATAATATGTATGAAAATTTAAAGGGAAAGACTTTATTAGTGATGGATCGAACTGCACTTGCAGCTTGTGCAGTAAAAAAAGCCAAAGAAATGGGATTAAGAGTAGTCGTAGCAAATTTTTATAAAAAAGAAGACTCTCCTTCAAAACAAGTTGCAGATGTTGCAATAGATGTTGATATTTCTAACATAGATGCAATGTTAAAAATAATTAAAGATTATAATATAGACGGAGTTTTTGTAGGCTGGACAGATTCACATCTACCGTTTTATGCTGAAATATGTAAAAAAGCAAATCTTCCTTGTTGTGGAACAATAGAACAGTTTGATATTTTTTCAAATGATAAAAATAAATTCAAAGAACTTTGCTTAAAAAATGGAGTGTTAACACCAAATAAATATAAAATCGATATAAATTTTAATCGCGAAGATTTAGATAAAATAAAATATCCTGTTATGGTAAAACCTGCAGATGGAAGTGGTGGGCGTGGTATTTTACGATGTGAAAATGAAAGTCAACTCATAGAACATTATAAAGCTTTGTATAAAGAATCAAAAACAAAGAATATTGTATGTGAAAGATATATGGAAAGTGAAAATGAAATTTTTATTCATTATACAGTGCAAGATGGATTTTGTAGTTTGTCCGCATCTTTTTTAAAATATAAAACAAAAAACGAAGAAGGAAAAGCTGCATCTTGTTTATTTCATTTCTTTTCACCAAAATTTATTGATACGTATAAGAAAAACCAGGAAAAACAAGTAATAAAAATGATTCAAAATTCTGGGATTAAATTTGGGAACATCATGTTTCAAGGTTTTGAAGAAGATGGGAAGCTCTATTTTCATGAATCTGGTTTAAGACCAGGAGGTGAGCAATTTTATGTTTTTTCAAAAGAGTTAAATGGTATTAGTTCTTTGGAATTATTAATTGAATTTGCAGTAACTGGTAAGATGTCTCTTTATGATGTGAAAAAACAAGACAATAATATTTTTAGCAAATATTGTTGTAATTATTATATCCCCTTAAAGACAGGAAAGATTTCAAAAATTGAAGGTATCGACGAAATAAATACTATGCCTCAAGTTCTACAAAACGTACAATTTAAGTTTATAGGGGATGTAATTCCATCAACTAGTTCATTAGATCGTGTAATTTTTAGAATTCATGTTATGGATGAAACGAAGGAAAAATTTGCAGAAACATTATGTAAAATCAGTGACACTGTAAAAGTTTTTGATGAAGATGGTAATGATATGCAACTTGAAAAATTAGAGTTTGATAGGACACTTGAAATGATAAAAGATGCTTGGGATTGCTAAGGTAGAAGTTGTATGAAAAAAATTGAATCAAAAGATGGTATTGCAGGTTGGAAAATTGATAGTCCCATTGAAAGGTTTTTAGCAAAAAAAGCAGATTTAAATTATTTTTGGAAAAGAATATATGTAATTTTTTACCGAATTTTTGATAAAGAATATTATAATAAAGGTTTAAAATTTATTGCAAAGGCGATTGAAACCTTTAAAGATAAATCTGTTTTAGAAAATAAGAAACTATACAAAAAATATGTTGTAGATATGGTGTACTCGCTACATCGTTTTGGGTGCATGTTTGATGAATATTTTCTATATGATTTTTATAACAAAAATGTTCATGGAAGACTAGAGTATATTACTGATAAAATAAGATGGGATTATTATGCAAAATTCAACGGATATGATAATCTCGATTTGTTTAATGATAAGCTGAAAACATATGAAATTTTCAAAGATTATTATTGCAGAAAAGTATGTGGGATATATTCTTTAGAAGATGAAAAAAAATTAGTTGATACTTTTAATAACAACGAAAGGATAATTGTAAAACCCATTAATTCTTCTGGTGGTCAAGGTGTTCAGATAATGAATTTTGCGGATTTAAAACTAGAAAAATTGTTAAATAAGTTTCCAGATGGAATTATTGTAGAAGAATTACTAAAAAATCATCCAGAATTTTCGAAGTTTAATGAAAGTTCTCTTAATACTGTAAGAATTGTAACAATAAGGCTTGATGAAGATGTTGTTTGGCCTTTTGCTTTTGCTAGATTTGGAAGAAAAGGATCATGTGTAGATAATGCCTTTTTGGGGGGAATTATTGCCAATGTGGATATAGAAACAGGGGTTATAACTTGTGCAAAAGATGAAAAAGGGAATAAGTATATTTATCATCCGGATTCTCTTCAGTGTATTATTGGGTTTAAAGTTCCTTTTTGGAATGAATTAAAATCTAAAGTAAAGGAAATGGCACAAGTAATTCCTGAAAATCGTTATACAGGGTGGGACATGGCATTTATTGAGGATGGCGAAAAGGCAAAATGGGTTATGATTGAAGGTAATCCTAGAGGTCAATTTGTGTCTCAAATACCAACAGGAAAAGGGGTAAAAAAAGAAATTGATTTATTAATAAATCAATTATAATTATTATGCAGACTCCATTTGATACTGGAAAGATAATTGCTGAATTACGAAAAAAAGCTGGCTATACTCAACAGTCATTAGCTGAAGTGTTAGGAATTACTGATAAGGCTATATCAAAATGGGAGAGAGGTATTTCTTGTCCAGATATATCCTTATTACCTAAATTGTCAGTGTTATTAGATGCAGATATAGAAGCTTTACTTTCTGGTGTTGCAGATATTTATTCACACAAATGGAAGGGTATTCTATATATTCCCGAATCTTCTTTTCCTTTGGATACATTAATCTACGATAAACCATTGGTTTACTATTTGTTAAGTAATTTCTTACTTGTTGGAATAACAGATATATTGATGATTATGCCAAAAAACAATAAGTGTAGTAAATATATTGAAGAAGAATTATCTATGGTGGAGATAAATCTGAATGTGTATTTGTATGATAAAGAAGATATAACACACTGTATTATAGAAAATGAAAAATTTATAAAAGGATCAAATACTTTATTAATATCAGATAGTTTTTTTCTTTTTGGTGCTTCACTTACAAGAAATTTTCAAAGTTTTATGTCCCTACAAGATGGAATAATACAAATTTATTTAAATGATAGTATAGATACTCCATTATACTTTATTTCTGAGAATAAATGGGACAGTTTTTTCAAGAATGCTAAAGATCAAACTATTGATTTTTTATTGAAAAATTGTATTAAAAAATATTTAAGTAGAGGTACCATTTTTTTACCTATAAAGAATTATAAACAATTAAACGATGCTTCAAATTTTGTAAAATTTTATCAAGAATACCATAATCAACAAGTGTGTGATTTAGCAGAAATCCTTAAAAATAGGTTTTTTTCTTAAAATATCTAAACTAACAGTTTGTTGAAAAAAAATTATTTTAAAGAGATAATTCATTTAATCATTATTTTAGAGGTGTTTTAATTTGCAAAGTGCTTTTCTTTATTTAGGAATAATGTTAGCAGTTATTTGTGTATGGTTCATTTTATTAAAACGACCTGTATATGAATCTGTTTTTGTAAGTTTTATACTTCTTGTTGCCATAACAAATAAATGGTCTTCTGTTTTAGAATACATAAATGAAGGAATGGGAACTTCTCTTTTGTATTCTATGGTTGTTTTTGTTGCTATGTCTATCTTATTAGATAAAACAAAAATTATTGATTCAACAGTATCTATTATTCTATGTTTAATGAGAAAAATCCCTGGTGGTGCAGGCTATGTTTCGGTTATTGCATCTGCTTTTATGGGGTCACTTTCTGGTAGTGGACCTGGCAATGTAATGACAACAGGCGTTATTACAATTCCTGCTATGAAAAAATCAGGTTTCCCACCCGAATTAGCGGCAAATATTGAAAGTAATGCTAGTTATTTAGGAAATATGATTCCACCTTCTTCTAATATTGTAGCGGCTCTTGGTGCTTATTTAGCACTTTATCCAACAGAAAATTTAACTATAGGAAAATTTTGGCTTGTTTGTTGGGGATGTTCCTTATGGTTTATTTTATTAAAAATGATTATGGTTTTTGCTTTTTGTAAATATTATAAAGTAAAACCTATTGCTAAAGAAGATTTACCAGATTTAAAAGATACTTTAAAGACAAGTTGGCAAGGATTATTATTACCAATAATAATTTTACTTCCTTTTGTTTTTGATTTTATTTTTAAAGAAACTTTATTTACTCAAAGATTGGGAGCTTCTGGAGCAAAATATTTTTCAAGTTCTATGCTTTTCTTTGTAGCAGGAATTGCTGCATTTTACACTGTCTTAGTCGCAAAAAATAAAAAAGATGTATCACCTAATCAAATTGCAAAGCTCTTTGGCGAAAAAATAAAAAGCATATCCCCAGCGATTGGAACTTGTCTTTTTGGATATATGCTTGGTTCTTTGTTTAAGGATTTAAATGTAGCAGAAGGTTTAAAAATGGGAATTACTGCTTTAAATATGGGAAAAGTTGGATTAGCATTTGTTATTCCTTTATTCACTTGTTTTTTGGGAATGGTAATTCCAGGATCTTCTCTGGTAGTAATGTTTGGTTCTGTATTTATTTCATTGTTTGCATCTGTTGGAATAAATCCGTTATTAGTTGCTGCAATGTTACCTTGTATTTGTGGTGTAATGTGTGGAATTACCCCCCCCCTTGCACTGGGAATGTATGCTGGAATGTCTATTGCTGAATCTGATTTTGGAAAAACCGTAAAAAATGACTTATGGTGGGTTGCAACTCAATATATATTAGAAGTTATTGTATTATTAGAACTTCTTCCTATTTTAGGTTTGTAAAAGGAATTAATTATGAAAGAGAAAATATGTAATGTACTACAATTTATATTTGGTTGGGGAATTTTTATAAGTCTCTTTGTTGGGAGTCTAACATTTATTGGTTATTTAGTTGCACTTATAAATGGTGGGGAATTAGCACAAAGTATTTGTTTTGTTATTTATAAAAAAATCATTCCAGTATTAATTTATATTTCTACAATTTCTGTTATAATTGGACTGATAAAAATGTATATAAAGGGTGAAGTTGCATTAAGTTCAAAGAAATAAAGGAAACTGTAATGATTAATTTGACAGAAGACGAAATTACAAAAAATTGGAAAGATGAAAATATTTTAGTTTCAATTAATACATTAACATATAATCATGAAAAATATATTGCTCAATGTATTGAAGGTATTTTAATGCAAAAAACAAATTTTGCATTTGAATTACTTATTCATGATGATGCATCTACTGATAATACAGCTGCTATCATTAAAGAATATGAAAAAAAGTATCCAAAAATTATTAAGCCTATTTATCAAACAGAAAATCAATGGTCAAAAGGAATAAAAATTGCAGCGACATATCAATACCCTCGTGCAAAAGGTAAATACATAGCCTTTTGTGAAGGTGATGATTATTGGATTGATGAAAATAAACTTCAGATGCAAGTGGATGTACTTGAAGCAAATCCAGAAGCAACTATTTGTTATTGTAGAGTTCAAACCTTTGAAGGACAGGTTGATAAACATACTATTCCATTAGACAAAAGTATTACAGAAGGATTTGTAAATCTTAAAGATTTTACAACAGAAGAATTTAAAAATGGACATTGGACTTTTCATACAAGTTCTTTTTTTATTAGAAAAGAAATATTAATTGATTTTGCCAATAAAGATAACGAAAAATTTGGAACATTTCCTTACGGTGATATGCCAGTTCAATTATTTGCATTATGTAAAGGAAAAGGTTTTTTTATTGATAAAATCATGTCCAAATATCGTCTTTTTTCTGGAGGATATAATTCTTTTGTTCTTGCTCATCCTGAAAAAAGAATTAATGACGAAAAAAAATTAATTCAGGCATTAACTAAATTTGATGAATTCTCAGAATTTAAATATCATGAAGACATTGAATGCAAAATAAAACGATCACACTTTTTTATTTCTAAGCAAAGCCGTGATAAAAAATATGCAAAGCAATTCATTTCAAAAAAAGAATATATTTCTATTTTTTATCCAACAATCTATAAAATTTTACGCAAAATAAAAAAACTTTTTAATAAATTCTTCAAAAAATAAATTTCTTCATAAAAAAAAGTGCAAGGTCATAAAAGAACCTTGCACTTGATTTGCTTACTTCCAAACTTCACTGCGGAAGAAGGTTTGTTTTCTATCTGCCCCCACAGATACAATTCCTACAGGAGTATCTGTAAAAGCTTCGATAAATTCCACATAATCTTTTGCTGCTTTTGGTAAGTCTTTATAACTGGTACATTCAGTTATTGGTTGCTTCCAACCAGAAAACTTTTCTAATATAGGTTTAGCTGCATTCATGTCTGGCACAGAGGCAGGAAAATCTGTTACAATTTTACCGTTTATATCATAGGCAACACAAACTTCCACTTGATCTAATTGATCGTAAATATCAAGGTGGGTTAATACAAGCTGATCGATAGAATTAACACGACAAGCATAACGTAATGCAACTAAATCAAGGTAACCACATCGTCTTGGACGTCCTGTAGTAACTCCATATTCATTTCCGGTGGTACGAACAAAGTTGCAAAGTTCACTTTCAGTTTCTTCGTTAAACTCCGTTGGCATAGGACCATTCCCTACCCTAGTTTGATATGCTTTAAACACACCATAAATCTTATCTATAGCTCTAGGTCCAATTCCAGAACCGCTGGCAGCACCGGCTGCACAAGATGCACCAGAACTAACATAGGGATAGGTTCCACTATCTAAATCCAACATTGCTCCTTGAGCCCCTTCAAAAAGAATATTTTCCTTTCTAATTTCCCACATTTTTGAGGCAATATCAACTTTCATGGCTAAAAGACGATCGATATAAGGAGCAAGAAATTCTTTATCCTTTATGTCCAAATCTTCCATTTTTTCTTGCCAAGATAGGTCTGCTAAGCGAATTCCATCTCTTTCTGATTTTTGAGAATAGGTTATACCGATTCCTCGTCCTGTTGTTCCGATAGGACGTTTTCGAGCAGCGTCTCGCTGCTTATCTAATTCTCTATAACTAGGAAGTACTATATGAGCTCTGTCTGAAATAAAAACACGACCTTCCCAATTAATACCATTATCTTTTAGCATCTGTAATTCGTTAAACAAAGCTTCTGGGTCTATAACCATTCCGGAACCAAGAAAAACTGTTTTTTCTGGATATAAAATTCCAGATGGAACTTGATGAAGTGCATATTTTTTTTCATCAACAACTATTGTATGTCCTGCATTTGCACCACCGGCAAAACGAACTACGTATTTTGCATCTTGTGCAAGATAATCTACAATTTTACCTTTTCCTTCATCGCCCCATTGGGCTCCAATTACAACAACATTCATAATAGGTTCTCCAAAACAAAGTTGACATATTTATGATTATTGAATAATAGCATAAAAAAATAATAATGTCATCATAATATCAAAGACATAATGTGACTAGAAAAATTAATAAATTTAACCCATTACACCTAGGACAAAAAATTAGAAGAAAAAATAGTATAAAGTGCTTTTATCTAAATTAAGGTTGTTTTCTTTTGTAAAGGGCTGCATCCCCTCCACGAACAGAACCTTTGCTTTTTGATCGCTCCACAGAACCGAATCTACGACGGTCGGAAAAACCTTCTGAGCTTATTTTCCTTAAAGAAGTTTTACCTCGTCTCCTATTTGATTTTTCTTCTGATGAAAATGTTTCTGAAAATCTACCTTCGCCTCTTCTACCACTTCCACTAGGTTTCTTTGCCTTAACATCTAAATGCATATGGGGAACATCACTATTTTTTCTAGAAAGTTCCAATGCACGAATAGCAGCTTCTTTTGGAAGGTTTACCAAAGAAAAACTATCAGAAACAGATATTTTATCAACTTGGCGCTGTGGAATATTTAGCAAATCGCTAAAAAATAGGGCAACTTCTTTTGCCCTGAATCCGTCTCTGCGCCCCAGTTGAACATAGATTCGGATTTGATTACTGTCTAACAAAGTACCCGTTGCATTCTCAATATCGCGACTAAACTTTCCACTGCCACCTGAAGTCTTAGACACAATAGGTGCAATATGATTGTAACGAGAAGCGTCTAACTGTTTACCGTAAAATGTCTTTAAAACAGAAGCAAGAACTTCTTGTGGCTCTTTTTCACCACAAAGTTCGTCTGCTAGTCGAAGAAAAATATCCTTGTCAGAATTTTCTTTTTCTTCCAAGTACAATGCTGTTGAATCAAGGGAACCTTTCATATCAGCAAAAAGCCAATGTCGTTTAACATCTAGCACTTCTTCTACAGAAGGAATCTTTACTTCTGAAAGTGAACCTTTTACACCCTTTTTAATGCCAATTTTCAAAAGTTCAAGTTTACGTCTTTCTTCTGGTCTAACTAGGGTAATAGCTACGCCCTTGGCACCAGCTCGTCCTGTTCGTCCAATTCTGTGAATATATGTGGTTCTATCAAATGGGAGTGAATAATTTATTACGTGCGTTAAACCTTCAATATCTATGCCTCTTGCTGCAACATCTGTTGCCACAAGAATACGTGTTTTTTTAATTCTAAATCTATACAAAATTTTTTCACGTTGTACCTGAGAAATATCCCCATGAAGTGCTGCAACTTCGTAACCTCGTTCATCAAGCTGCTTTGTTAATAAATCTGCATCAGCCTTTGTTTGAGTAAAAATTAAACCATAAAAATCTGGGGAAATATCAATAAAACGTACCACAACTTCCAGTTTATCTTTTTCTCGAACCATAACGTATTTTTGTTCCGTAAGCACTGGAGTTTCGGGAGTTGCTTCTTCTTCTACAATTTCGTATTCTCCCATAAACTGAGCAGCTATTTTTAAAATAGGCTGAGGCATTGTTGCTGAAAAAAGTAAAATACGACAATTAGGGTTTGCTTGAGCAAATATAGATTCAATATCTTCGATAAAGCCCATGTCTAACATTTCGTCAGCTTCATCAAGAATAAAATAATCAATTTGAGAAATATCTAATGTGCCTCGTTCCAAATGGTCTTGAACACGACCTGGAGTTCCTACAACAATTTCAACACCACGTTTTAAAGTTTTAAGTTGTTCTCCATACCCTTGGCCACCATAAACAGCTGTACATCTTGGATATTTTCCTGAATGTAAGGAATCTATTTCTTTGCAAACTTGTAAGGCTAATTCCCTAGTAGGTGCTAAAACCAAAGCTCTGATTTTATCTGAATTTTCTCGGATTTTTTGTGACAAAGGTAAACCGAAAGCTGCTGTTTTGCCTGTTCCTGTCCGAGCTTTTGCTATAACATTGGCATCACCATCCAACAATCTAGGAATTGCCAGCACTTGAATTGGGGAGGGTTTTTCAAATCCCTTATTTTTAACTGCAACCAAAGAAACTTCGTCCAGTCCCAAATCCTCGAATGAAATGATTTCTTCCATAAAAAAATAATCCTTTGCGTACAATTAAGCCTGAACAAAAAATCCGATTAAAAAAAGAAAGGATTTTGATATACAAGATGTACGTTTATTATAAACAAAGTTAGTTTAACTTTTTGTCCCACCAAACTTTACTTTGCGACATACTACATTATTTTCACAAAAGTATCAAGAGTTGCAAAATATGCAAAAAATTAACAAAAAAGAAAAAAACTACACCCTAAAATATTTCGACACCAAAGAAACTAAAGGTTTTCTCCTAGCATTACTTCAAATATATCACTTGGCACTGGTTTAGAATAATAATATCCTTGAACACAGCAGCTACCAGTGTTACGCAAAAAGTTTACTTGGTCAGCAGTTTCTACACCTTCTACTACCACAAAAAGATTTAGTTTTTGTGCCAATTCCAAAAGAGATTGCATTATGCTACGAGATTTTGTTTGATCGCCTTTACCATCCATAAATCTCATATCCATTTTGATTATATCTAATGGCAAACGATGCAAAGCACTTAAGGAAGAATACCCACTTCCAAAATCATCCATGGCTACCTTAAATCCTGCAGCTTGAAGTTCTTCTGCCTTTTCGTTAATTATTTCGTAACTTTCAGAACAAATGCTTTCTGTAATTTCCAATTCCAAATCAGCAGGATTTAGTTCGTATTTTTTTATTAAGTATTGTAATTTTTCCAACAATTCTTTGCCATAAAAATGAGCCCTGGACACATTGATAGAAATAGGAGGACAAGGCAATGCTTTGTCTTTACAATGCTTTAGAAATTTACAAGTTTCTTCCCAAACATAATAATCAAGTTTAATAATAAAACCATTTTTTTCAAAAATGTCGATAAATTCTCCAGGAGAAACCATTCTGTTATGTGGCTTAACCCAACGAACTAGAGCTTCACCACCCACAATTTTTTCGGAAGAAACATCGAACTTAGGCTGAATATAAATACAAAATTCTTTGTTTTCTAAAGCCTTTTCCATATTGTTTTCGATATCATGTTTGTGAAGAATTTTTTGTCTGTCATCTTCACTATAAAAATGAATATATTCACCAACATCATTTTTCTTTGAATGCAAAGGCAAACTTGCTCTATCGCACATTACATTTACAGGAATATCTTCGTTAATAACATAAACTCCATACTTTACCTTTATTTCCATTTCTTTAAGGAAATTCACGAAAACGCTAGGGAATTTTATCGCTTCAAAATCGTCCTGAGAAATACACAAGAAAAAGTGATCATCGGAAAAACGTGATAAAGCAAATTTACGACCTTTACACAAGGTTTCAATCTTTCGAGCTATATAGCACAATAATTTGTCACCACTTTTCATTCCGTACAAATCATTTACAATTTTAAAGTTTGTAATATCCAAAAAAACAATACACATTTTTTTGTCTGTTTGTTTAATTAATTCTTCTGCTTTTTTATAAAAATAATTTCTGCTATAGCATCTTGTTAATTCATCCTGTTGAACTTGCTCTCGCAAATTGGAAAGTTCTGTTTCTTTTTTCTTTGTAGAGGAAACAAATTTTAGTAAAATATAAAGAGCGACAGAAAAAGCAATGATAATAAGCAGAATTCCAACAATAGGAACCCTATACATATAAAAAACGTCTGCAAATGACATATGATACGGGTTATGCAATAATTCCTGAGACACAAGACTATCTAATTCCATAACAGAAATATGGTGAATTGCTTTGTCTAATATATTTATTACCATTTGGTTTTCTGGAGAAGCAACAAAGTTAATATTTACTGGTAATCCTAACCAATCAACTTGTTCTAATTTATCCGCGTATTTTGGTTTTTGAAACAGAAAATCCGAAGTATGATATTCAAGTATGGCTAAAGTTGTATCCCCTGCAATAACAGAATCAAGACATTCTGCAGCTGTATCGTAATATTTAATATCCTTATAACCATAATCGTTTAACAAATTAGTTATATAGGACATCTTTCTTATAACAGAAAAAGAAAGGTTTTCATTTTGGTCTTTTTTTCTTTTTACAACATGGTGTTTTGTATTAATCAAAGGAACAGATTTTAACAATTTGCCATCTTCTACTGCAACATCAATATTTAAGTCATATTGCAAAGAAATAGCGTCCTTCAAAGTAGAATTAAAAATATATTGAGTTAAAATTTCTGGGGAAATAAATTCGATTTCAAATTTCAAACCACTTTTTTCTGAAAGTAGATTTAGGTATCTAGGATAAACTCCTTTTATTTCTGATTTGTCGTGATAGGACATGGGCAAATTATTATCATACAAATAAACTTTTATAGGGGGATGACTTTCTATAAATTCTACCTCTTCTCTTGTAAAAAGAGGTGTAGCTGATAATGTATAATTGCCATAGTACTTTCGATAAAGTGAAGATTCAAATTCTGGATTTTCTATTTTCGACCGTCGCAAAGCTGAAATAAAATCGTCCATTAGGGGCTTATTTTCTTTAGATGTCATACAATAATACGGATTATATTCAAAAAGACCAATTAGTTTTATTTCATCACTTGGGCTATTAAAAACGTTACCTAAAATTGCAAAATCAATTTCGTTATTTTTTAAAGCTTCTTTTACTTCAGCTGCATTTTGATAAAATTGTTTTTTAACATTTAGATTGTAAGTAGTTTCCAATCTATCTACTTTTTCTACATAAACAGGAAAATTTACTAACCCTACTTTCATGTCATCTAATCTTTTATAATCACCATAGTAAAGGTCTGCTTCTGGATTTACATACACACCAACAAGTTCTTCTCCAATAGACATACTACTGAGTAAAAACTCGTTAGCAATTTTTTCATCATAGTGAACCATAAAAACAAAATCTATCAAACCATTTCCAAGTTGTTCCTGCAGGTTTTCCCATGTATCTTGAACAAATTCATACTTCCAGTTCGTATAGTTACTTATTTCCTCCAAATAATCTACACAATATCCTGAATAAATACGAGTTTGATACTTGATAAATTCACCGCCATCTAAATAACCAATTTTAACAATACGTGAATTCTGAGCAGCATAACTATTGCATAGCAAAAATAAAGAAATAATAACAAAAGTGAATATTTTTTGGGATTTAGATAAAAACAAGGAAGCAACCTCCGCCAAATTTCTTAAAGATAAATGGGTACTCGTTACTTTTTTAATAATCTTTAGGCACTGTAAATTATAAACCTAAGATATACACAATTATTATACAAAAAACTGAATTTTGTGACAAGACGGTTACTTTTAACTCAATGAAATTTATTGTAAAAAAAACGACTTTTACCTAATCAAAATAATTAGATAAAAGTCGTTAATATTTTTCAAGCTAAAAAATTAGATCTTATATCTTGAAGTAGAAATTGTATGTCCTTCTGTATATACATCAAACCATATTTCTTTGTTTTTACTCAAATCCATAGCACTATAGAATTCAGATAAATCTGTTACAGATTTATCATTTACAGCTGTAATAACATCCCCATTTTGCAATCGCAAAATAGCCGCAGGTGATTTAGGCTGAACGTTTGTAACAACGACACCTTCTACCTTATCCCCCAGTTCTAATTCTTTACGAATAGTTTCGTCTATAGGAACAGCAATAAAGCCTGGCCATAATTTAGAATTATCTGATACAACTTCTGTCTTTCTACTTTCGATTTTAACACTGAGTTTTACCTCTTTTCCATCACGCAGAACTACAAAGTTAGCGACTTTATCCACCGGTAAATCTCCAACTTCGCGAACTAACTGGTCCACATCTTTTACATCTTTACCATTCAGTTCAATAACATAATCCCCAGGCATCATTCCAGCTTTTTGTGCAGGTGAACCAATAAAAATTTGGGAAGCAAAGGCACCTACATGGTCGCCAACACCTAAAGCCTCTTTATACTTAGCATCGATTTCTACCAAAGAAACTCCCATCCAACCGTAAGTAACTTTTCCAACAGAAATAAAATCGTTAATAGCTTTTTTTACATTGTTTATCGGAATTGCAAAACCTAATCCCTGGGAACCACCAGACTGAGATGCAATCCATGTGTTTATTCCAATTACTTCACCATAAATGTTTACCAATGCTCCTCCAGAGTTTCCTTGGTTTATAGCAGCATCAGTTTGAATAAAATCGCTTACATTACCGATTTCGTTACCAGAACGTCCTGTGGCACTAATAATTCCCTGTGTAACAGAAGAAAAATATCCTAAAGGAGTTCCCATTGCAAAACAGATGTCACCAGTGTGTATCTTGTCAGAATCCCCAAGAGTTGCAATAGAAATATTATCTTCTTCTGACTCAAAAACAACTAGAGCTATATCTTTTCGGTCATCTGCTCCTACCAAATCAGCACTGAATACACGGCCATCATGTAGTTTTACAGAAATTTCATTAGCAGAACCAGCTACGTGGTTATTTGTCAAAACATAATATTTGTTACCATCTTTTCGAACAATTACACCAGAACCAAGACCTGCCTGTTCGTATTCTCGAGTTTCACCTTCACCACTGGGACCAAAGAAAAAGTCAAAAGGAAAACCATTAAACGAAGGAGTTTGAACAGTACGTTTTTCCACCACGTCTAATTGAACAATACTTGGTAACACAGCATCCGAAACTGAACGAAATACATTTTGTACTGCTTCTGCCACTGCCAAAGAATCTCCGGCAATAGCTATTGCTGGATTTGTATCTGCAAAAGCTGTATTTGCAGATTTCCCACTACTAGATGAGTTACAAGAAAAAGAAAAAAGAACAAAGGCTAGCAAAACCAAAGAAACTATTGCTAGCAGTTTTTTTCCCCATTTTTTCATAAAAACCTCCAAAAAAAAGCATAAAAAAATATCAAGACAAGTATTTTACTTAAAATCTAATACAATCTTAATTATAAGACAAATTTTATATTCCTATGGTTACACTACATAAAAAAAAGCTGTAACTCTAGGTTTTCATATAGGTTTAATCTATGATAGTCTTTGAATATGTTTTATCTAAAACACAATTTTACTAATATTATAATTTATGTTAAATAATGTTGAAACGAAAAAAGGGAAAAAATGATTTTTAAATACAAAAAAAATTTAATTCTGACAGTTTTTGCTTTAATATTTCTTTTTTCAGCCTTTTCTGGCGAAGTATATTTTTCTTACACAGAAAAATATAATAAAGTTTTAGAAGTTTACAATGCAGAATTTTATCCTGGAGTTTTGCTTCATGGAACAGAATTTTTGAAACAATTTCCTAACTCTGTTTTAATTCCAGAAGTAAAATTATACATAGGTGAAGCTTTATGTAATTTAAATCAATTAGAAAAAGCACAACCTTTGTTAAATGATGCTTTGAATTACTTATCTAATTCTTCGGAAAAAGAACTATTGTACGGAGTTGGTTTGTATTGGCAAGGATATATTTCCTATGAAAAAAATGATTATCTTTCAGCAGCAAACTTCCTAAGCCAAGGAACAACCATTTTAAAAAATGGAAAAACTGAAAAATACAAAAAACTTTATCTAGAAGGTTTATTCCTTGGGGCAAAATCTTGTATTTACAGTGGCAACCCTGAATCAAGTATTCCTGTGCTAGAATATTTATGGTATGAAACAGAAAATCCTGAAACTATTTTATTACTTTTCCGTAGTTATAATGAATGTAACTTACCAGAAAAAATTATAGATTCATATAGTAAAATTAAGTTTGAAAAACTGTCCCCCTCTGAAAAAGAAGAAATTTCTTTGTTCTTAGCTTCAGCATATTCTAAAACAAATAATAAAAATGCTGCCTTTGATTTATATCGCAACCTAATATCCAATGGCTCAGAAACTGTTGCTTCTGTTGCCTTAAAAGCAGCTTGGGACTTATCCCAAGAAATTCCTGATTCATCCCGCGATGAATTATTAACTCTAGCAACAAATCGACTTAAAGAAAGCCCCTTGATTCTTTCAGAGTTTAGGACAAGACTAGGAATTGAAGAATTCAACAAAGGGGCTTTCTTAGAAGCAAAAAAATCTTTTTCTTTATCTATGGATTTTTTGAAAGAAGCAATAAATAATTCAGCTTCTAAAGAAAAAGCCTTAGATTTAGAAGAAATAAATATTAGATACCTAGCAGAAATTACTTTTCTAAGCCAAGATTCTCTAGTTCAAGGTGGGATTGAAGCATATGAACAATTATTTTCTTGGGTTAATAAATCTAATTTTGTAAATTTAGTAGAAGAACCTAGTTTTACAGCCCAATTATGTCGTTATGCAATTTTTAAAGGGGATTGGGAAAAAGCTTTTTCCTTAGGGAAAGAAGCCCTTGATTACCCTGAAGCCGCATATTGGTGTGCAACAGGAGCTTTTAAACTGGGCAAAACCGAAGAATCCCTTTCAATCTTGAAAAATTATGTGTTTAACAAAAAAAACATCACTTTGAATAAAAATCTTATTCCTCAAGCAGCTATTTTGTATGCAGACGGATTATCTAGAACAGGTAAAAAAGAAGAAGCCCTAAATATTTTTGTTCAACTGGACAAAAATAATTTGCTAGACAGCAAATCTTATCTTAATTTTGCATCCTTGGCTCTAGCTATAAATGATTATTCTTTGGCATATAAGGCTGCTGGAAAAAGCAAAGAAGTAGATTCATTTTATTTAGCCGCACTGGCTTCTTTTAACAGACAGGATTGGAAAACCGCAGAAACAATGTTTACAACATATCTTTCTTGTGGCTCAAATTCTTACACCTCATATGCGGAATATTATTTAGCATTGATTTATTACAAACAAGACCAGTGGCTAAAAGCATACCAGAGCTTTTATGATTTTTCAAAAACAAATCCATTTCATCTTCACACAAGAAATGCAAAAAGATACAGTGTAATTTGTGCTTTGCAATTACATCAACAAAATCTACAAGAAAACTGGTTAGATTCAGCTATTCAAAATGCCAAGGATTTAGTACAAATATCCCCTTCAGTTTCTGAAAAAGAACAAGCTATTTCTTTACTGGCAGGAATATATGGAGATGCAAAAAAATATCAACTTGCTTTGGATTTATTAAACCCCTATCTTTCACGGCAAGATGATTTTGGAAACACTTGTCGCCTACAAGCTTCGGAATTTCTTGTGGCTTTAGGTGAATATGATAGAGCCGACGAAATTCTTTTAAAAACAATGGAATTAGGAAATTCTGAAGAAATAGTACAAAACGCTTGCTATCGTCGTGGAGAAATATTTTATTCAGCAAACCAATATGAAAAGGCTGCCATTAGATTTTCAGAATACAGAAAAACCTACCCTTCTGGAATATTTGTTGATTCAGCACTATATTTTAATGGAGAAAGTCTAAAAAAAATAGGTGAACCAAACCAAGCAATTCTTTGCTACAATGCTTTAATTACAAATTTTCCAAAAAGTTCTTTTGTTTTTAATGCATTACAGGAATTGGAGAAAACTTACAGAGAACAAGGAGATTACGGCGCTGCTTTAAAAACTGCAAAACTCATCCTTGAAAAATACCAAGACAGAGCTTTGTTAATAGGCATTGAACAAGAAATAAAAGAACTAGAACTATTGAACAGTGGAATTGAAGAAAAAATTGTTTTAGCAAAAGAAGAATACGAATCCAAAGGGAAATTAAAAACAGCACAAGGAAGAAAAGCTGCTTTAAGCCTTGCAGAAATGTATTTTGCCTCAACTGAAACAGAAGCAGAAGGACTTGTCTTGGCAGAAGAATTAATTACTGTTCTACGACCCATTGCAGCACAAGAAACTGAAACTGCAGGACAAGTTGCGATGATTTTAGGGAATTATTATAGGACAAAAGATAATTTTGACAAAGCCGCACCTTTATTTTTAGAAGCAGCTACTTTATTAGTAACTCAAAATTCAGAACAAGCAGAGATTGCAATGTATCGGGCAGCAGAAACCTTTTTTTCAAACAAAAAGACAGGAGATGCTAATTCAACAGTTTTAAAAATGGAAGAATTATTTCCTCACTCTGAATGGACAAAGGCTGGAGCAAAATTCAAAGAACCATAAAATAATTGAATAATCAATGCTTTATACAAAAAATGTTTATTTTTAGGAGAAATATAATGATAAAAAAAAGAAACTTTTTAATAACAATGGGAATTGTTGCCCTTAATTTATTTTCTTTAAATTATGGAACAGCACAAGAAGAAAAAGAAAATTCCCTGGTTCTACCCGATATAACTACAATTATTTCTCAAGAGGAAATTTTGATAACAGAAGAAGCTATCCCTGATTTTTCCGGAGCTTTACCAGAAAATCTTAATACAGATACTTTACCAAAAGTTTCCGATACTGAAAACCTGAAAAAAGATGAAATTTCACTTCAAGAAGAATCAAAAGAAAATTCCTCTTTAGTGTTTCTGGAAGGTGAAGTTGGATTAGGTTGGCCCTACGTTTTTGATACAAATTTTTCTTTATATCAATTTGGCGAAGATCCCTTTAGTGTCAACTTTATTTACGATTCTTTTGGTGGATATGGAAAACACAGCCAAGACATGGGATTTTTTGATACCGAAATTGAAATGGAAACAACAAAAACCTTTATTACAAAAAATTCCACGTTGGATTTAGCAGCGTCATATAAAAAACAAGACCTGGGGCTTCAAGGAAACAGTGTTGTTTTTGACGATATAAATCGTCAAACAGTATTTGCCAGTTTAGGTTGGACATTGCCCTTTGAAAAAGGATTTGAATTAAGTATGAATATAGATAACCGTTGGTTTTCTAGGTTTGCAGGCTATGCTGGAGATAATTTACAAAATGTAGTAAAAGACGAAAACGTTGCCCTATCTTTATTTGAAACACAACCCAATATAAATTTAAGTTGGCAAAAGGAAAAACTTAAACTAAGTTTAGAGGGTAACTGGCTCGGCGGTTTTTTCTTTAATTCAGAAGAAGAAATGATAAATCGAAGCCAAGGAAATTTTTATGCAACATTAAATTTTCCAAGACTTAATTTTGAAACTTCCATAGGAATAGTTTATGTGCATAATGGGGACAAAGAGAAACAAACAAATTTAATTTTTCCCTTTTCTCTAAGTACTAGTGTAAATTTTAAGCTACCTTTTTCAGAACAAGATGCAAACTTAAGTTTGATTGGAGGCCTTAACTCTAAATCCATAGATTTGTTTCTTTTAGAAAAAAATAATCCATTTACTTTATTTTCAGAAAAACAAATTGTAGCTAACAGCGAACAAACAGATTGGTTTGGTCAAACAGCTATATTTGTTCCAATAAAAGAATTTGTTGAATTAGGGTTAGTTGCAGATTTTAGGAAAACCGCCTTTGAAAATGGCATACTACAAACCCAACAGGATGAACAATTTAATTCAGTAACTGGATTATTCAATTCAAAAGAGGTGGATTCAACACGACTTTTTACCGATATTTCCATTTCCGTAAATTTTACTTCTTTTACAGCTAACTTCGCTTGGAACAATCAGTGGATTGACAAAACTCCTGGGCAACCCACTACTTCTTTGATAGCTTCTTTATCATTTACTACCGAAAAAAACTGGGGATTAAAACTTAAGCTTCAAGAAAATCTGGGTTCAGAAAATGACAAGGTTCCAGTACTGGATTTTTCAGCATTTATTAAACCTTCTGAAAAAACAAAAATATTATTCACTGTAACAGATACAATAAAATTGGTTACAGGAAAAGATAGAATATTTATAGAACCATATATTAAACAGGGGGGAAATATTTCTGCCTCTGTTCAGTTTATGTATTAAAACTTTTGGAGGCTAAATATGTTAAGAGTTTTAACGAGTGGGGGTCTTTTGATGATTCCCATAGGAATTTGTGCTATTGTTGCAACATTTATTATTTTTGAACGCTTTTTTTATTTCTTAGGAATCAAGAAAAAACACGAAACTTTCCTTTTATCTTTAAGTACAATGCTTTCTGCACATCGTTACGATGATGCATTAGCTTTGTGTAAGAATCTTGATACTCCAGAATCAAAAGTGGTTGCTAAAGCGATTCAATGTAGAAATTGGCCAGAAGATCATATTAAAGAAGCTGTTTCTGTGGAAATAGATTTAGTTACTCCCGAATTAGAACATCTTCTTACCCCATTAGGCACAATAGCAAATATTTCTACATTATTAGGACTTTTAGGAACTGTTACTGGAAATATACAAGCCTTTGGCGTTTTAGGAGCAGGAGCTTCTATGGGAAACCCTGCATTGTTGGCAGGGGCAATAGCGGAAGCCTTAGTTACAACTGCTTCAGGTTTGGGAATTTCAATTCCTTCGGTAATTTTCCATAATTACTTTGTTTCTAGAGTAAACAGACACCTAGCCATCATTGAAGCAACGGCAACTTCTGTAGTGTTACAACTTTGCGGTCACAGTCTTTTGGAGCAAAAATCATGAAAACTAAAGGCTGTCGTGTAAGAACTTCTCAAATTGATCTTATCCCTATGATAGACATTGTTTTTCAATTAATACTCTTTTTTCTAGTGTCTACCACCTTTGCCCAGCTTCCAGGGATATCTGTAAACCTACCAGATTCCTCCACAGCAGAAGGAGGTCAAACTGCAAGCCTTATTATTACAGCTTCTGCAGAAGGTGAATTATGGCTAAACGAAGAACTGGTTACGATAGAACAACTTGATTTAGCCCTAAGTGAATTTGATACTGGGGAAATTCCTTCAAAAGAATATCCTATTCAACTGGAAGCAGATAGTCTTGTAACAAATGGAACAATAGTAAAAATATTTGATGTTTTACGCAAAAATGGATTTGCTGCTGTAAATTTAAGAACTAGGGAGAACAATTCTAAATGAATATGTATTTGCTAAAATCTGAATCAGATAAAATCGCTTTTATTTGCACTTCTGTATTTTGGGGAATAATTATCTTCTGTATTTTGTTTATCCCGATAAAAAAAAACACAGAAGATAATTATGAAACAATATCTATTCAGTTAGCATCTACACCAAAAACCATAAACTCTAAACCAGGAGAAAATTTTTTAGCAAAAGAGGAAATTCAATCTACAACCGCAAAAGAAACTTTTATTCCTGAAACACCAGTTCAACCTATAAGCCAAAATTCCTTGCCTAAAGAAACTACAGTTGCTAACAAACCTCAGGCTGCAAAAACCGCCACTTCTGAAAATACAGAAACTGCCACTTCGCAAAAAAATTATCAGCAAGTTGTAAAAAGCATGGAAGAATTAATGGCAGAAAATGCAGCGGTACAAAAATCTAAGCCCCAACTTTCGGATGTAGACTGGGATGCCATGTTCGCAGATGAAAACATAACCACCGTTTCTTCTCAAAGTGAAACTGTGACGAAAAATCCTACCTCTACTTCCTCTATTTCTGGAAATGCTGCTTCTTCGGTAACCTCAGATACATCTAAGCAACTTTCTTCTTCTAGTCAAAAAGAAGGAGCTTTAACAAAAACATCTAGTTCCACAACTTCAGCCTTAGAAAAAATAGGTAGCACCGTATTTGCTTCTACAAATTCCAGCGGAGATGTAGCCTACAATGTTACAGCGGAAACTCAGACTTCTACTGGCGAATCCTTGGTAAAAGGCACAAAAATAAAAACTATGGACGGAGGTTCTAGAATCTTAATTGAACCTTCTCCACCTACAATAAAAATTTCAGCAGAAAGTGAAAAACTAATTGATGGCTCTAGAGAAGTTAATATAACCTTTATAATAAATCCTTCTGGGCAAGTTGAACCTGGTTCCATAGAAATTACACCTTCTTCTTTGTTGCACCCAAATATTGAAACCGAAATTAAGGCTCAAATAACAAAATGGCTTTTCCAATCGGCGGAAAGTTCTGGACAGGTACGCTTTAAATATAATATAATGAAAAAATGAAAGATACCATAAAAGCGGTTGCCTTTGATATCGACGGGACAATGTATGCCAACTGGAGATTATATATTCAGTTGGGTTGCTATGTAGCAAGAAATTTACCTTTTTTTATTAAATACGCAAAAGTTCGTTCTATACTCCATAGAACAGCACCTTTAGGTGATTTTTACGAATATCAAGCTAGGCTTCTAGGTATTGAAATGAAAATAGAACCACAAAAAGCTAAAGAACTTATCGAAAATAATGTATACAAAGGACTTACCCCTTATTTAAAAAAAGTAAAACCTTTTCCTCATTTGAAAGAATGTCTTGAAGCATTAAAAAAAGCAGGTCTTAAAATTGCAATCTTATCAGACTTTCCTCCAGAACAAAAGGGTGACATTTGGGGAATGGAGCAGATGTTTGATGTGGTTTGTGGCTCAGAAGCTTTAGGGGCATTAAAACCATCAAAATATACCTTTGGACTGTTAGCAGCAAAACTTGATGTTGCACCAGAAGAAGTTCTATACGTAGGAAACAGTATTTCTGCAGACATAGAAGGAGCTTCAGCTATAGGCATGAAAACTGCATATTTAATGCCTTTATGGAGAAAAATATTCAATAAACCGCTACCAATTGCAGATATTTCCTTTAAAAACTATCGTCAATTACAGGATTTTGTGTTACACTAATTCTATTATTCTTGGGTGGGGATTTACACTATGGATGTTTTAGGTGTCTTAATTTCGATATCTATTTCTGCTATAATCATCTTGGCATTTAGATATTCGGACAGAAACAGCCGTTCAATTGAAAAGGCAAAAAAGTATATCGATGGCGAAAAAGATAAAATTGATGCAGAATTCAATAAACAAGTTCAGCAACTAAATGCTGTAACAGCAAATGTAGAAGCAAAAAATTCACAAGCTATTGCAACAGTAAAACGCCTAGAAAAACAAATTCAAGAATTTAATATTGTAACAGAAAAATTTACTTCAAGAATAGATGCTGTAGACCAAATTGACAAAAAAATCGCTTCATATAACGACTTGCTTAAACAAGTAATGGATATGACCGCAAGTTTAGAAGAAAACATGAAGCGAGTTAGCAAGGAATCATCTTTTGTAGACAAATTAGATAAAAAAGTTTCAGATTATTCTAAAAATTTAACAGGTTTAGAAAAAAGAATTCCTGGAATTGTAAATGAATTTTCATCTGCAAATACTGATCACCTAAAGCAGATTAGTACCAACCTTTTAGAACGTTTTAACCAACAAATAAAAGAATTAGAAGATTCAGCAAATAATGCAGTTGCAAAAAGCCAAGCAGTATTAAACGACTTAGATGCAGAAATTCGAAGTGCTTATGCCTCTGCCACAAAACGAGCTAAAGAATTAGATGACGAAGCCTTTGTACAACTTCAAGCTAAATCTGAACTTAAAATTTCAGATTTACAATCAATTTTAGATAACAACATGGATAAACTTCGCCAAGACAATGAAAATAAAACAAACAATCTTCATTCCTTGGTTCAAGAAAAAATTTCTGCAGTTCAAGCGGCTCTTAATGCTTCTATCCTGGAAACACAAAGAACCGCAGAACAGTTGGCAGCAGAAACAGCAGGCAACAGCGAAACTCTTGTTTCAGTACAAGCAAGTATTTTAAACAGAGCACAAGAACTAGAAGAGCAATACAAAGAAGCTTACGATAAAGCCATAGAAGAAGTTCAAGAAAAAGAAAAAGCCGCCATTGAACAATTTACTTCTTTGTCAGAAAGCAACACTCTTGCCCTACAGCAGAATTTCCAAGAAGCAATTTCAAATATTCATACAAACCTTTCAGAAAAAATGAATTCTGTAGAAAGCCAACTTTCTGGAAATATCAACATTGTTGAAACCCAATTAGAAGGCAAGATTTCTGACGTTAAGGAAATTCTTAGCGAAAACATTTCTTCTATCGAGAATAAACTTTCAGAAAATATTGCAACTGTGGAAACTCAACTTTCTGGAAATATTTCCTCAATCGAAAGTCAACTGGCAGGAAATATTAATACTATAGAAAGTCAACTTGTTAATAGAATCACTGATATACAAGAAAATTTAGGTGAAAATATTTCTTCTATCGAGAATAAACTTTCAGAAAATATTGCAACTGTGGAAACTCAACTTTCTGGAAATATTTCCTCAATCGAAAGCCAACTGGCAGAAAAAATTAATGCTGTAGAAAATGAACTTTCAAATAAAATTATTGACACTCAACAAAGTCTTGCCAATTCTTTATCTTTGGCAGAAACTGCAGTATCTCAACTTTCTAGTATTACAGATAGCAACAACTTGGCAATTACTTCGATGCAAAGTGAAACTCAACGCCGTAACCAAGAACTTGAAACTACCTACAATGAAATGTATGAACAGGCATTGTCAGCTGTAATGAAAAAAGAAGAATTAATTCTTTCTCAGTTAGAAGCAAATTCAACAGAGAAGGTTCAAAATCTTCAACAAAAAACAGAGAATCAGTTGACACAAGTTCAATCAAATTTATCTACTAACATTGAAGAAATTAGACAAAATGCCATAGATAACGCCCAAAAAGTACGAGATTCTTTGGCAGAAAAAATCCAAATGGTACAACAAGTCCTTTCTGCCTCTGTAGCAGAAACAAGTGATAGAGCAAATAAACTTGCAGCCATCACTGCGGAAAATACCAACACTATTGAATCATTTCGTACCCAACATGAACAGTACATCGAAAAAATGGACGAAAAATATCGTCAAATGTACGAAGATGCGTTGGCAAATGCAGAAAACAAAGGAAAAGAAACATTACAACAGTTAGAAATTTTTTCTTCCAAAAATGCAGATGAATTACGAAGAAATACAGAAGACTTACTAAAAAACTTGCGTGCAGAAATTGATTCAAAAATGAATTCCACAAAGACAGAAGCGACAAGCCTTACAAATAATGTTCACTCAAGCATAACAGAAAGTATTGCAACAATTCATAGCAATCTTTCAGATAAATTGCATCAAGTTCAAGACGATATAAACACCAACATAAATGCTGTTCAGAGTACATTAAATGACAGATTGGCAGAAGTTCACTCAGACCTTACAGCCTCTGCAGAAGAAGCTGAACGAATTTCAGCCCGTACAGATAGTACAAGAAAGAATCTTGTTGGACTACAAGAAGAAATTAAAAACTTAGCAGATGCACTTGAGGCACAATACAAAGAAGCTTACGAAGAAGCTCGAATTGCAGCAGAAAAGAAAGAACAAATTGCCCTTTCTCAGTTTGAAGAAATTGCCCATAACAACGCAGATAAATTCCTTCAGGCTGCTGAAACCCAGCTTTCTTCTGTTCAGCAAAACTTAGAACAAAAAATTGGGGAACTTCATACTTCAATCCAAAGTGTTGAAAAATTCACTGAGCAATCATCAGAACGGTTGGAAATTCAGTTAAAAGATTTAGATATTCATGTGGCAGAAAAAATTTCTGAAATGCAAAAAGATACCAATTCTTGCCAAGAAGAAATAAATCAACAACTGTCAAATACCCTTCAACACATGGCAACCCAAATTCAAAATGCTCAAAACGAAGCAAAAGATACTATCAGCCGCATCCATGATGCAATCAAAGCAGCCGAAGCAGAAACACAATCTGCTTCTACAATACTTATGCAGCAAAGTTCTGACACCAAAGAAAACCTTACAAGTTTTATTACGGCTGCAAAAGAACAAATCAGCGATTTCGACAAAAACCTTAGTTCTCAAATGGAAAAAATATCTTCCGAATATGATTCAAGGCAGGCTGCTTTCCTTGAAAGTTTAGATAAGCAACTAGAAGATTACAAAGTTGATATGCAATATCGTTTTGAGCGACTTAATTCTGCAGGATTAGATGTTAGTCGCCTAGAAGAATCTATGAATCAAGCAATGCTAGAAGCTCAAAAGCGAGTTCTTAATGAATTCAACCGTTTTAACGAAAATCAACAACAGCAACAGGCTGAATTTGAACTGGCTATAAAGAAAAATTCTGATGAAATAGAAAAGCAACTTTCTGTACTTGAAGAAGAATTGAACGGACTAAAAGCTAGAGCCTACGACAATGTTTCAGTTGGATTAAAAAACTTCGAAGAAGAGTTCTTTTCCGATTTAACCAAACGAGGTCAAGATATTTCTTCTGAACTTATTCAATGGAAAGAAACCTTTGATAGTCGGTTAGAAAATATTCATAATGACAACGAAACTAAGCGAATTAATTTAGAAACAAAGTACAATGATGAACTTAGAGATCGAATTACAAATCTGCAAGAAAGAAACAGAGAATATGTGATTCGTTTTGAAAAAGATGCAAAACTTACAGAAGATGAAGTTCAAAACAAGATAGTTGAATTAGATAAAAACCTTAAGGATTTTGTTGACAATTATCGAAATACTTTGGAACAAACTCGAAATTCCATAGATCAACAACTTGCCCAAGAACTAACTAGCCATGCTTCTAGTGTTACAGACCAAATCAATCGATTAGAAGCCGATGTTCAAGATAAAATTTCTGAAATAACTGAATTGTCTGAAAAATCAAAACTAGATAACAGACAAACCATAGAGGGAATTATTTCAGATGTATCTGCTTGGCAACAAAGAATGGATAATCAACTTGCTGAAACAAAGGAAGTTTTTGAAAGCAAACTTTCTAATTTTGAAAAAAATTCAAGTGACAAAATTAATCAGCTTCAATCTTCTTTCTTAGCGGATATTTCTAGCTACGCAGATAGAATTGATGCAGAAAAAAATTCTTTGGACACAACTCTTCTTAACATGAAAGAAGAAACTCAACAAACCTACGATAATTTCCAGCAAAGAGCCGCCCAACTTATAAATGAATTTGAAAACTCTTATTCCAAGATGCTAGAAGATAATCAACGCCGTTTAAAAGAGCAAAACAACGAAACCGATAAAAACCTTCGTGCATTAAAAGCTATGACTCTTGAAATAAAAGACAAACATGAAGCTCTTCAAGCGGACTTAATGCTTAAATTGCAAAACAGAGCAAACGAAATGAATATGTCCCTTGACGATATGGACAAAAGAATTAAATTTTACAATGCTCAAATGCCAATTTTAGACAAAGCAAATGATTTCAAATCTCAACTTGAATCAGATATTAATGCTTTGCAAAATAATGCTGGAAAATTAGATTCCTTCAAAGCAGAAATAAACCGAATTGAGCAAGAAATTAATCGACTTAGAACCATGGACGAAGAAATCAACCATAAACTTGCTCGCTTTACAGCCGAAAAGAGCAAAGTTGATTCTCTAGAATCTAATTTTAACAAATTGGTAAATCTGTCCACATCTATGGACCAAAAAATTGCTGAAATGCAGGCTATAGACGATAACTTGCAAAATCTACATGTTGAAATTAGACAATTTCAAGAATCCATTGGTGGAATTTCTACTCGCTACGACCGTCTGGAAAAAAAGAACAATGTTCTTGATAGAACAATTTTAGATGTAGATACTGCTTACAAAAAACTAGAAGATTTAGAAAAACGACTTATTAATTACGACAGACAAATTGAAGCTTTGCCAGTAAAAATCGAAGATGTTCGTCGTGATGTGGACAAAATCATGGACAATAGCGGTCGCATTACAGCAGCTGTAGCTCAACTTGACAATTTAGATGCTGTAATAGAAGAAGCAAAGGTTCATGCAAAGGACGTAACTTCCGCACGGGATGGAATTATAAATAGCGAAAAACGGCTAAGAGATATTGCAAAGCAAGCTGATGAACAACTAAAATTACTTCATGCTTTATCTAAGCAAGATTCTGGAAAAGCAGTAACAGGAAGTTCTTCGATGCAAACTAGAGAAACTATTAAAAAACTTGCTCATCAAGGTTGGGATTCCGAAACCATTGCTAAATCCCTACAAATATCGGTAGGTGAAGTTGACGCTGTTTTGGATTTACCTTGGGATTAATCGATAAAACTGAGCTATCCCAGAAAATCATTTTCTAGGACAGCAAGTATTATTAATAAAGTTATGCAAAAAGTTCATATTCAAAGATTTTTACCAATGTAGCAAAAGATTAACTCCTTTTGCTACATTTTTTTATGGTATACATTTTTTATTTTGTTAGCAAACAGGTTGCCCAAGCTTCTACACTTTCTCCATTACCCACAGAATCCTGACCTTCACCAGTTTTTGCTTTTAGAAAAATTTTTTCTGTATCTACTTCTAAAACAGTCGCCAAGGTTGAAATTATTTCTTTTCGGAAAGGAAGAATCTTGGGTTTTTCTAACTTTATAACACAGTCTAAATTAATTAATCCCCAACCTTCTTTTTTTACTCTTTTCCAAGCCTGTTTTAACAAATCCTTTGAATCTGCGTCTTTCCACTTTTCGTCCGAGGGTGGAAACATTTCGCCTATATCACCAAGACCAGCAGCTCCTAAAAGGGAATCTGTTATGGCATGGCAAAGTACATCCCCGTCTGAATGGCCAGTTTCGCCCTTTGGACTTGGAATTTTAACGCCACCTAACATTAAAGGTCTGTCTTCCACAAGCCTATGTAAATCATAACCTAATCCAATCTTAATCCCTAGTTGTGTTTGATTCATTTTAATTAAATCTCCAGGAAAAGTTATTTTTATGTTTTCAGGGGAACCTTTTACAACCTGAACAGAAGTATCACAAAACTTAGACCATATTTCTGTATCGTCTGTACACTGGATATTTTGAATTGCAGCTTTTCGGTGAGCTTCTAATAATGACTGGAACAAAAAACCTTGTGGGGTTTGAACTGCCACCATTGAACTACGTTGCAAATGTTTAGTAATATTTCCCTGAGAATCCACTTCTTTTTGCGTATCTACAGGACTAACCCCGCAACAAGCCGCTCCACAATTTTTTACCTTTTCAAAAACAGCTTTTACAATTTCTTTAGAAACAAAAGGTCTAGCGCCATCATGAATAAGAACCATATCCACAGAACCTAAACTAGCGATTTTTTCTAAGGCAAACAAAACTGATTCTTGACGAGTTTTGCCTCCAGGAACAAATACAAGTTCAATTTTTTCATCATATTTAACAGAATTGTCTAATAATTTTTTTACTTGAGCAGAAGAAAATAAGGCTTCTTTTGTTTGTAGAATTATATTTTCATCTACAAAAGAAGGAACCGTTACTAATAAATATTTTATGGGTATAGTTTGTAAAAAAGCAGTAGCTGCAGAAGAAAGAACTGTACCTTGATTATTAGGCAAAGGTAAAAATTCTTTTTTTCGCCCTTCCATCCTAGAAGAAGAGCCTGCAGCCATAATAATTACTGCAACATCCAATGATTTAATCTTCATCTCCGTCATCGTCATCGTCGTCGTCA
>JAGAOP010000043.1 GCA_017623685.1 Spirochaetaceae bacterium
CTGTAATTAGATTGTTTCGATTTTTTGAAAGATTTATACTTTGTTTTGAAACTTTTGGAATATCTAATTCAACAAAATCTGTACTTGAAAATACTTCATCTTTTGATGGTGTTGGATATATTGCTTCTTTTATCCAACTTCTTAGAGCTTCTGGATCAATATTATGCATCTCACTAAAAGTTGTTATGTCTAATTTTGAGACAGAAAACTCTTTTACTAGTTCTTCTTTTACTCTTTTTACTGGGAAAATCATAAAAAAAATCTCCTTGATTTTTGGTTCAAGAAGATTGTAATTTATGTTCATTTATTTTCGTAGGGGGTGTTGGTTTGACGCTTACGAATACCTTTTTTCAAAATTTATACAAATATTATGCTTAATTAGTATTTATTTTTCTATTGAGATATTTACATTCCTTAAATCAACAGAATTTATAACTTGGTGATTAGAAGTGATTATTTTTGAAGTATTGAGTTGTGATAAATATATTACTCTTCTATCAAAATTTTTACTGCAATGGCTTGATTTTCAGTATCTCGCAAAATGTAATCTACAGTTAAATCTTCGCTAGAAATATTTGCCATTTTTTTAGCTTCACTTATTACAAGCTCGGTTATTTCTTTGTCACTTGCTTTAAGTAAAGTTTTCATTGAAGTGTTTTCATCAAGGGTAAGAGGTTTTTTTTCACAAGAAATAAAAATAATGGAAACAAAGCAAGTTAATACCATGAATTTAAGAAATCTTTTCATAATTATGACCTCCAATAGTATATGTTCAAAAAATATTCAAAAAAAATTGTTTTTAGCCTTTTAAATTAAAACTCATCCATTGAATAGAAAAATTTAAAATCACATCCACCATCAAAAAATGAAAGTTCAATAGCACAGGCTTCGTCTCCAAGTACTACAATATTTTCTTTTTTGTTTTCAATCTTAAACAGAAGCTCATCCATATCTATTTCATCTTGATCAGAAAAAATATTACTACTATTCCATGATTTAAGAGTAATAGTTTCGTCATATACTGTGTCTTCATACATTAAAATATACTGATGTAAAACCTTTTCGCCATATTCATCCAAAGTTACAACAGATAATACTTCATTACAACTTGTAAGTAATAAAACAAATAAACATAAAAGAAGTATAATACTTATTTTTCTTTTCATAAAACTCCCCTAGCCTTTTTTTAAATTATCATTAACAACAAATTATGTCAAGAAATAATGTAATTTACTTATTTGTAATCATAAAACTCAATACTTGAAATTTTATTATTTTGTATTTTAAAAATTAATTTTTTAGGAAGTCGAGTATTATTCCCAAAATAACTTAATTCATCTGAATTTTTTTCTATAGGTTGACCGAGAATAAATAACAAATCATCTACGGACATTCCGACTTTTATTCCATATTCTAAAAGTAAATCTTTAGTTGAAAAAATATATTTTTCTGCAGAAGCTGAATATAATTCTTTTGGATATTTTTTATGTAATTCAGAAATAATATATTCACAAAATCTATATTTTCGTAAAGATGGGTTATCTTGGATAATCATAGTATCTAAAATATCTACAACAAATCCTTTTCGTTTAGCACTATTTAATGCTCTTTCATAGGATGCAGGATGTATTTTGCTAATAATGGGAAAAACTTCTTTTTCATAAGCATAGTCTTTGTGATAATATGAATCATTGATAATTTCAAACTGAAAATATTTTTTCCCATCTTTTTCAACGATATTTTTTATACACACCATTTCTGGTAATTCATCATACACATTTGTTGAAGTATTGTTATTATTTTGTACATCTTTAACATAAGGAAATTCTATTTCACAAGGTAAGCCCATAATATAAAAATAATTAATCCATCCTGAAAATTGATTAGTTTCTATCCTACACCATTTATCATATACTGAATTAATAAAATTTCCAGAACCTTGTATTTCTTTTATACAAACAACATCTCCAAAGGATAAGGTTCCAATTTTTTTACTAGTTAAAGAAGGGGTTTCTCGAACATTCAAAATTTCTGTGTAAACAAAATATTTTTTATCCAAACTCTGAGAAAAAAGAATACTTACACATAAAAATAAAAAATATATAGAAAAATAAAATTTATTTTTCATTCTATGTTCTCCTACAGTTTTTATAAGGTAAAATCTGATTGTCTAAACTTTATACTACACAAAAGCCCGATACAAATCATTCCTGTCCACAAAGAAGAACCTCCATAGGACAAGAAAATTAGAGGAATACCAGTAATTGGCATTATTCCCATAACCATTCCTACGTTGACAATAAAATGGAAAACTAACATTCCTAATATTCCGGATGCAATATAGTAGCCATGTGTATTTCTAGTGTATTTTATTATTATGATAATTCTAATAAAAATAACTAAATATAGTGCAAATACAACAATTCCACCTACAAAACCCCATTCTTCGGCTAAAATGCTGAAAATAAAGTCAGTGCTTTGTTGTGGCAAAAATCGATAATGGCTTTGAGTACCATTTAAAAAACCTTGCCCAAAAACATATCCTGAACCAATAGCAATCTTTGATTGAATAATGTTCCAACCACTTCCTAAAGGATCCACATGAGGGTTAATAAAAATAATTAGTCGTTCAATTTGGTAAGGCATTAAAACCTTAGAAGCAGCAAAAGATGCAAGCAGCGAAACTGTTGTAATCCCGAAAAAATAAGCAATCCAATAATAATATTTATTTTTAAATAAAATATATCCTAAAATACCTACAAAAGAAATAATCGATAATGCTAAAATAACAATAAACCTAATACGTAAATCTGTTAGAACACGCATCCAAGGAATTGTTTTTTGGGCAATCTCTGTTTCCCAAACAGGTAAAACGGTAAAAATAATTGTAAGCAACCCTATAAAAATTACAATAAGTAAATATCTGATAGGTATACCTGCCATAAAACACATTATTATAAAAATTGGAATGTAAACACTAGCTGTTCCTAAGTCTGGCTGCAAAAGGATAAGACCAACAGGAATGAGCATAAAAAATAAAGCTGTAATAAATCGTTTGCGTGGTTTTGCAGAATCTGATCGTTCTAAATAATATGCCAAAAAAATAATAAAAAATATTTTCCCAAATTCAGAAGGCTGTATCCCTAATTCACCAATACCAATCCAACTACGTGCATTATTTACATATTTTCCAAAAAAAAGTGTATAAAGTAATATTACAATTAAACCAATAAAAAGTTTCGGTGCATGTCGAATGACTTTTCTATAATCAAATAAGGTTGTAATAAACATTAAAACAAGTCCAGTACATCCAAAAATAATTTGTTTTACATATTCATTAGAGACAACAACACCAGAAGAATCAACTCCGGAAGAATAAATAAAAGTAATTCCAATAATAACTAAAACAATGGTACAAAAAAGAAGTACAAAATCAAAAAATTCTAAAAATCTAAACTTCATAAAATACCCCTATGGAAAAAGAAAAAAAAAGCGAAAAAAAGTGAAATAAAGTATTATTTGTAACCATTATTTTCCCCTTTATTCTTGTCTACCAACTGGGCGAGTCAAATATCTAAAGCCAAGTGCATCAACAGCTTCTTCGTATGTTTGGTTTGCAAAAATTCCTTGCATTAAAATATTTGTTGCATAAGGAGCCCACCATTCCCAAGTGTTGCAGGCTTCAACAAGAACAACAGTAACAATAGCATCTTCTGCTGGAGCATCAAAGGGTGCATATGCTACAAACCAAGAATGCCATTGATTTTTATATTGTGCCACTTCTCCTGTTCCTGATTTTCCAGCAATTTGAACAACTTTATTTTTTAAGGGAAATTGAACCGTACCGTCTGTAACAGTATATCGCATACTTTCTTTAACAGAGTTCCAAACTGATTTATCCATATCAACTTGATGCAAAATTTCAGGTTCAACTTTTGAAATAATTTCGTCGGTTACAGGATCATGAACTTCCATCAAAATATGGGGTTTATAAATTACACCTTCATTTACAACCATTGACACAACGTTTGCCATATGCAAAGGGGTTACTGTAGTATAACTTTGACCAATAGCCATATTCATGGTATCACCACCAAGCCATTTTTCGTGATAACGTCGTTCCTTCCACTGAGGTGTGGGAACAAATCCTGCAGTTTGACTTGGTAAATCTATACCCAAAGGCTGCCCCAGCCCAAATTTTGTAGCATATTCTGTAATTAAATTAATCCCTAAATTATCACGGCCAGTTGTCCAATAATAAACATTACAAGATTGCGCTAATGCATTTTTTAAGTCCATATAACCGTGTCCAGGAACTCCAATATGACATCTAAAAGTTCTATCTCCATATCTTATTGAACCTGAACATTCTATAGTCTTTTCTGCAGGAATACTTTGCTCTTCTAATAACGCAGCAGACATAATTACTTTAAAAGTTGAAGCAGGAGGATAGGCAGCATTTATTGCACGATTAACCAAAGGATTATTTGCTTCTTTTATAACTTTTGAATATTCTGCAGAATAGTTTTCTGAACTAAGCAAATTTGAATCAAAGTATGGATAAGATGCCATTGCTAAAATTTCACCAGTAGCTGGTTTTAAAACAATAGCAGCCCCTACTCTGTTTCCTAAAGCTTTTTCAGCTAACACTTGAATAGATGAATCAATAGTTAAAACAAGTTTTTTACCCATTTGGGGTTCTGTTACAGTAACAGTATCAGATAACAATCGTCCTCTTACATCAACTGTAGTAGTTTTTTGACCAGATATTCCTTGTAAAAGTGCATCATACTCTTTTTCTATACCTGTTTTTCCTACAACACTATTACTTTTATAACCCTGATTATACATATTTTTTAACTCATTATCAGTTATATCACCAACATAACCTAAAATATGTGAAAAAGAACCTGTTTGATGATAGTTGCGAATTGGTTTTGATCGCCAAGTAACACCAGGTAAGTCGGTTTGATTTTCAGCTATATTTGAAATTATTGAAAAAGGAACACTTGACTTAATTTCTATTGTACTGTAATCCTTTCTTCTTGAAGATGGAATCTTTTTATCAATATCTGATTTATTTACACCAAGAATAACTGCAAGTTTTGAAATAACAGTATCAAATTTCTCAGAAGGAATTTCTCCTGGAATGACGTCAACCGCAAAGGAATCGGTATTAACAACCATTGCTACGTTTGAATACCTATCGTATATTTCACCTCGGTAAGCAGGAATTGTTTCTGTACGAGTTGAAATATTTTCTGACTGTTTTCTATAAGAAGTTCCTTCTATAACTTGCATAGAAAACAGTTTAACTATGTAAATTATATAAAGAATTATAATGAATAAAATAAGTACTCTAATTTTAGATGTTTTTTCTATTGAAGCTCCAGAACGGTCTTTCAAATCATTACTATTCATTACACAACCTTATTATTATTTACAAAAAAAGAAGGAAATAAAGAAAGAAGGAAGAATACACAAGGACAAAGTAATGTATTCAAAATAAGTTCAAAAATAAAACCTGTTGAAAAAATATTATATGTAATTATTCCTTGTGGAAAGAAAAATGAAATAATTTGAATCAAAATAACCTTTGATAATGTTCCCAAAAATCCCATAAGGGCAGGAATAAAGAAACCTCTTACATTAAGAGTTTTATGAAATAAACCAGTTAAAAAACCAATTACTGTTCTAATTAAAGAGTTTAATCCTAAAGGAGAAGCACTTAAAAAATCTAGTAAAAAACCAGAATAAAAACCAGACACTTCACCAAAGGTGCTACCATTGTTCACTGATAAAAAAAGCAAAACTAGAAGCAACAAATCTGGAACTGCTGGCAAAAAGAAAATATTTGAAAGCAAAGCTGTTTCTATTAAAACTACAAAAAACATTAAAAAAAAGGTTGATACAACTGAGCGAATCATTTTGTTACAGCCTCCTGATTTTGTTCTTTCATATCAACAACAATTACAGTTTCTAATCTTCCAAAATCTAATACAGGAGTTATTTCAATATCTAAAGAAGAATCGTAATCTCTAACCTTTATTTCAGAAATGTATCCTATGGGAATATCTTTAATATAATTTTCATTTTCGCCAGAAGTAACAACTAAGTCCCCATACTGAAGATCTGGAAGAACTCGTTTTCTAATATACCCCATACTTAATGGGTGATTTACATTACCCTGCCCTGAAACCAAACCAATATCCCGAGTTTTTTGAATTCTAGCTGAAACATTACAGTTGTAATCATAAACTGGCATAACCATACTTGTAACAAATCCCACAGAAACAACTTTCCCAACTAATCCTACTGTACCATTTTGGATAGCAATTACAGGCATATTTTTTTTTATACCGTGACGACTACCTTTGCCAATTGTTAATTGGGAATATTGATTGTTTGGGTCTCGACCAATAATTTCAGCTACACAATTTTTATATTCAAAACGTTCTACAAAATCCAACTGTTCTTTTAATCTTTGGTTTTCTTTACGAATTTCAGCATTTGATTGCTTCATATATTCGTAATTTTGTAGTTCTTGAGTTAATCGTTCATATTCTTTTCTTAAATTATTCATCTGAGAAACAGCAGTAATAGCGTTTGCTATACCAGAACTAACTGTTTTGACAGCTTTTTGTGCAGAAGAAATAATAGAAAAACCAATTTCTTTAAAATTCAGTATAAAGCCACCAGTTGAAAGACCTAAAATAACACCGGATAATGTTATTAAACATACAAAAACAATAAGAGAAGTTTGAATCCTATGATGTGGCTTATGCTGAATCATCAAAAAACCTTTAGTTATTTAAATTATCGTAAATACTTCTATCAGAAGAAATATCTCTGAATAATTCAAAAGCCTGTCCTGCCCCAATAGCAACACATTCTAATGGATTTTCAACAAGAATAACAGGAACACCGGTTTCTTTTGTAATTAAAGCTGGCAAACCTTTTAATAAAGAACCACCACCTGTCATAACAATACCTCGTTCAATAATATCAGCAGCAAGTTCTGGTGGAGTTTGTCCTAAAGTACGCTTAATTTCTTCTACAATTTGTGTAACAGGTTCTTTTAAAGCTTCTCTAACTTCTACAGAATCGATTTCAAGACGTCTAGGAAGTCCTGTAGTTGCATCATTTCCACTAATAACCATTTTTTCTATAGTTTTATCTGGAGCGGCATTTCCAATTTCCATCTTAAGTCGTTCAGCAGTTTGTTGACCAATCTTTAGATTATGGATTTTTCTAACATGCTTAACGATTGCTTCGTCAAAAGCATCTCCCCCAAGGCGAATAGCATTTGTTACAACCATACCACCAAGAGAAATAACAGAAACTTCTGTTGTGCCTCCCCCAATATCACATACCATATGACCAGCTGGCTCATTGATTGGAATTTGGGCTCCAATTGCAGCAGCCAAAGATTCAGCGATACATTCAACTTCTTTTGCCCCAGCTTTAATAGCAGCTTCTTCTACTGCATGCTTTTCAACTTCAGTAATACAAGTTGGTATACCAATCTTCATTCTTGTAGATTTTACAATTCGATGTTTAGATATAATTTTAGAGATAAAGTAGCGAATCATTTTTTCTGTACTAGCCATATCTGCAATTACACCATCTTTCATTGGCCGAATTGCTGTTATTGATTCAGGTGTTTTCCAAAGCATTCTTTTTGCTTCTGCACCAACAGCTACAACTCTGTTTGTTCCTCTTTCAACAGCAACAACAGAAGGTTCGTTAATGACAATACCTTGTCCTCTAACATAAATTAATGTGTTACATGTTCCTAAATCAATTCCTATATCCGTAGAAAACCTGTCTAAAAATCCCATAATATCTCCTATTTATACTCAGCCATCTTCTTTAAAGCATTTTGATGGTTTACATCTAATCTTAAAGCTTTGCGCCACTCCGCCCTAGCCTTAACCAAATCTTTTTGCTGTTCATATACAACACCCAACCCATAATAAGCATCAGCATAATTTGGGTTAATTTCTAATATCAAATGGAACATTTTTTCCGCTTCTGGATAATTTTGTTCCTCTAAATAAATTTGCCCCAACAAGGCTTGGCTTTTGAATTTAAGCGTATCATCTTTCGTTTCTGTAGAAACACGATGTAAATAAGCCTTTGCAGAAGATAACTGCTGATTTTTATAATATTGTTCAGCAATAGCAAGTAGTAAAATATCAGATTCTCTAACTAAAAGAGCACCTGTAAAAGCATTTATACTTTCTTGAGTCATTCCCAAAGATGCATAGCTTAACCCTAGATATTCAGGAATATCATCAGCTTCATAACCATATTCTAACGCAAGATTTAAATATTTTATAGCTAAATCGCTGTAATAATGATAAGAAGAAAGTGTATTTTTGTAAAAATATGATTTCCCCAACATATACATTATTTGAGGAAGTGTATCTTTTGAAGCGGAAAAGGATGCTAGCCTAAGTCGATTAATTCCTTCATCTATATAATTTTGGGCTAAAACAGTATCAGTTTGAGAAACAGCAATATAAAAGGCAGAATATCCATTCAAGGTTAATGCTGCATTATGGAAAGGACTTTTTAATAGAATACCAGAGGTCATATCATAAACTTCTTGATAATTACTTTTATTCCACTCATCATATACATCTGAAATGGAAATTGAATTGGTTTCTTTAATTTTTATTGCACGAATTGCAGGAATAGATCCAATAGCGACAATTAGAAGTACCAAACCACAAATTGCAAGTCTAAACCAAAACTTACTTTTTCTGCGGACAATATTATGGCCTTCTGATTCAATCCTACGATTCATTACCACCCTTTCCCCAAAAAAAAGCAGAAGACAATAAGCCGGGTTCTGTAACCAAAAGTAAAAACTTTTGGCGTGACCATCTATCTAGAGTACAGATTTCCCTGTACTTCAAGCGATCTACCCGTGGTTGTGGAAGAAAAAACTTCCATATCGGAATTGCAACCACTGCTTGACCTTGCTCCAGATGAGGCTTGCAATGCGACATTCGTTACCGTATGCCCGGTGGGCTTTTACCCCGCCTTTTCACCCTTACTTCTAAAAAAGAAGCGGTATATTTTCTGTTGCGCTATCTGTCACAAACTCTGTTTCCAGATTTTGTGCCCGGTGGTTAACCGGCATCTTTTCCGAAGGAGCCCGGACTTTCCTCTGAAAACCTGTTTATAAAAAAGATTCCCAGCGGTCACCGTCTTCTGCATAAATACAATATCAATGACGATTATTCGCCAAAATCCATTTCTTTAATTTCGTCCCTTTCTTCTGATTCGTAATCTTCGTCTTCTTCGTCAAAATCATCATCTAAATCAACAAGGCTTCCAGTATCGTCCATGTTATAGTATTCATCTTCACCTTCTTCTTGATGTTGATAAAACAAAATTCTACTACAATAAGGACAGAAAACAATGTTATCACCTTTTCTAACTTCGTTTGCAAACTGAGCAGGTAATATCATATGGCAACCATCACAAACATTACCCTTTACGGCAACAATACCCTTGTTTTGTTTATTTTTAATAATTCTTTCAAATTTGAATACAACTTCGCTGTCCAAGTCTGGAATAATCTCATCTTCTTGAACTTTTAAATCTGCAAGAGTTTGTTTTAAAGATTCTATTGTACCAGAAATAGATTCCTTTGCTTTATCAATTTCATCTTGCTGAGAATCGATGGACTGTTTGGTTCTTTGCATTTCTTCATCAAGCTCAGCAAAAAACTTTTCTTCTTTTTTTAACTCGTTGCGAACCTGGGCTTCTTTTGCTTCAGCATCTTTAATTTCTTTATCCAAAGCTTCGTATTCACGATGGGTAGTAATTGAATCCATACCCTTTTCACCTCGTTCTCGTGCCATAATGGTTTCGTCAAGTTCACGGCGAAGGGTTGCAATCTTTGCTTTAGATTCTTCGTAAGTGGAATTTTTTTCTATGTATTCTTTTTTCAATCTTGCTAACAATTCATCTTGTGCATAAAGAACTTTGGGAGCTTCCTCTATTCTTAGTTCAATTGCGTATTTTTCAACCAAAATATCTTGTAACATTTTCAATTTTGTAAATATGTTTGTCATTTCCATAAAAAAAACTCCTTATGCTTATTTTCTAATTTATACTAATATTGTGTAAATGTCTAGGTGTCAGTTCTTTTTACAAAAAACTGACACAGAAAATCAATCCATATAATCCCTTAAACCACCAGATCGCCTAGGATGTCGCAACCTACGAAGAGCCTTTGCTTCAATTTGTCGAATTCTTTCTCTGGTAACATCAAAATATAACCCAACCTCTTCTAGAGTAAGAGAAAAACCATCTTCTAAACCAAAACGCATTTTTAAAACATCTTGTTCCCTTGGAGGTAAGGTAGCCAAAATAGAATGCAAATGATCCTGCAACATTGTATATGCTGTTTTTGTAGCTGGATTTTCTACACCCTTGTCTTCGATAAAATCTCCAAGCAATGAATCTTCTTCTTCGCCGATAGGTGTTTCCAAAGAAATAGGTTCTCTAGCAACATTCTTAACTTGCTTTACTCTAGAAACTGGCCAACCTAACTGATTTGCAATTTCTTCATCTGTTGGCTCTCTACCGAATTTTTGCATTAACTGTCTAGATTCTCTAACAACTTTGTTTATCTGTTCTATCATATGAACAGGAACGCGAATAGTTCTAGCCTGATCAGAAATACTTCTTGTAATAGCTTGACGAATCCACCAAGTTGCATATGTTGAAAATTTATATCCTTTTCGGTATTCAAATTTTTCTACAGCTTTTATTAAACCGATATTGCCTTCTTGAACTAAGTCAAAGAACTGCAACCCACGATTTGTATATTTTTTTGCAATAGAAACCACAAGACGAAGGTTAGCATTAATCAATCTATTCTTTGCCTTTTTCATCATTCGGTGTCCCCGCTCAATTTCCTTGGTCATATCAAGGATTTCAGAAACACTATTTTCAAATTCATATTCTAAACGTCGCAGTTTTCTATCTATTTTTTGAATTTGAGTATAAATTTCCCTGATTTCGTCAGCAGGCATTCCTAAATCTTGCTCTAACTTTTCTCTTTCAGATTTAATTGCAATTCTTTTTCCTAAACTTCGCAAATCTCCATAATCTGAAATACGAAGTTCTTTTACTTTTTTCTCTTGTCTATGACGATATTCACCAATTCTTTTAGTTGCATCTATAAATCTCTGGGAAAAACGTTCAATTTCTTCGGATTGGATGTTTACATTTCCTAAGGATAAAAGAATTTTTTCTCTTAGAGCAACAAGTTGTTCATCTTTAAAAATCTGGTTTGTTTGTTCAACTTCGTAAAGCTGCTTTTTTATCTGCATATAAGCTTTCATTTCGCTAAATACAGGCTTTACATATTCACTATAACAAGTCTTCAAACGACGTTTTTCAGTCATTTCTTCGTTTATTTCTTTACGATTACGACCTGGTTGAACATCAACTCTAGAAAATGCTTTAACACCAATGCTATAAAATTCGGGTATTAAAATACCAGATTTTTTTATAACATCTTTGATAATATTTTCACCTTCTTCCATTTCTTTTGAAAGAGAAACTTCTTGATCAGCAGTTAAAAGGTTTTCTTTACCAATTTCCCGTAGGTATAACCTAACAGGATCATCACCATTGACTTCTTTATCACTATGCATTAGTTGTTTTTTTTCAGTATCTGCTTTGTCTGATTTATCAGCACTTTCTTCTTCTATTACATCAATGGCATCTTCATCTTCATCTTCTATAACGTCATCGTCTGCATCGTCTTCGTCTTCTAATGTATCTTCTTCAATTTGAATATTATTTTTTGCAAGTAAAGCCAATACATTTTCCATTTTATCAGAAGATAAAACATCTGGAGGAAGTATTCCATTTATTTCCTCCCAAGAAAGTATTTGCTTAGTTTTACCGTATTCAATTAGTTTTTCAATAGCCGAATCAAATTCGTCCATCAGTGCATATCCTTTTGGTTTAGTTGAAAATCAATATTCATTTTTTCAGAAATAAGCTCATCAAGTTGCTTTTGGTCATCTGGAGTAATTACAGAAAATTGCCTTATCTTATTCATAAGATGACGACGCTTTTTTTCAAGGCTATTACGCTTTATTAATTTTATTGCGTCTTCTATAGCTCGCTCTGGATTTTCAGAATACTCTCCTGAGGCCACAGCTTTTGCAACAATGTTTTTTAAATTTTCATCGCTACATTTTGCCAAAACATTGCCATGGGAAATAGCATCTTCTCGATAACATTCTTCCAAAATAATGAATAAATCACGAGCTGCTGGATCTTCAAAATCATCCAACAACAAAGTCTTACGCATTAACTCAAACTTTTCGAGATTTGCGATTACAGCAAGGACGCCTCTAAGTTCAGCATTGGGTTTTATCGTTACCTTTTTAGGTCCAGAACTTTCTGTGTCTTTACTATATCGATCTACTCGATTTTGAGCATCTGCTCTATTCAAAAAATCCCGTTTTACCGCCTCTATACTGAGGTTGAATTTCTGACACAACAGAGCCAGACTTGATTCTTTTTGTATATCTGAATTAAGCGCATCAATATATGAAAAAAAAGACAACGCGGCTTTCGTTTTTCCCTCTGGGGTGTCAACTTGATGTTCTTTCGCCAACAAAGATAACAAATAATCGCAATCTAATATAGCACACTCTACGCAATGCGTCAACCTTTCAGACCCTAAATTTAGCATAATTTCCGCAGGATCTTTTCCACCTTCAAGCTGAATAATTTTTACCGCTAGCCCCATTCGGCGGCACATTAAAATCGCCTTCCAAGTTGCAGCTTTTCCAGCATTATCCATATCAAAAGAAAGATAAACTTGGTCAACAAAAGGACGCACTAAGGCAACCTGCTCTTCTGTAAGAGCAGTACCTAAAGGCGCAACTGCATTTTCTATGCCACACTGATGATAAGCAATAACATCCATATAGCCTTCACAAAAAATTACTATTTTAGATTGTCTTATAGCTTGACGTGCAAAATTAAAGGCATACAATATTTCACCTTTATGATAATGAAGCAGCTCCCCTGAATTAATATATTTTGGACCTTCTCCAGAAAGCAGTCTTCCTCCAAAAGCCACAACTTTACCTGCACGATTAAATATTGGAAACATTAATCTGTCTGAAAAAAATGACACGGCAGGAAATTTTCTTGAAAATAAACCTGATTGATTTAAAAATTCATCACTATAATTTTTCTTCTTCAAAAATTTATTAAGCCAATACCTATCTTTTGGAGAATATCCTAACTGAAACTTTTTTATTGTATCAATGGTTAAACCTCTTTTTTGAATATAATCAAGAACAGGTTTACCTTGATCTGTGGACAGAAGACAATAATGATAAGAGCCAGCAACCCTTGTATATAAATCAATATATTGATCTTTAATTGGATTTTCTTCTTTTTGAAATCCTTGACCAGAACCACTGTATTCTATATTTATGCCAGTTTTTTTTGCTAAAGTAGTTACAGCTGTTGGAAAATCAAGTTTTTCCATAGCTTGAATAAAATTTATTGCACTACCACCTTCATGACAACCAAAACAATAGTACATATGTTTTTCTGGTGTTACACAAAAAGAAGGAGTTTTTTCGTTATGAAAAGGACAACACCCCCACCAATCACTTCCTCTTTTTTCAAGGCGGGTATACCCTTCAATCAAAGAAACTAAATCCGTACGCTCAATGACTGCACGGATTGTATCTTGTGAAATAATCATCAGCTACCAGCCGCCTTTTTTGTATATACACGTCCTACATCAATGTGCTCATCAAAATTTTCGGAAAAATAATGTTCTCCGGTATTAGAATCAACTAAACGAAAATAATAATAAGATGTTGTAGCTGGTTCTGCTGCAGCTTGTAAAGCTATCATACCTGGATTAGAAATTGGGCCTGGAGGCAAACCTGCCCACATATATGTATTATAGGGGTTGTTAATTTTCAAATCCTTATTTGTAATTACATCAGGATGTGGTCGCCCCTCTATTTCTGTAATTATATATTCAATGGTGGCACAGGAATATAAACCAATTCCCTTTTTTAAACGATTCTTAAAAACACTAGCAATTAAAGGTGCTTCAGAAGCAACTCTATATTCCCTTTCAACAATAGAAGCAAGGCGAACGACATCAAACAATTCCTCTGATGATTTTTTTTCTAATGCTTTTATGGAAGAAATACGTAGGAAAAAAGTATCTACCATCATTTTTAAAACAGCTTCCGCAGACATACCTGGATTAAAATAATAAGTATCTGGGAAAACATAACCTTCAAAACTATCAAAAGGAATAGAATATTCATTTAACAAAGAAGAATCACGCGAAACAGCCATAAAAGAAGCAGCGTCAACAACTCCGTTTTTATCTAAAATCATAGCAATTTTTGATAAAGTAAGTCCTTCAGGAATACTAACAATTAAATGGTCTTGTCTGCCTGTCTGCAACATTTCAAACATTTCAGGAATGGACATATCTGTAGACAAGGAATACACACCAGCTTTCATTCCAATATTCTTTAGTCTAGCTTCTAAATAAAAAACATATTTGGAACGAATTATGCCATATTTTTCCAATTCTTCTGCTACAGAAAGAATCGTTCTACCAGATGGAACTTGAATTTTCACAGATTGAACAGTTTCTTCATTAGAAGTTACAGGAGTTAAACAAAATGAATAATAAAAATAACAGCAAACTAGTGCAATGAAAAAAAATAAAAATATATATAAAAGAGTAAATAATATTTTTTTAGCCATTTTTAAATTTTTCTCCACCAATTTTAAATAAAGATTCAGCTTGATCAATTGTCATGGATTTATAAACATAAGAATTAATTGAATCCTTAAATTTCCCTAACCCATCAGGAATAGATATTGTACGAAAAAGCTGAAGCAACAATTCAACTTCCTTTACAGAAAAATCATATGTTAAAACTGTATCATTATTTGAATCATCTATTTTCATACGTCAAAAGTCATACCTTCTTGTGCTAAGAAAATCTGTAAGTCAACATTTACAATATATTGCGCATACCATTGTGCAGACTGAAGAATAGAAAAAAGCTTTTTATCATCATAGGTTGGTTCATGATGAAATAAGTATAATCGTTTAATATTCCATTTAGCAGCAAAATCAACTGCACAAGAAAAAGCAGAATGCCCCCAATTTACTTTATAAAGAGATTCTTCTACTGTGTATTGAGTATCTAAAATAATTGCATCTGCATCTTTAAAAAATGCTATATTTTCTGGTGTATCAGCAGTATCTTTTTCAGAAAGCTCAACATCTGTGGAATAAATAATTTTCTTTCCATTTTCTATGAATGCATAAGAATAAGAATTTCCAGGATGTGACATTTTTTTTGAAACAACAGTACAACCACCAACTTGAAAAGGCTGCCCTGGTTTTATGCAGCAAAAAGTTATATTTGAATAAAAACCAGAATCAAATTGAACGGGAAAATATGGTAATTCCATTTGTTTTGTCAAAATACGTTTTGCGGCAGGAAAAGCAGAATAAAAAATAAGTTTGCAATCACCTCGATAGGCATAATCAAAGAAAGGCAAACCTTGAATATGATCCCAGTGAAAATGTGACATAAAAATATGATAAGTATTATCAGCAGCTGGAATTCCATTTTTCCCAAATTCTCTTATACCTGTACCAGAATCTAAAAGAAAAACTGTGCCCTGACTATCTCTAATTTCAACACAAGAAGTATTCCCACCAACTGTACCATAAATAGATGGAGGTAAAGAAGCTAAAAAACGTTGTCGAGAATCAAGGGAAACAATATCTTTTGCAGAAATACGTTGTACCACAGCTTCTATTTTTGTCATTACTTCTTGCGAAGTAAGTGGTGTCGGAACAGAACCTCTAACTCCCCAAAAATGCACATCCATAATTACACCTCATCATCCATTGTTATAGGAATATTATTAATTTGTAAATCAAGAGACTCCTGTATTTCTTCTTTTGAACGAAGAGTTCCGTTGTTTATTCCTGGACATTCTTTACCTTCTTGTTCCCATGAAGAAGCTGATTTTAAAATATAGGACCAAAAAGGATAAGTGGTACATTGAATAGGCTTTGCCTCATAAGCTAGACATTGTCCATCCCACAAAATACAATCATAATTTGATTTTTCTTGAAGACAAAGAACTTTTTTACCATCATAGTATGAAACAAAACGACAATATTTCAATATAAAATCCTTTTTTTCAATATTAAAATATTGGCTTAAATTTGTCAAATCGACTTCAGAAAGATAAACATATCCAGGTTCATGGCGGCAACAATGAGAACATCTTTTACAGGAAAAATTTAATCCTTTAGTATAAAAAGGTTCTGCCAAAATACAACTCCGAAAAAAAAAGCGTTGGAACCAGAGTCACAACGCAAAAAAATGGGGAGAGAAGGATTCGGACCTTCGAAGGCTGAGCCAACAGATTTACAGTCTGCCCCCTTTGACCGCTCGGGAACCTCCCCAATAAAAAGCCAACTCAGGGATTCGAACCCTGGTCTTTTCCCATTCGTTCGCCAGCATTTTTGAAAAAATTCCCAAAGTCTTTTAATAATTGTTTACCTTGTTTGCCAATATCATTCCAAGTTTTATCAATTTGTTC
>JAGAOP010000044.1 GCA_017623685.1 Spirochaetaceae bacterium
ACTTTTTATTTTGCTAAAGGCTTTATCACTTCTATAAAAAATCAATGAGAAAGTTGGCAAGAAACTTCGTTACAAAAACAACTTTCGATTTGATTTTTTAACACTGTTTCGTAATATAATGAGAAACAGCATTATATTCAAAGTTTGCTACGCAAACTTTAGATAAAGCCTCTGCTTTTTATTTTGCTAAAGGCTTTATCACTTCTCGTATAAAAAGTCGTATGTAAAATTAAGAACGACTTTTTAACGCTGTTTCGTAATATAATGAGAAACAGCAATATATTCAAAGTTTGCTACGCAAACTTTAGATAAAGCCCCTACTTTTTTATTTTGCTAAAGGGCTTTATCACTTCTCTCAAAGTTAGCATATGCTAATTTCTGCAAAAAGTCAAGTTTTTCCCATTCAAATGTGATTTTTCATAATTCAATACTAGCTATTTTTAGGGATTAAGTAAAAAAGTACCATATTCATCTTGAATTGTAGTTTTAATACTTTCCATAGGTTTCCATAAAACTGATAAAGTAAATTTAGGGCTAAAATCGTATCTACTTTTTCCGTCTTCCGTTAATATTCTAGGCTGAATTTCAAAATCTGAAGCTAACTCCCAATCGTGTAAATCGTGAGTTAGGGTAATATTCAATGATTTTAGTTTAAATCCAGAACTTTCCCTTAGATTATCATTTCCAAAGGCAAAAGAGTTTATCAAATCTTTAAATAAATTTGTTTCCCCAGGAATTTGTGGTTCAAAGCCTGTATATTCTTGGATGTAACGATAAATAACCTGGTTTCTAGAAGATGCAGAAAAGGAAATATCCAATAATTCATTTATTTTAAAAGTGATACTAGGGGTAAATGTAAAATAACTACTTGTGGGTCGTTGCATATTGTAATAAAGTTCAGTAGATAAAGAAGGAATAAAACTGATTTTATCATCTAGATAGGTAAACTTACCACTATTGTTATAACTTAGAGAAAGATATACAGGCTGAAATTCCTTTTCTGCTTGGGTTTTCCACCCGCTAGAAGGGTCATGTTCATAATTATTGGTATACAACATTGAATAGGCTAATTTTAAATTGAAGCCACTTAAAGTTAGAGAATAGCTACTGGGAGTATCTTCTTCTAAATCATACCTAAAATTATGAGATAAAGTTAATTTGTTTGAAAAAAGATTTAGAGATGCGGTATGAACTATTGGATTAAATACCCAGCTTTCATCCTCTTCACTTTTTTGTTTTATTCCAGATGAAACAGACGTAGAAAAATAAGGGAAACCCAAAGAAAGAGTTCCTGTATAAGTGTCCACCATGGGGGGTAAATTTGTAGAAAGGGTTAAGCGTTGGTAAAAATCACCTTCTTGTGCCGAAAAATTTAAATTCAATGTGTGATTTGAAAAAGAATCACTGTCCCATTCAGGAAGCTGATAATCCCATTCAGGCTCATCTACAGTTCCTACAAAACTGGTTCTAATTAATTTTATTCCTGTATTCCAAGAAAGACTTGTACCGTTAAAAATTGGGTTATATACAAAAGGCTTAAAACTCAAGGAATTTGTATTTGTAAGATCTAATTTTTGCGAAGTATAATCATTTTTTATAGCAGTTTCTTTTCCTGTTTCTGAATTAAATTCAGGGTGTCTTTGGAATATGGGATTAAAAGAAAAATTATTACTTAAACTCAAAAAAGAATCTCTGTATCCAAAGTTGCTATTTACAGTTACAGGTGAAGTAATTTTGTAAAAGCTAGATTTTATATTATCCCACTGAAATCCATCCCTAGTTTCTGGAGCGTCATATGCTAATTCTGTGGTAAAAACAGGAGAAAGAGTATAACCTAAAGAATAAGTTATGCCAGAAATCTTTGAAATAGAAGGTTTAGAAAGTGGTAGCAAAGGAAGTTGCAAATTCAAAGATTCTTCTGTAGGCTCATCCTTTTGTAAGTCATTATCTTCAGAAATTTGAACTTCACTAGAAACAATTTTTGAATCATCTGTCGCCTCTTGTGCAGCTGGAATAGTTGTTGCATCTTCTAGCCCTTGTACTTGCAAAGAGTTTTTATCTTCCAAAGACAAAAACTCTTTGGGTACAGATAAATGAGGCACTTTCCAACTTTTTCCTGAGTCACCACTTGAACTTTGAGTCCTTGGATAAGAAACAAGAGTTCCACTTATTTTCATACTAAAACCAATAGGTTTTACTTGAGAAGGGTAAAAAAAACGTCTGGAAGGACTTATATTCACTTCCTCAAGAGCTAAATCTTGGGTATCTGTTTTTGCAGAAAAAATCATGGATGAAGTAGGAGTAAAAGATAGGGTATTTAAATAAGGCTTTACCTTTGTGAGTTTTGGACTATAAGAACTAGTTAAAGTCCAGGAAAAAGAAGAAAGTTCACCTGTGGAAGATGTAGTTGTTTCATCTTCTGGATTAGACATTAAAAAATCTAACCAATCCATATTTTCTTTTCTATCAGTCAAAAAATCTGCATCAAAAAATGGATCTGAATATATTGGAATAGAAAGAGAAATAGAAAAAGGCGACGTCATAGAAAATTTAAAATTCCCTTTTAATCTAAATGGTAATTCCAATCCGAAAAAATAAGATTTGTTATAATGAGTTTCTCCATCAGTACCGTAAGGCGTATAAACTGAGATTCCGTCTTGGGTAAAAGGAAAAACAGTCCTACTCATTCCTAAATATAAGGAAACATCAAGTTCGTTAATATTGCTATCTTTTGGCTTAAATTTTCCGTCTACTCCCACCATTCCACCTAAATTCGTGTAATAGTCTGCCATTAATTTTAGTGTGTTGGGGTAACTTTCTTTATCGTCTTGATCTAAATTTCTAAGAATTAAACCTTCTCGCCTTTGTTCTTTCAAGGTAGTTGGTTTCATAAAACTTAAAAATGAATCTTCGTCAGTGTCTGTGTTAAGTGGCTTTCGACCAATAAAATATGTAGTGGACTGAATAAAATATCCTTTTCGAGGGTGATAACCGAAAACAGGATTAAAAATAAGTTCATCTTTTGGATAGTAAAAAAAAGGGAAATACATAACTGGAACGTGACCAACAAAAAGCAATGCATTAGCAAAAGCGAATTCATTTCCTGGTAAAAGCCATATTCGGCTAGCTTTTATCTTCCAGTGAGGATTTGGCTCATCGCAAAAAGAAAGAGCCCCTTTTTTAAAAACAATAGCCCCAGAATCATCTCGGCCAAAAATATCTGAATTAACTATCATTGTAGAACCAGAAGGAACATTTAGGGCGTCTGTTCCAGATTGTTCCACTTGTGCACCATTAAAAATACCTTCTTGGGTATCTACATTCAAAAGTAGACTATCTGCTTCCATGGATTCATTTTTTCCGCCACCTGTTTTTTGTAAATAAACAGAACCTTCAGCATAAAGCATATTTCTACTTCGATTAAAATGTATGGTATCTGCTGAAATAATTGTGGTTTCTTGGTTTTGTTTTACAGAAAGCTGAACTCCACCAGTAAATATAATAATTTCCTCACCAGTTGTTTCATCTGTGTAATAAGATGTTTTTCTAGCATTTTCGATTGATACAGAACTTTTATTTTGAGCAAAAAGGTTTGGGGTTCCTGCAAAAAATAGTACAGTAAAGAGAAATATTAAAGTGCAGAAACTTTTTCGCCCTTTTATCACTGGGAAGCTCCTGTGGCTTTTTCCAACATTTCTTTTATAAATTGACCGGTGTAGGATTCTGAACATTGAGCAACCTGTTCCGGTGTTCCTGTGGCAATAATGTTACCACCACGAAAACCACCTTCTGGTCCCAAATCAATTATATGGTCAGCTTGAAGAATAACATCCAAGTTGTGTTCTATCATTACCACTGTATTACCTTGATCAACAAGTCGCTGAATTACTTCCATAAGTTGTTTAACATCTGCAAAGTGAAGTCCTGTCGTAGGTTCATCTAAAATGTAAAGAGTTTTTCCTGTTGAACGCCTGGAAAGTTCATTTGCAAGTTTTACACGCTGAGCTTCACCTCCAGACAAGGTAAGTGCAGACTGTCCCATTTGAACATAACCTAAGCCAACAGAAAGCAAAGTTTCAAGTTTCCGTGCAATATGGGGAATATGAGCGAAAAACTCTGCTGCTTCTTCTATTGTCATGGAAAGAACATCAGCAATATTTTTCCCTTTGTAGCGAACATCCAAGGTTTCTTGGTTAAATCTTGCTCCATGACACACTTCACAAGGAATGTAAACATCGGGCAAAAAATTCATCTCTATTGTGATAGTCCCATTTCCTTGGCAGTTTTCACAGCGACCGCCTTTTACGTTAAAGCTAAAACGTCCTGATTTATAGCCCCGTGCTTTTGCATCTGGTAAAGTAGAAAACAATTCTCTAATGCTATCAAAAACTCCCACATAGGTTGCTGGATTAGAACGGGGCGTACGACCGATAGGACTTTGATCTATGTTTATAACCTTGTCAATATTTTCTAAACCTGTAATTTCTTTGTAAGTTCCCTCTTGATGAGAACTTCGCATTATTCGGTTTGAAACTGCTGGAAAAAATACATCACTCAGCAAAGTGGATTTACCTGAACCTGAAACGCCAGTTATACAAGTAAACACTCCCAGTGGAATATTTACAGTTACATCTTTTAAATTATGTTCTGTAACACCAGAAAGAGTAATAGTTTTACCATTTCCTTTTCTTCTTTCCTGAGGAATATCCATTTTTAAGGTTCCTGCTAAATATTGACCAGTTAAACTTTCCTTTACAGAAGCAACTGTTTCTGGAGTACCAGAAGCGACAACATTTCCTCCATGAACTCCAGCCCCTGGACCAAGATCAATAATCCAATCGGCAGTTCGCAAAGTTTGTTCATCATGCTCTACAACAATTAGAGTGTTGCCTAAATCACGCAAGTAAGTGAGAGTATCTATTAACCTTTGATTATCCCTTTGATGCAAACCGATAGAAGGTTCATCCAAGATATAAAGTACCCCCATAAGACTTGAACCGATTTGAGTTGCAAGACGTATACGCTGAGCTTCACCTCCTGAAAGAGTAGCTGCTTGTCGTTCTAGAGTTAAATAATCAAGGCCAACATTTTTCATAAAATTCAGCCTGTCTTGAATTTCTTTTTTAATTTGCCGTGCAATCTGTTCTTCTGTTTCTGATAGTTTAAGCTTGTTAAAGAATTGAATTGAATCTCCAACAGAAAGTTGAGTTAATTCGTAAATGTTTTTACCACCTACGGTAATTGCCAAAGCGGCTTTTTTTAATCTGCGTCCGTTACAAGAAGTACACACTTTGCGAACCATAAATTTTTCGTAGCTTTCTCGTTGTGCTTCTGAAAAACTTTCCATTTGGCGATGCTTCATGTCTGCGATTAAACCAGGCCAAGGACGATTATACACTGAATGACCTTCACCACTTTGCTTATGATAAATGTAGTGAAGTGGTTTTTCGCTACCATAAATTAAAACTTGTTGCTGTTCTGTTGTAAGAGAATCAAAAGAATCACTGAGTTTGAAACCGTACTCATCTGCTACAGCCTGAAAACGAGTCCTTTGCCAAGCAGATGTAGGATTATAAGAACCGAAAGCCCCTTCGTCAAAGGATTTGCTTTTATCTGGAATGATTAAATCTATATCAAACTCCATAGTTTCACCAAGACCTGTGCAGTCAGGACAAGCCCCGAAGGGATTGTTAAAAGAAAAAAGTCTGGGTTGAAGTTCTGGAATTGAAATGCCGCAATCTGGACAAGAATTTTTCTGAGAGAAAAAATGTTCTGTTTCTGTATCCCCAATACGACGGGTAACCACTAAAAGCCCATTTGTACTTTCTAAGGCTGTTTCCACAGAACTAGCTAATCTTTTTCTAACATCTGGGTTCATTACAATTCGGTCTACAACAACATCAATGGAATGTTTTTTTGCTTATCTAGTTTTATTGTATCTTCTAGTTCAACCATTATGCCATCAATTCTTGCTCGAACAAACCCAGCTTTTTTTGCATCTTCAATTATTTTTTGGTGTTCACCCTTTTTTCCATGAACAACAGGGGCTAAAAGTTGAATCTTTGCACCTTGAGGCCATTCCATAATTGTGTCAATTATTTGGTCAGTGGATTGTTCTCGAATTTCACGTCCACATTCAGGACAGTGAGGCACTCCAATCCTTGAAAACAAAAGGCGGTAATAATCATAAATTTCTGTAACCGTTCCGACTGTTGATCTAGGATTTTTATGAGTAGTTTTTTGTTCAATGGAAATAGCTGGAGAAAGACCTTCAATGTAATCGATATCGGGCTTATCCATTCGACCAAGAAATTGCCTTGCATAAGAAGAAAGGCTTTCCATATAACGACGCTGACCTTCTGCAAAAATGGTATCAAAAGCTAAGGAACTTTTCCCAGAACCAGAAAGCCCTGAAATTACCACTAATTTATTTCGAGGCAATTCAACATCAATATTTTTTAAGTTATGTTCACGTGCTCCACGCACAATTAATTTATTGCTTTCAGCCATGTTTTTTAGCTCCAGAGTAACATAAACATATTATCGATAAAGAAGAAAAAAAACAAGGTTACGAAAAAAGCCTATGACGTTTTAACCTTCCAGAAATATTTGTAAAACCAAAAGCCGTGGAAAAAGTTGTTCCATAAATAAAACCTAAAAACTTTGCCACGGCTCTTTGAATGTTTTTTACTTTGTAGACATAGTCATTACACCATCCCAATTTTCTGGAGGTGGTGTTGTAATGTATTTTTTACAGCGGTCAATAAAGACTTGCGGAGTTCTGTCTTTTGGGTTTAGAGTTACAGTCTGTTCAAAGAAACGTTTAGCTTCTGTAAATTTTTTACAAAGGTAAGCATCTAATCCTTCATGAAACAGTTTTATAGCAGATAATTCAGCATCTGTCATTTCTTCTGTAAAACCAAGGATATTATAAAGCTGAATAGGCTTATCAATTCCCATTACTCGAACCTTGTCTAATCTTCTAGCAGCAAGTTCACCTTCGTGTTCTCCCCTGTTTGCAGCTTGCCAAGTATTTTCAGAAACTAGTATCCAAGAATTATAGACTTTGTTCACCCCTTCCAGGCGGGCTGCAATATTAACATGGTTTCCCATTATTGTATAATTCATCTTTGAGGAAGTTCCCATATTTCCAACAACCATGTTTCCTGTGTTAATTCCTATACGAGTAAGAATAGGCATAGGCAAATTTTGATTTGCTGCATATTCTTCGTTTAACTTTTCTTCAGCTTGCTTTATTCTTACAGCTGCGGCACAAGCTCTAAAAGCATGATCTGGTAAATCAACTGGGGCACCAAAAAAGGACACTATAGCATCCCCAATATATTTATCTATCGTTCCACTTTGATCCAAAATTAAATCACTCATTCTAGTTAAATAGTCATTCAATATTGAAACCAACTGGCTAGGCGTTACATTTTCTGAAAGTGAAGAAAAACTCTTAATATCAGAAAAAAGTGCTGTAATTTCTCTTTCTGTACCACCCAAAGCTAATTTTTCAGGATTAGAAATAATATCGTTTACTACATCTTTTGATAGATAAGTTGAAAAAGCATGCTTTATAAATCGTTTATCTTGTTCAGTATAAACGAATCGTAAAACAACCACTGAAATATAAGTTAAAAACAATACAAGGAAGGCTCCAAAAAATGGCATCCATATTCGCCAAAAATGCATCAATACAATGGACAAAACTGGAAGTAAAATATTACTTGTAATACCAATAATCATTTGAAATTTAAGATTCATTTTCATGCCAAACCAAGAAAAAATTAAGGCAAATATAACTGCAATCAAAAATGATTGTTGCCAATCCATTGGCTGAATGAATTCCTGATTGATAATTGTGTTGTATGTATTTCCATGGGTTCCAACGTTAGGATATCGTGCCACAAAGGGAGTTGTTCCCAAATCCGTATTTCCAGTAGCACTATTTCCAATTATACAAAAAGCTCCTGTAAAATCCTGATTCATCTTATTGAATTCTTGGTTATAAGTTTCTACAGTTGTCTTAAAGAAAGAAAATGTTTCTTCTACAGTAGTCCAAAAAGCTTCTATCTCTTCTGCTGGAGTTCCTTCTGCCAATAATTCTTCTAAGCGGTTATATATTTCTTGCAAACTGGAACCATTTGCAAATTCCTCACAGCTAGCAAAAAAGGTCTTTCTTGCAGCGAAATAATCTTCGTATTCTTGGTCACTGATAAAACCATTTTTTGGATTTCCAAATTCATCGAAGCCATTACAAGCCAAAAGTAATCTTTTTTTCTCTGCTGTAAGTTGTGAATATTGAGCAGCAAGTTCAGAGGAAACAACATAATAATCTAGCCAATTTCCATCTGCTGAAAGAAGGTATAAATCTTGATAAAACCAGTTTATGCAAGTTTCAATTTGTGCTTCTAAAGCATCAAGGTAGCGTAAACTAATTACCGGATAATGTTTAAACCCATCTAGAAAATCCCCATGAAACCAGTTTATCAACATATATCCATCCCTGTCTAAGGGAATGACAACATCTTGTCTAACTGTTGAACCTGGAAGCAAAGCATTTTTTATTGTAAGTTTTCTATCACTTCTTTCTAGCCCCTGTGCGTCTATTCTATCAAGCAAAGGTGCAAAAATTAATTGCGGCAAATACTTTCCATCTTTTTCATACAATAGGTCAACCCGTCGCCTTGTTCCACCTGAATCTATAATTACATTTGTAAAACCAGCTCCTGCAGCTCTTTCCATAAGAATTTGCAATGCAGGGGCAAAACCTTCTGTAATATTTTGTTCTTTAAAAGTGTTGCGATTTGCTTTATAGGTTAAGTTTTCTTCATCCACGACAAAATCTAACATAAAGCGATTTTCAACATAAGAACGAACTTCATCTGTGGTAGAAATAATATCCCCAAGATTTACGGTAAGCCAAGTGTTGCCAAAAAACTGAATAGCTCGACCGAAATAATCATCGTTATCTCGAGAAACTGAACTTACTGAATCAAACAAATAATCGAAGGTTGGTAAAATATTATTTTGCAAAATATCTGATGTTACGTCTGGAATATATTCTACCTCAACTTGACCTGTGGAAAAAGCAAGACCCATTTCTTCCAATATAGAAGCTACCTGACCTTGAACATCAGAAAATAAAACAGGGATTTCTTCTACTACATCAGGATTTATCCCCTTTTGGGAAGGAGATAAATATTCAATATCGAAGGTAGCCGCATCAGCACCAAGCTCTTTTGCACGAATTAACACATCCGCAAGAATATCTCTTGACCAAGGCCAGGTTCCTTCTTGATTCAAAGATTCATCATCAATATCCAAAAACAGCACATCCGAAGAAATTGTGGGCTCTGGAGCAACTCGAAGCATCAAGTCAAAAATATTATTGTCCATGTTTGTAAAACCACCAGACAAACCAACACTAAAAAACACTATAATAATAAAACAACTGGCTATAAAGGCAGATTTTTGTGAAAAAAAACTGCTATCTTTTCTCTTTTCCATAGTCAAAAATTATATCATGCGTTATTATATTTATATACATTTTTTTTTATATTTTTTATTTTTTTTTGGAGATTTGTTGTGAAAAAAATATTTACTATTTCTGTTTTATTATTCTTATTTACTTCAATAGCCACATTTGGACAATCTGCTGATATTTTCTCGGAGATTATAGAGGCTGAAGAATTAACTGTTCAACAGGCTGCTTACATTCCCTGTTCTTGGTTGAATCCTCAATCAGACTTATCTTTTCAAGATGCATTTTCTTTTTTTTGTGAAAAAGGCTGGCTAGATCCAAAAACCCCAGCAGACGAACCCATATCATTAAAAGAATTTTCGGGAATCTGCATGAAAACTTGGAATATTCCAGGAGGCTTAATGTACAAAATAACAAAGAGCAACTGGTATGCTTTTAAAGAGCTAAGGGCAAAAGGATTTTTGCATAGCTATGATGATCCATCCATGAAAGTATCCGGCGAAAAAGCCCTAGATTTAATTTATCAATGCATGGAATATGCTGAAAACAGAGGTCTATAATGAAAAAAATTTTAATTGCAACTATTTGTCTTTTATGCTACAGTTTTTGTTTTTCTGCCGAATTTGGTGGAATAATAAAAAGTAACACAGAGTTACTAATTCCTACACAAGGGGATATTCTTTGGGGCGAAACAATAGATGCTTCTGCCTATACAAAAATTCCTTTTTCAACAAAGGACGATTTTAATAGCTACTTTGCGGTAGAGGGTGTTTACAGATTTCGCATTACTCAAAACGGAAATACTAACAGCTTAAACCTACCCCTAATAAAGTTGAATATGACCTCTTATTTTGGTAACGGCTTCGTTTCTGTTTCAGCTGGTAGATTTTTTACTTCTGACATTACTTCAAATATCTTTGCCCAAGAAAGTGACGGTGTTTCCGGTATTTATATGACTGATGTTGTCAATGCCTCCATGTATGCAGGTTATACTGGTTTACTTAACAGCAGATTTGTTTCGATGCACGGAAATAGTGACTATGAATTTGAATCAGGAAACTTTTACGATTTATCTTTACCATATATCGTTATAGGAGGAACTGTTTCTCTTCCATATTTGTTCTTAAAACAAAGTTTATCTTTAGACGTATGGGGTTTTATTGGAACACAAAATATTAACCGAAACAATATTTATGCTTCTGCATCAATAACTGGTCCAATTTCTAATCAATTATTTTACACTTTGATTGCATCAGGTTCTTTTATCAACAAAGAGGAACAGGGTTTTACACCTGGTTTATTTGCTTCTGGTGAAATTGATTATTACTTTTCAAAAATTTCTTCAGTTGTATCAGCTTATGCTAAATACGCAACTAAGGATTTTGAAACCGTAACAATAACAACTACTTTAGCTGGCTTAAATTGGAATAATATATTGGCAGCAGGTTTTTCTTCTACAATTATACCTGTTAATCCTTTAGCCTTGAAAGTTTTGGGGGAAGCTGTTTTACAAGTAGATACAATGGATTATCTAGGAACTCAATTTGCGGCTGAATGTCGTTGGCAAGTGCTAAGCGATGTTCTGTTCCAAGTATCTGGAAAATATTTCTTAGCAAAAGAAATAGATTCATCCACAACAAATGTAAGTGTAAAAGCTATAATAAGCTTTTAATAAACAGGAAATATTAACCATATGAAATATTTATTTACTAATACGAAGGAGGTAATTATGAAAACCAAAATTATGGTAGGGATGCTAATTTGTTTTTCTCTCGCCGCATTTACATTTGCTAACACAGGCAAAGCAGAAGTTATTTCTTTTACAGGAAAGGCGGAATATCAATCTAGCTTAGGTTGGGTATCCTTAAAAGTTGGCGATTTGCTTGATTCAGGAACAGTAATTTCCACAGGATTTAAATCTAGCGCTGTACTAAAAATCGGCGATTCTAGATTCACAGTTGCACCCTTATCTCGAATTACAATCAGCAAATTGCTAGAAACAGATAGCGGTACCGAAACAGAAATGAATCTTTCAGCAGGAAAACTAAAAATTGAAGTAAAAGCAAGTCCTGGAAAAACAGCAGCCTTTACCGTAAAAAGTCCTGTAGCTACCGCTTCTATCCGTGGAACTTCCGGAGATTTCTATTACAATGGAATTTTAATCGCAGACACAGGAGTTTGGATGTATGAATCAGAAAGTGGCAAATTATATCCTGTTACAGCTGGACAAGAAATTAAAATAAACAAAGAAGATAAAACAATAACACCTCATCAAGTGTTTGAAGAAAAAACTAATCCTCGCTCAGATAGCACAGATACCCTTTCTTCACGAGAAGCTGTTCTTCCACCAAATACTCCAGCAGTGACAGAAAGGCCTATGGACAAAAACAATGAGCCACAGGTTGGTTCTTTAGAAATTTCATTAACCATACCAGAATAGAAAGGGGAATTTTTTTGTTATAAAGCACCATAATAATATATAGAGGTGCTTATGAAAAAAAGATTATTTTTAGTTTGTATTTTATTTAATGTAGTTCTTTGGATGTTATCAGGATGTTACCACTCTGACACCATCCGATTAGATGAAAGTCTGGATATTCGCTTAATAAGTTGGAATGTCCAGACTTTTTTTGATGCCCAAAAAACAGGAACAGAATACCAAGATTTTTTAAGTGAAAAATCTCCTTGGAATGAAGAAATGTATTCTAAGAGATTAGATAAACTTTGCAAAATCTTAGGAGAAATTAACGGCGATATAGTGGTTTTGCAAGAAATCGAAAATCAAGGTGTATTGTATGATATACTAAATCGATTACAAGGAATCTCTTACGGAAAAAATGCTTACAAATATTGTAGTTTTGCCATCGAACCAGGTTCAGCTATAGGATGTGGTGTTATTTCCAGGTTTCCACTTCAAAAAATGACAATACATCAAATTGATTCAAAAAATTACGGAGAGCAACCACAACTTCGACCTCTTATGGAAATTGACATTACAAAATCACCAGAGAAAAATGAGACAAAACCCATTATGAAATTATTTGTATGCCACTGGAAATCTAAATCTGGTGGTGAAGCAGAAGCTAAAATTTGGCAGCACCAACAAGAAAAACTTCTAGCTCATCGACTTAAACTACATGAAAAGGATTATCCTTTTGGCACAGTGCCAGCCATAATTTGCGGTGACTTTAACAAAGACATTTCAGAGTTTTCTTTCAGCAAAGCAGAAAATCATATTTTAATACAGGACATTCCTGTAAAAAGCGGCTGGCTTTCTTTTAGAAATACAAATTCCGAGGGAAGTTATTGGTACCAAGGTAAATGGGAAAAAATAGATCATTTTTTTACTTGGGGGAAAGTTCAATTAAAAAACTTTTCTGCAATAAAAAATCCTGAGTTTTGTACTACTAGCGATGAAGGAGAAATAATCCCTTATAGATTTTCTCTATGGAATGGAGATGGTATTTCAGATCATCTTCCAGTTGAATGTATTGTTTCCTTGCATTAAACGATAAAATATGCGATACTTTCAGAAGAAATACTAAGGTTAAGTTTTTTTGTCATAAAACATAGGAGGTTTTACTTATGGTTGCAATGATTGTCGGTATTATTCTTATCGCATTTACTGTTTTTGCTGCACTTCCATCTGGATTAGGTTGGAGTGCCGAAATACTAGCTTTTCTAAAAGGATGTAGTCCTGTTTTATCAGCTTTTATTGGATTAATTGCTGTTTTTATTGGAATCGCTGATCTAAAAGATAAAAAAGAGGCTCTAAAAGAAGAAAAATCAGTTAAACAACAGGAATCACAAAACTAATTACACTAAAAAGGGGATTATCTATAAAAAGATTCCCCTTTTTACTCTTATTTTCAAAATCTATTCTGGTAAGTAAGGTCTTTTTTCATTAACATATGTGTAGCGTGCGAAAAAATACCTTCCTACAAAACGACTACAAAAGGCTTTTAATTTCCACTTAAAAGTCATAAGAGCCACTAACTTTCCTTTATCCAAACATTTTAGGGCATGGGCAACAGTATCCTTTGCAGAAACTCCATTTAAAACTTCTTTTCTTGCCCCGTTAGAAGCCACATTCGCAAATTCCGTAGAAACGGAACCAGGACACATAGAAAGAACTTTTATTCCCCTATCTTTAAGTTCAGCGGCCAGAGCCATAGTAAAGCTGTGAACATAAGCTTTTGAAGCTGCATACACTGCAAAATTACCCAGAGGACTATAAGCTGCAAGACTTGCCACATTTAGTATCCGACTTCCTTTTTGTAAATAAGGTAAAGCCGCTCCACAGATTCCAGTTAAAGAAAGAACATTTATATCTAACATTTCTAGTTCTTTTTTTGTAGGGGTGTCTGCGAAAGGACCATAGGTACCAAACCCAGCATTGTTCACTAAAGTATCAATAATAAATTCCTTTTCTTCTTTAAAAAGAGATTTAAATATGTAAAAACCTTTATGCCCAGATATATCCTCTGGAATTACCCTAAAATTCATATTTGGATTAATTTCAGTTTTTAATTCCTTGGCAAGTTGAATTAATCTATCTTCTCGCCTTGCCACAAGCCACATTTCTGTTGCTCTTGAAGATTTGGCAAGTTGCAAAGCAAACTCCTTGCCCATTCCAGAACTAGCACCCGTAACAATAATTATCTTCTTCATAGAATGATTATATGCCATTATTTTTTATATGTATATAAGTTTTTATGAAATAAATCTGTCGATTATAAATCCGCAATAAATTATTTTATTTCAAAATAAAAAACTTGAAAAAATCAGTATTTCGTATTATTCTTTAAATTCATTAAAGGGGGACTCAATGAAAGGTTGTTTCGACTTCACCATTGATGAATTGGGACCATGCAAGGTTACTTCACCAATTCAGTTATCAAAAGAGCATAATGATTATCGTGCAAACTACGTTACTGATGAAGAATTCATTAGATATAACATAGATGTTGAATCTAATTGCGAAGAAGATCAAACAGAAGCATTTAAGCATAATTTAATTCAAAAAGCAGGACCTAGAGAACTAATTTATTTTAATCCAAAGCATGTAAATGCAGGAATATGTACTTGTGGTGGCTTATGTCCTGGCTTGAATGACGTAATTCGTGCTATAGTACGATGTTTGTACAATCGATATGGAGTTCGCCGTATCCGAGGAATTCGGTTTGGGTTTAAGGGGCTGTTTCCAGAATATGGTTTTGATACCATAGACCTTACTCCAGATGATGTAGATGACATCCACAAAACAGGAGGTTCTTTTTTAGGAACAAGCCGTGGTGGTGGAAACCGTGTTATGGACATAGTAGATGCCATCGAAGCCCTAAATATGAATATGGTATTTATTATCGGCGGAGACGGAACTCAACGAGGTGCTTTAGAAGTTGCAGAAGAGATTGAAAAACGAGGATTAAAAGTTGCTATTGTAGGAATTCCAAAGACCATCGACAATGATTTAATCTTTATCCAACGTTCCTTTGGTTTTGATACTGCAGTTCAAAAAGCTACAGAAGCAGTAAGTGCGGCTCACATGGAAGCCCATTCCCACATAAATGGTATCGGATTAATCAAACTTATGGGTAGAGAATCTGGTTTTATTGCCACAGCTACAGCCTTAGCGAGCCACGAAGCCAATTTCTGTTTAATCCCTGAAGTTCCCTTCGACTTGGAAGGACCAGAAGGATTCCTTGCAAGTCTTGAAAAAAGAATTGAAAAACGCCACCATGCTGTTATTATCGTTGCCGAAGGTGCTGGTCAAGTTCATATGAACGCAACGAACGAAAAAGATGCTTCTGGAAATAAAAAATTAGGAGATATTGGCGCTTTTTTGAAAGATAAAATAAATGAATACTTTGCAAAAAAAGACATTCATATAAACTTAAAATACATTGACCCAAGTTATCAAATTCGTTCTGCTCCAGCAGCACCAACTGATTCGATTTATTGCGAACGCCTAGGAAATAATGCAGTTCACGCTGCAATGGCTGGGAAAACAAAGCTTGTAATCGGTTTGGTTCATGATAAATATGTGCATCTCCCAATTCGACTTGTAACTGCAAGACGACATAAGGTAAATCCAGAAGGTTCTATGTGGCGAGATGCATTGGATGCTACAGGACAACCTATATTAATGGTAAACGACAAAAACTCTTTGCCACCAATACAATAAACACTCCATGAATAATCTGCTACATAAAATTATATCTTATGTAGCAGGTTGTTGAGTCCAAAATAGAAAATAAGTCTGGTTTTTCATCATACAAAGCTTTTTTGAAATAAAATTCGTTTGCTATTCCCACTGATATTGCTTTAGACACTGCGAATTCATAGCTTAAGTCCGTAAAGCCTAAAAATTCCCAACCTGTATCATCATTGTTTTGAGTTTGAAAAGGAAACTTATACATTGCATAACCATTAAAAGCTAAATCCAAAGAATGTCCTTTTATATTTTCCCAATTAAACTTTACAACAGTTTCGCCACCAAAGGTGTAGCCGTAATCACGACAAGGACCACTTGTAAGAGTTGGCAATAAATCACGTCTAAAATAATAAAAATCACTGGTTCCCAACAGCAAAGCATCCAAATGGAACTGCCACTTAACAATATTATTACTTCCATTATATCTTTGTTTAATGGCAAATCCAGGTGCCAAAGAGGAAAATTCCATAAAAGAATGCCACATAAAATCATAATCTAAAACAATTCCCAATGTGGTATCTAAATTTTCACCCCAATCTACATTTCTTGCAAATAACATTCCATTACTAAAAATATGAATATCATACATTAGCTTTTGTTCTATAGAGTCTACTCCATATCCTGAACCGAGACCTGCCCCACCCCCCATTTGCAATTCAAACTGGCTAAAAGGAATGTTAGAAGAATGTTTATATGGGTCACCATAAACTGTGTATAACTCTATAAAACCGAAACCTGGAAACAACTCTTGGGAAAAATCATAATCTTTTTCAAACCAAGTTCCTGTTCCTGCTGCACCTATTCCACCTTTTAAGGAAAGTTCCCTTAGTTTACCTTTTGGGCCATTAGGTTTATGTCCTGTAAAAGGGTCTGTAATAAGACGCATTGGATTAATAACATAACTTAAAAAAGGAGAAACATCTTGTGCCTCTAAGGACAAGCGATAAAGCATCTCTCCAATGGCAACTCCTCCAAAACTAGTGTAAATAAAATCGTTAATGGAAGGATCATTTAGTTCGCAAAAATATTCCCACATAGCAGAACCTAAAACCGTAATCAAAAATGACTCTGCTACATTTAGGTTTGAATTTCTTGCACTGGTATAATACAGATTTCCTTGATAAGGATGAAGCACAAAATTAGTCCAGTACCAGTCTGTATCAAATTCCACCTCTCGCTCCCAAGGTTCACAAACATCTTCCCACCGAACTTGAGCCCACCCAGCACCAATAAAATATTGATTCCAATCTTTTAGTGCAACATTTGAAAAAACCATTACCAAAGAACCAATTAAATAATTTTTCTTAGATTCTTTTTCTGTTAAATTTGAATCAGATATTGAACCAAACCAACCTGGCTCTAAAGATTGAAATGTAATAATTTCTGATGGCAAAGAATCAATTTGTTCAGTACCTTCAGAAAACAAATTTTGACAAAAAATAATAAATAATATAGAAAAAATAATTTTGAATTGTTTCATATGCTAAACCCAATGTAGTCCATTTTAGTGAAAAAAACAAATTCATCCAATTAATGAATAATTGAAACACTTTATTGAGCTATCTTAGCATAAAAACATCGATTAAATCAATTATTATTACAGGTCATAGGTTTCGCCGTATTTGACAATTTGAACATTTGGATAACCATTTTGCTCCAAATAGCCTTTAAATACGGTCTGAGCATCTGATTCCCCATGAACAAGGAATATTTTCTTTAACCTAGAAGTATCTATTGAATTAAGCCACTCTAAACATTCTGTGTAATCGGCGTGAGCACTAAAAGCGTTAATCTGACTAATTGAAGCACGAACATTAAACCAGTCACCCATAATTCGAACTTCTTTTTCACCATTTTGTAGGCGACGGCCTAAAGTATGCTCAGCCATAAACCCTACTAACAAAACTTGATTTGCAGGATTAGAAATATTATTTGCCAAGTGATGCAAAACTCGACCAGCTTCGCACATTCCATCAGCAGTGATAATAACCATAGGACCAGGCATTTTATTCAACTCTTTTGATTCTGCCACACTCTGTACAAAGGACAAAGCATTAAAACCAAAAGGATTCTTGTGATGTTTAAGGAATGCCTCGTGGGTAGCTTCGTCATAACACTCAGGATGAACTTGAAAAATACCAGTGGCATTTGTTGCCATAGGTGAATCCACATAAATAGGAATTTCCGGTATCTTTTTTTTGTCCACTAATCTGTGGAAGTAATAAACAAGTTCTTGAGTTCGTTCTATAGCAAAAGAAGGAATAATTATTTTACCCTTTTGTTTAACAGCTTTACGAACAATTTTAACTAATTCATCTAAAGCCATATCAGCTTCTTCATGTTTTCTGTCACCATAAGTACTTTCCAGTACAATATAATCTGGAGCAGGAACATCTATTGCAGGGTCACGAATAATCGCCTTATTTTTTCTGCCTAAGTCCCCAGTATAAAGAATTCTTACTTCGTCAGAAGAACCTTGAGTTTGTTTTGAAACAGTTTTTTGACCCAAGATTTTATCCCATAAATGAGTAGGTTTATGACTTTGGGAATCTTGATAATGGGGGCGATTTATTGTAACACAAGCTAACGCTGAACCTAAAATATGGCCAGCATCAAAAAATTCTAATTGCACATCTGGAGCAATATACATTTTACGTTTATAAGAAAGAGTAATAATCTGATTTGCAGCTTCAACTACATCACCTTCTGTAAATAAAGGTGTCCAAGTAAATTTTTCGCCCTTTCTGGCAGCTTGCTTACGTAAGTATTCCGCATCTCGTGCTTGAATATTAGCACTATCCATCATAATTAGATTTGCTAAATCTCGAGTTGCAGGGGTAGCAAAAATATTCCCTTTGTAACCGTTCTTTGTCATTAGCGGAAGAAGTCCACAATGGTCATAGTGGGCATGAGTTAGGATAACAGATTCCACCTTGTCCACAGGAACATCAAAACTTCGGTTTTTTTGGTCTGCTTCATTACGGCGACCTTGAAAAGCGCCACAGTCCACCATAAAGGCTCTACCATCAATTTCAAAAATATGTTTGGAACCAGTAACTTCTTGTGCGGCTCCCAATGAATATAATGTAATTCCCATAATATTATGATAAACTCTAATTTTAAAATCTGCAAGAAAAAACTCAGCTTTTATTAGATTATTTGTTTCCCAAGACCTTTTATAGTGTTATTATAGTAATAGGGGTAGAATATGAAAAAGAAGTTTAGTTATATTTTGCTGTGGATTTTTGTAATACTTCCACTATGGTCAGAACAACTGGGGTCCACCACCTACGGATATAGTTTAGACTTGCCAGAAGGATTTGTACTTGTAGACTCCTCTGGAGATGGAAAAGGCTATCAATTCCAAAATATAATTTATCCGGTAGATATATTAATTAAAATTTATGATACAAGTACCTTCGATTCAGCTACAGCAGCATTAAATTCAACTTTAATTAAACTTTCTGCAAAAGCAGAAGTTTCCCAAGTAGATTGGAGAAACACAGATTGTATTATTGCCCAATTTTCTATGTCACTAAATGGAAAAAATAATGAAGGCTGGGGAGTTTGTGCGGCTCTTCCAGAAAAAAAAGGTTATTTTTTAATGCTTTCCTATGCTGAATCTAATAATAACCAAGAGAATTCCACATTTTCGGCAGTTGAACCAATTATTTTATCTGCAATAGATTCACTTTATATAGATAGAGGCAGTTTTTATTCAGCAGGACCAGTTACAACCTTTGCCTTTCCTGAATCAGAAGAACAAAGCATCACGTTAAATATAGCTGGGAAAGAAATTCCTACTGTAATTTACAAAGAAGATGCTATTGCTAATGAATTTGTAATTGAACGGGAATTTTACGTGCTAAAACTTTTTGCAGATACTGAATTATGGGTTCAAGCATGGCAGAGATATTACAGACAAATATATAGAGATGCCTATCACAGGTTAAAACGCCCAGCATTTGATATTTACGCTGCCCTTTACAGAAGTGATACTTTAGAACGAAGTAAAAAAGAACCAGCTGAAATTACAAAGGAACTTTTAAATTGGGTTCAAAGCTTTGAATATCAACGAGACACAATCAATAGCGACTTTGTTTCGCTACCAGCAGTTCTTTCTGGAGAAAGTGGTTCTGATTGCGATAGTCGTTCTATGCTACTTGCAATACTTTTGAGGCAAATGAACATAGAAACAGTAATTTTTGTTTCCCCAATTTATAGTCATGCAATGTTAGGCGTAAATCTTAATTTACCTGGAGCAAAAATCCAAGTAGATGGGACTGAATTTTTGCTAGGTGAAACAACTGATTCTGTGGAATTAGGACTTGTGGCAAAAGAAATGTCTGTAACAGAAAACTGGCTGCCTGTAGTTTTTCCTTAAGACAGCCAGTTCTAGATGAAAAAATATTTTGCTAATAAATATATTCTGTTAGTTTTTCATTAATGTAGCATATTTTTCTGCTAGTTTCTTTGCTTTTTCTGCAGCTAAACCTCTATAACGAGCAGGCTCCGCAAAAAAACTTTCTGCGTCTGCAACTCCAAGTTCTTTTAGTTGTGTGGTTATTTTGTTAAAGGTTTCTGTATGTTTTTTTAGAACATCGTAAAAGGATGCCCCTGTTTCTTCAGCTTCCAAGGTTATTTTTCTAATAACTTCGTGGCCATCAGAAACACCCGCTTCTGCCAAAAGGATATAAGCAGGTTCAGCTAAAACGCCTCCCTTCACTTTTCCGCCTGCATTTGAAAGATTTTTGGACATTCCTTCTTTATCAGCTTGCAAACCAGAAACCACACTTTTCATCCTAGCCACTGCCAAAGAAAAACCTGCAATATAATCTGCCACAAAACGTTGGCTTGCAGAATTAGACAAGTCTCTTTGATGTTCAGAAATTTGGTCCATAAAAAAGGTCATTACCCTAGGAGCAAAGGCTTTCCACAAAGATTTTACGTGTTCGCTGTTCCAAGGGTTGCGTTTTTGAGGCATGGTAGAAGAACCAACTTGAGTTGAACTAAAATATTCAAAAACTTCACCTAATTCAGATCGCTGAAGGTTGCGTAAATCATCTGCTAAATTTGCAATTATTCCAAAAGCAACATTGCATTCTAACAACAATCGCAGCAAATATTCTGGCTCAACCAACTGAGTTGAATGTTCAGATGGTTCTAAACCTAGATATGAAAGGTAGCGTTTTTCTAAATCTTCTGGATCTTTTACAATCATAGAAGAACCATTATAGGCACCAACTGGACCTGCTAACTTTCCTTTTAATTCATTGCTGCGAACTTCAATCTCTAAAATAGACTTTCCAAGTCTTGATACATATTCAGCAATCGCAAATCCAAAGGTAATAGGAACAGCATGTTGCCCATGAGTTCGCCCCACCTGAGGAGTTTCCGCTTCTCTAGCTGCTATTTGGCAAAGTTTTGTTTCCAATTCTTTTAAAAGAGGAAGCACAACTTGCTGAATACAATCTCGTACTCGCATTGACAAGGCAGTATCCAAAATATCTACACTTGTTGCTCCAAGATGAACAAGGGGTGCAATATCTTCTGGGACCATGGTTTTCATTACATTTACCAGAGCTCTAATAAAATGCTTAGTTTTTTCTTCTTCTTTGTAAACAACAGAAGGATCTATGGTCTTTGCCACATTGTCCAAGATTTTTTCTGTTTCAGAATTAAGTTGGTTTCGAATTGATAAATGTGCCTTTATTAAAGCAACTTCGGCTTCTGCACAAGACATTACAGCAGCTTGTTCCGAAATATAAACAGAAAGAGAATCAAAGACAGCGGATTCTGACAAAGAATACCGATGATCCAAAGGTGAAATATTCAGAAAAATGTTTCGTGTTTCCATATTTTCATTATATCGTAAAGCATATTATTCGTCTATTCATATAATTTTTGTAGAATATGTAATTTAGAAATTATTTTAACAATATAATTGAAATCAATATTGCTATTATTCCTATCACGTTACCTAAACTAAAAGGTTCACCAAACACAATAATTCCTACAAAAGCTGCAGCCACTGGTTCAACAGAAGCCAAAACCGCGGCAACAGAACTTTCTGTATAGGATAAGGCAAAGGTGTAAAGCAAATATGGTAACAAAGTACAAATTACAGAAAACAATATTACAAAAACACTGTTTCCAAAGGAAAAAGTGATTACTTCTGTTATTTTATTAAAATCAATAAAGGGCAAAATACCAACTGCTGCAAATATAAAAGTCCATAGGGTTATTTGCATAGATGAGTAGCCTTTTAAAAATCCGTAGCGTCCAAAAATCGTATACAAGGCATATCCGAATCCAGCTCCAAGTCCAGTTATCAAAGCCTGTAAAGAAATATTATTGCAACTTTTCCCCTGTCCCCATAAAGAAACTGAAATACATCCAATTATTGCAGCAAAAAGTGCTAAAATTTTTTTTATTGACATTTGTTCTCGAAACAATAGCAAAGAAAAGATCATTACTATAGCTGGAGCTGTATATAAAAGAATTGCTGCAACTGAAAGAGAAGCCAAGGTCATTGTTTTGAAATAACAGTAGTTAAAAAAGATAATGCTTGCTATACCTGTACCTAAAAAACACCATAAATCTTTTAGTTTTATTTTAAATAAACTTGGCTTAAAAAACAAAGCATACAAACTTAGCAATATTGCTGTACAAATTACTCTTACAGCCACCACATTCATTGTATGTAGCCCAATAGTATTTAACTGGCGAACAAAAATCCCAGTTAAGCCCCAAAAAATTCCAGCAATAATTATTAAAACTGGAGCAAGACGTCGCCCTAAATCTTTAAAATTAAGTTGCATCGTTTATCATTAAAGCCAGTTAGTCCAAATTTCAGGACAAAAACCAACAGTAGCAGCATTTTTCCCGTTACGAACTATTGGTTGTCGCAAAAGCATTGGGTTTTCCAAAAGTTTATTAAACTTATCACTTTCATCAAGATAAGCCACCAAAGAATAATCCTTTGCGTTTTTGTCAATTACCAACTGGAGAGCTTCTTCTTTTGAACCTGTTTCCTTTGCTAAACAGTTAATTACACTTTCCAGTTCAGCTACACTAATCCCCTTGTCTTTTAGACTAACCAAATGAACTTGAATTCGTCTCTCTGAAAACCACCGTTCAGTTTTTTTTGTATCGAAACTCTTGTTTGTACCAAAAATCTGGATTCCCATATTACCCTCTAAAAAGTTATTTCAGCTTCAAAACAGGTGCCTTTTTCTACCTTTCCAACAATAATTATTTTTTCTTCATCTTGAAAATTTCCAAGCAACTGAAGTTTATCCCCTAAAATTGATTCTTGGGAATAATTAATGCGAAAGTTTTTAACCTCTTTTTTTCTAAATTCATCTGGCAAAGAATCCATCACAAAGGCACCGTATCTAGAATTGTTAACATGGCCATTAGCATCAAGGTCTGTGTAGCGAATAATTCTTTCTTCAAGATTTTTCATATCTTCAGGAATAACAATTTTTCCGCATGGAATTCCGGGAAAATCAGTTTTAGTATTTGGCAACTCTGTTAATGTAAACTGATTTGGCTTTATTATCCTTCTAGATTCTGGGTCGACAATAATCCACAAGCTACTTCCGTGAATCATTACATTTCCCTGTTGATCTAAAATTTCGTAGCGACGTGATAATTGTAATCCGACGGGAGCTTCTTCCCAGGTTTTTACTGTAATTATATCGTTCAATTTTGGCATTTTTTCTATCTTAAAAGAAGTCCGTGAAACCAAAATAGCAAAGCCATTTTCTTTAAGCATATCAAAGGAAAGACCTCGTAAGTGATAATCGAGAACAGCCACATCAGAAGTGGCAAGTAAAATCTCGGAAAGATTTATTCTTTCCATAATATCGCAACGACCAAAAAGCAATTCATCTTGTCGAAAAAATGTTTTATCTTGGTACCATTGTTTTAATTCTGTCATAAAAATTCTTCCTTTGTTCAAAATATGAAAACAAATTCTAAAATCAAGTTAAAAATGATTTCTAGCCACAATATAGAAATGGACGAAAATTTGATTTTCACGTTTTATTGTTAGCAATAATTATATTGAAAAAATCACTTTTTTTTCAATATAAATAATTTTTAGAAATGAAAGTTTTTTATGTTTTTCACCCTTTATTGGACTAGATTTTATAAATTCAAAAAAAAAAGCTACATCTATTAGCAGCAAGAAAAAAAACTAAATAAATGAAATATTATGAGCCAAGGAACAAAGTTTTGAATTTTCGGAAATTATAAAACGTATTTGTTACAGATAAATTTGTTGAAAAAGTTAAAATAAAATTCAAAATTTACAAATGATTTTTAAGGTCGAAAATGACAAAATTCTTATGCCATTTTCGACCTATTCAAAAAATCTAAAAACTTCAGCCTTTTTCTTTTTTTGATAAGAAAAAAAACAAAATATTTAAATTTCCTAATTTTTAATTAAGTTCTTTCTTTTTTGGGCAATTATTAATGGAATAATAAAAAAACCCACAGTCCCTACTGATACAACTGCTACATAAGAACCAGGACTTCCTACAGGAAGCTGAGCAGGTGGAATAAAGGCTAAAATCATACCGAATATTGCAGCTAACAAACCAATTCCTGCCACTAGAATCATGCCTGCCATTCCGCCAGGTATTTTATAGGGTCTTTCCATATCTGGTTCTGTTTTTCGAAGTTTAATAGCTGCTAGATACATTAGAATATACATAATAATATAAACTGAAACAGTTAATGCGGAAAGTAAAAAGAAAGCAACACTTACATCTTTCATTACAAAATACAGGCAGGCTAAAATGGTTACGATAAATCCTTGAACTAACATCATATTTTTTGGAGCACCTGATTTTGTTGTTTGTGCAAGACTTTCAGGTAATAAATTATCCTTTGCAGTTGAAAGCAAGCCTTTACTTGGACCTGAAATCCAAGATAAAACTCCTGCTAAAGATCCAAAAGCTACACAAAAAGCTAAAATATATAGAGCCCACTTCATATTCACCGAAGTAACCATTATAGAAATAGCTTACATTAATCCTGATTCAATCTGAAGCTGTGAATTAGGAACTACAGCTGCAATAGCCAAAGAACCAAAAGTGAATAAAGCAAAAACAATTATTGCAGAAATAAAAATTGCTGTAGGATATTGCTTTTTAGGGTTTTCCATTTCCCCAGCATGAACAGCTTGAACTTCCACCCCAGCAAATAAAAGAATTATTCCGGACAAAAAAGATAAATTACTTAGTTTTGTTAAATCTGGAAACCACCTCGGGGAAACAACTCCCTTGGAAACTTCTGCTACAGCAGTTTCAGCGGCTGTTAAATGTTCAAAACCTAAGGGTTTTTTCATCAAAAACCAAGCAACACCTAAGATAATTACAACTAATCCAGGAAGAATTGTTCCTACAACAAACCCCCAACTAGTTACCTTTGATAATATTTTTGTTCCACCAAAGGCAATAATCGTTGCAATCCAATAAAAAATAATTATAAAAACACCAGTAAATTTGCCATTACTAGCAAGTTCAGGCTTTCCGATTCCATAGGCAATAGCCGCCGCTGCAAAGGCTAATACAGAAGGATACCAAACAACATTTTGTATCCATTGCAACCAAATAGCTGTGAATCCCCATTTTTTTCCAAAAGCAGCTCCAACCCATCGATAAATGCCTCCACTTTGATTTGAAAAAGCACTACCTAATTCTGCGGAAACTAAGGCAGCAGGAATAAGAAACAATACAGTTGCAAAAGCAATATAAAAAAACATTGTCATTTCTTCTGCTGCCATCATAGGTAGGCCTCGCAAACTAATAATAGCAGCTGAAGTCATAAATATCATTGAACCTGTTGAAATAAAGTTTTTACCAATTCCTTTACTTTTCATTTTTTCTCCTAAAAATACAAACTTTATGCAAAAAACTTCGGCTACGTTTTAGCCGTCGTTTTTTGCACTTTACAAAATACATTAACAAAACCATTGGTTTTTGAATTGTATTTTTCGCTTTGTTTTGTAATCTACCTACCGTGATTAAAACTTCCCGTAGGAGTCAAATTTTTTGCTGGAGGATAAGATTTTAATTTTTCTATAGCCCTTGAAATATCACTTAACAACAATTCCATTAAATCAAAACTACAACCATGACGAATTAAAACTCGTTGCACAACTACTTTTTGACATTTTTCCGGAAGTGTATAAGCAGGAAGAAGCCATCCTCTTTCTCGTAATAAATCTGATAAATGATACAAATCAAAAGGAACATTTGCATCATCTTTTAATTTCCATGTTACAGCAGGAATTCCTGTATGTGGGTCACTTCGGTATAAGAATTCAAATATACCTAGTTTTTTTATTCCTTCTGCAAAAAAATTACCTACATCATAGCAACCTTGTTGAACTTTGTAATATCCTTCTCTACCTAAGCGCAACAAGTTGTAATATTGGCACACAATTTGACCACCTGGTCTTGAAAAATTTATAGCAAAAGTAGGCATATTTCCACCTAGGTAATTCACATTAAAAATTAATTCCTCTGGCAAATCTTTTTTATTTCCCCACACAACCCAGCCACAACCTAAGGGAACTAATCCAAATTTATGACCAGATGTACTAATTGATTTTACTCTGGGCAATCTAAAATCCCACAATAAATCCGGGGCGCAAAAAGGTGCTAAAAATCCACCTGAAGCACCATCAACATGAATTGATATATCCAGATTTTTTTCTTTATTCAATTTGTCCAACGCATCTGAAACAGCTTTTACAGGTTCATATTGTCCCGTAAATGTGATTCCCAAAGTAAGAACCACTCCAATAGTATTTTCATCACAGCGAGAAATAACTTCTTCTGGACTAGAAACGTAACGACTTCCTTCCATAGGAATTTCTCTAAGTTCAATATCCCAATATCTTGCGAACTTATGCCAACAAACTTGAACTGGTCCACAAACAAGATTTGGCTTATCCGTAGGTTTGCCTTTTGCTTGCATAGCTTTACGCCAACGCCACTTCATTGCCATTCCTCCTAACATACAGGCTTCAGAAGAACCTGTTGTAGAAGTTCCAGTTGCTTCAGAGGGTTTTGCATGCCAAAGGTTCGCAATAATATTTACGCACCTAGATTCAATTTCAGCAGTTTGGGGATATTCATCCTTGTCAATCATATTCTTATCGATACAATCATCCATCAACTGATGAATTTCCTCTTCTGCATAAGTTTGACAAAAGGTTGCTAGATTCTGTCTTGAATTTCCATCCAACATCAATTCATCTTTTATCAAACGGTACATTGTTTTACTGTCGCTTTCTTGTTTTGGTAAAGAATATTTGTGCAGAGGTTTTCTTGCACTAGTTTTTTCAAATAAATCATCATTTTCAGATGATCCTTGCATAATATGTAAAGCCATATTGCCTCCTTAAGTATGTAACAGAATAGGCGCCTAAATCTGCTACATACTTAAGTGTAAAATAAACATAAACTGATTTCCAATTTTTTTGATTTTTATTGTGAATTATTTTTTGCAACTATTTTTTTAGCAAAAAAAACAAACAGTGTGACAATTTATAAATATTTCAGTTTCTTAATTGACGCAAAACCTTTTTGTATAATATACTAATATTTGTTTTCTTATATAGAAACTAAAAGTCTTTTTTTTAGGAGATAAAATGAACTCAAGTTTAATTGCCATAATTATAGCTTTCGTCATTTATTTATCCATGATGATTTTTATTGGTTTGCGTTATGCAAAAAACAATTCAAATTCCAGCGACTTCTTTTTAGGAGGACGAAAAATTGGTCCTTGGATGACAGCCCTAAGTGCAGAAGCTTCAGATATGTCTGGTTGGCTTTTAATGGGATTACCTGGTCTTGCCTACCTTGGAGGAATGAAAGAAGCTTTTTGGACAGCTCTTGGTCTTGTTATTGGAACATACTTAAACTGGCTAATTGTTGCCAAACCACTTAGAAAATGTACCATCGCTTTTGGAGATTCTATTACAATTCCAGAATTTTTAACCAATCGCTTTAAGGACAAATCTCACGTACTTTCCTTTGTTTCCGTGGTTTTCATTGTTTTATTCTTTACAATTTACACCGCTTCTGGATTTGTAGCTTGTGCAAAACTTTTTAATTCAGTTTTCAATATGAATTATCACCTTGGCTTAGTTATTGGAATGGTAGTAATTTTAATATACACCATTCTTGGAGGTTATCTTGCAGTTTGTACAACTGACTTTATTCAAGGCACATTAATGTTTATTGCATTAATTATTGCAGGAATTACAATGGTAGTTGTTAGTGGTGGACCATCAGAAGCTATGGCTCAAGTTACTCTTTTTGGTGAAAAAGCCATGAGTGGAGCCTTTGGGGCTGAAATGCAAAGTAAATTCCTAGCAAACCAAAATTATAGCACGGTATCAATTATTTCTGCTTTAGTTTGGGGATTAGGCTACTTTGGAATGCCCCACATTCTAGTTCGGTTTATGGGAATTCGTTCTAACAAAGACGTGGCTCTTTCTAGAAGAATTGCAACAATTTGGGTTATTATTGCTCTAGCTGGTGCCTTAATTGTTGGTTCATTGGGTACAATTTATTTACCAAAACTTCTTGCTCCTACAGCAGCAGAAACAGTATTCAGTGCTACAATCCAAAAAATGTTCCCTGCCTTTATTGCAGGAATTTTCTTGTGTGCCATTCTTGCAGCTGCCATGAGTACAGCAGATTCTCAGTTACTGGTTGCATCTTCTGCCTTTAGCCAAGATATTTATAAGGGCATTATAAAAAAAGATGCATCTGAAAAATCTGTTCTAAATGCAAGTCGTATATCTGTTTTTGCAATTTCTGCAGTTGCCTTTGTTTTAGCCCTTGATGAAAATAGTTCTGTTTTCAATTTGGTAAGTTACGCTTGGGCAGGATTTGGTGCAACCTTTGGTCCTCTTATTCTCTTGGCTCTTTTCTGGAAAGGTACAACAGCTAAGGGTGCTATTGCAGGTCTAATAACCGGTGGTATTACAGTTATTGTATGGCATAACCTTAAGGGTGGAATTTTTGAAGTATACGAAATTTTACCTGCCTTTATACTATGCTTATTGGTAACTGTTGTAGTTAGTCTTTTCGATAAAAACAAAGATCCTCAGATGATTGCGGAATTTGAAGCTTATAGAAAACTAAAAGACTAATTTAATTGAATTAATTAATTGCCCGAGGAAATTATTAGCCTCGGGCTTTTTTTTGCTAATTTTCATTTATAAACTTTAAGAATTCATCAACTTGGATACGTAATTTTTTTATGTCATTTTCAGATAAAATTAGTTTATCAGTTTTAAATGAATTTGAAGATAGGGCAACACCGACTTGAAAATCCTTCATCACCTTGCAACCCATAGCTAAAAGTAACTGATTTAAATTTTCCAAAGAACCCTTTGCTGCTGAATGGCCAGCTGCACCACTTACAGTTGTTTTTTTGTTTAGCAAGGCAGTTCCTGAAGAAAAATCATTAGGAATGAAAGGTCTAGATAACCAATCTAGCAAATTTTTTAATAACCCAGGATAACTATAATTATATTCTGGTGTAACAATCCATAATCCATCTGCACCATAAACTTTTTTTTTAAGGTTTCCAATTTCAACTGGAAGTTTTTTTTCTAAATCCTGATTCATATAAGGAATTGATTCAAAATTTAGATAAGATATCTTTGCCCTTGAATCAATTAGCTCGCAAATTAAGTTTGCTAATTGTCTATTAAATGATTTTTTTCTAAAGGAAGCAACCACAATAACAATATGTTTTAACATAATTTCCTCTGTTTAAAACATATTACATTTTTTTCTAACATACAAAAAATTTGACAAAAAAAAACAGAATATTCCCAAAAGAGAATATTCTGTTTTATTAATATGATGAATCAGCTATTCAATATCTAACAAAAGTTGATCTATTGGTTTACCTGCTGGAACCATTGGTAAAACCATTTCGTCAATATTCATTCCACAATCTATAACAGCAGGTTTTCCACCTTTTACAGCTAGATCAAAAACACCTATAAATTCTTCTTCTGAAAGAGCACGATAACCTTGAATTCCATAGGCCTCTGCTAATTTTACAAAATCTGGACCAAAGTCCAAAGTTGTTTCGGAATAACGTTTATCATAAAACAAATTTTGCCACTGACGAACCATACCTAGCACACCATTATTTACTACAATAATAATAATTGGCAAATTATAGTGGGCAATGGTAGCCAACTCATTACAATTCATGCGAAAAGAACCATCTCCTGCAATATGAACAACTTTTCGGTTGGGGTTAGCCACCTGTGCTCCTATGGCTGCACCTGTTCCGTAACCCATTGTTCCCAAACCACCTGAAGTTAAAAAAGTCCTTGGCTTGCTAAAGGGATAAAATTGAGCAGTCCACATTTGATGTTGTCCAACTTCTGTGGTAATAATTGTATCGTCACCTAACTTGCGATTAATATATTCAAAAACAAATTTTGGATGCAACTTTGTCTTTTTGGAATACATAGCAGGAATATGCTGCTTCCATTCGGTAATTTGTTCATTCCATTCAGAAGATGAACGGCTTTCTATCATAGGAATAATCTTAGCTAATATAGATTTTATGTCTCCAACAAGAGAAGCCGCCGTTGGAATATTTTTGTTAATTTCTGCAGGGTCTATATCAATATGAAGAACCTTACTTGATTTTGCGAATTTACTTGAATCGGAAATGACGCGATCAGAAAAGCGAGCTCCAACTGCTATAATCAAATCTGATTTGTTAGCACCGCAGTTAGCAGCCTTTGTTCCATGCATACCTATCATTCCGCAACATAATTCATGTTCTGAAGGAAAGGCAGATTTTCCCATAAGAGATACAGCCACTGGAATATTTCGCTTTTCTGCAAATTCTTTTAATTCAGTGCAAGCATCTGAAATTATTACTCCACCCCCAATATACAAAAAGGGTCTAACAGATGAATTAATTAATTGTGTTGCGTTTTCAAAATCCTGATCTGTAGGAAATTTTTCTTTGATTACACGCCGAACATTTCGCCTAGAAATAGAATCTGGTTTTTCAGAAGCAAAACCTACAACAAGAGGTTCGTAATCTGCAACAGCAGCCGTTACATCTTTTGGGATATCAATAAGTACAGGACCAGGTCTTCCACTTTGGGCAATCAAAAATGCTTCGCAAATTGTTTCTGCAAGGCGATTAACATCACGAACAATGTAATTATGTTTCGTTATTGGCATTGTGATGCCTGTTATATCTACTTCTTGGAAACTATCTTTACCTAACAGACTACAACCTACGTTACAAGTTATTGCTACCATTGGAACAGAATCCATATAAGCGGTGGCTATTCCTGTTACAAGATTTGTTGCACCGGGACCACTTGTAGCTAAAACAACACCTGTCTTTCCTGTGGAACGACTATACCCATCCGCAGCATGGGCAGCTCCTTGTTCATGAGCAGTAAGTATGTGGCGAATTCTGTCTTTATGTTTATAAAGTTCATCATAAATATTTAGAATTGCTCCACCAGGATAACCAAAAACAGTATCAACACCCTGTTCTACAAGGCACTCTATTACGATTCTAGCTCCAGTATATTTCATTGAAGGATTGCCCCCTTGTCTGCAGAAGAAACTAACTTTGCATATCGAGCTAAATATCCAGTTGTCACCTTTGGAGAAGGACAAACCCAGGCTGCTTTTCGTTTAGCAAGTTCTTCATCTGAAACTTCGAGAGTAATTTTGTAAGCATTAATATCTAGTGTAATTTTGTCCCCTTCTTGAACTAAAGCAATAGGTCCGCCATCTGCAGCTTCTGGGGAACAATGGCCAAGGGAAGCTCCACGAGTTGCACCAGAAAAACGACCATCTGTAATTAAAGCTACATCTTTGTCTAAACCTTGACCTGCAAGGGCAGCTGTAACAGAAAGCATTTCCCTCATTCCAGGACCACCACGAGGACCTTCGTAGCGAATAACAACTACATCACCCTTCTTGATTTTACAATTTTGAACGGCTTCAAAACAGGCTTCTTCTGAATCAAATACACGAGCTGGACCAGTATGCTTCATTAACTCTGGAGCACAAGCAGAACGCTTAACAACGGTTCCGTCTGGAGCAAGATTACCAAACAAAATTGCAATTCCCCCTGTTTCAGAAAAAGGATTTTCTATTGGACGTAAAATTTCAGGATTGCGATTTTTTACGCCAACAATATTTTGTGCGATAGTTTTTCCTGTTACAGTAATTAAATCTGTATGAATAAGATTTTTCTTTGCAAGTTCTGCAAGAACTGCCTGAACTCCACCAGCTTCGTTCAAATCGCACATAAAAGTATGCCCAGCCGGAGCTAAATGGCATAAATTAGGTGTACGTTCAGAAATTGTATTTATCATGTGTAAATCTATTTTAACTCCAGCTTCGTGAGCAATAGCAGGCAAGTGAAGTACTGTGTTGGAACTACAACCTAAAGCCATATCTGCTGAAAGTGCGTTTTCAAAAGCAGCTTCTGTCATAATTTTTCTAGCAGTGATGCCTTTTTCGTAAAGATTCATTACTGCCATACCAGCATGTTTTGCCAAAGCAATTCTATCACCTGTAACTGCAGGAATTGTTCCGTTACCAGGAAGTCCCATTCCTAAAACTTCTGTAACACAATTCATACTATTTGCAGTAAACATTCCAGAACAAGCACCACAACCTGGACAAGCAACCTTTTCTAATTCTTCTAATTGAGCTTCTGTAATTCGACCTGCACCCACTGCTCCAACAGCTTCAAACATATCTGTTAAGCTTAAATTTTTACCGCTATAAGGATTTCCTTCGTAAAAACAGTCGGCTCCAGGCAATTTTCCAGGTAACATTGGACCCCCAGAACAAAAAACTGTAGGCAAATCTAAGCGGCCAGCAGCCATAAGCATACCAGGAACAATTTTATCACAGTTAGGAATCATAACTAAAGCATCAAACTGATGGGCTTTTGTAACACATTCAATGGAATCTGCAATAAGTTCCCTTGTAACCAAAGAATATCGCATTCCTTCATGGCCCATGGCAATTCCATCGCAAACACCAATTGCTGGGAATTCAATAGGTGTACCACCTGCCATACGAATTCCAGCCTTTACAGCTTCTGCTATTTTATCTAAATTAATATGCCCAGGAATAATTTCATTCTTTGCACAACAAACACCAACTAATGGACGAGCTAATTCTTCGTCTGTATAACCCATAGCTCTAAATAAAGAACGATGAGGAGCTCGGGGAATTCCCTTCTTTGCGTTATCACTTTTCATTGTAAAAACCTCGCTAAAGATTCTTAAGTATTTCTTTAATATTTTACTTGTTTAAGTTACCTTGGTCAATGGAAAAGCAAAAGAAAGCATAAAATCACTTTTTGCGTAAAATTTAATATTTTTTTGTGGAAATTCAATTATTTTAGATATGGAATTAAGGGTAGAATGAATAACAATTTGACAACTGAAATTCAGACTATTACACTTTTTATATAGGAGTATGATAAAAAATACTTCCTTGAATTTTTTATCATTTCAGGTTGAAATTCCGTTGCGCTTTTCAACCTGAAATTCTCGCCATCCGTGGCTCGCCGCTAAACGCGGTGTTTATTAAGGAGTATGATAAAAAATACTTCCTTGAATTTTTTATCATTTCAGGTTGAAATTCCGTTGCGCTTTTCAACCTGAAATTCTCGCCATCCATGGCTCGCCGCTAAACGCGGTGTTTGTTAAGGAGGGATGATAAAAATTTCGTCCCTGTTTTTTTTATCATTTCAGTTTGAAAATGCCTTGCATTTTAAACTGAGATTCTCATCCTCCTTGGCTCGTCGCTAAACGCGGTGTTTATTAAGGAGTATGATAAAAAATACTTCCTTGAATTTTTTATCATTTCAGGTTGAAATTCCGTTGCGCTTTTCAACCTGAAATTCTCGCC
>JAGAOP010000045.1 GCA_017623685.1 Spirochaetaceae bacterium
CCAGAAGAATTGCCTTTAGAAGATGAAGTTGCCCTTGTTCCAGAAGAGTTACCTTTAGAAGAAGAAGTTGCCCTTGTTCCAGAAGAATTGCCTTTAGAAGAAGAAGTTGCCCTTGTTCCAGAAGAATTGCCTTTAGAAGAAGAAGTTGCCCTTGTTCCAGAAGAGTTGCCTTTAGAAGAAGAAGTTGATCCATATGCCCCTATTATTTTAGTTCCAGCAGAAGATAATCCTCCTCAAGCACATATTGCAATTAATCCAGAACCAGTTGTAGTTGAAGAAGAAACTCCTAGTAAAGAAGAAAAAATTGCTAGCATACCAGTTCCTGTCAGTGGGATTATTGTAGATAGTCTTTCTAAGCTAGAAAGTGGCAAATATTATGTTCAAATTGCAACATTAACTCAGCAAGAAAACATTGACCAAATAGTTCAAACTTATGGAACTAAATATCCGATTATCATGGTTCCACTAAAAAGCGGAACTGCATATCAGATTATGGTTGGACCTCTTACAGTAGATGAATACGGTTCTGTAATTAGTAAGTTTAAATCCTTTGGATATAAAGACGCCTTTTTAAGAAAAATACGTTAATTTACACCTTAAATGTAAAATGGGCTGCCTAAAAAGTAAAGTTAAAGTGAATTACCTTTATGTAGGTAAAAAACACTATAGCAAAACTTTTTAAGCAGCCTTCTTTTTTCTTGACACAAAAAAATATCATTCATAAAATAAATAAATGGACACAATGTTTGACAAACTTGGGGATTATTTACGGGAATATATAGAAACTGGGAATGCCCCAAAATCACACAAAAAACCAATTCAAACTAAAGAATCACAAGATGAAATTAAAAAAATTCCTAGCCACTTAATAAATGAATTTAGTATTTTTGGATATAAAGAGAATCTACCTGATTATACAGAAATAAAAGCTACCTATGCAAAACTCATAAAAGAACTTCATCCTGATACATCAAAAAAAAATAATACAACCATTAAATTAATGGAAATACAATCTGCCTTTGAAAAAATTAAAAAGATATATAAAAAATGAATTGTAGATTATTCTACATTTCTAGCTTGTTCACGAATGTTTTCTAACGCATTTTTTGCAGAAACAACCATATTTCCAACTTCCACAAACTGATTTTTAGAACCAATTGTATTAATTTCTCTATTAATTTCTTGGCACAAAAAATCAATTTTTCTACCAGGAGTTGTATTTTCCTGCAATTCTGATTTTAAGGCTTTAATATGGCTTTCTAATCTAACGATTTCTTCGTTAATTGTATATTTAACAAGTAAGGCTGCTACTTCGGCTAAAATACGCTGTTCATCAATTTTGTCCCCTAGCATTTCATAAAATCGTTTTGTTACATTTTCTTTAAATGCAGCTTCCATTTTAGGCTGAAATTTTTGAAAAAAAGATAAAGCCTTATCCAATTCAGAAACTTTATTTAATAGATCAATTTTTAAGTTCTCGCCTTCCCTTTTTCTATCTTCAATAAATAGATTAATTGTATTTTCTAAAACTGGAGAAATTAAACTTAAATATCTTTCAATATCATATTCACAACGAGAAGAGATTACGCCTTCTTGCCTAACAATTAATTCTAAAGGAATATTGTCGCTGGGTTGACCTAAAGAAACAGCAATTTTTTTAAATGCTTCTGCATAAGATTTTACAGCTTCCTCATTAATAATAACATTTGTTGTTGGATTTTCTTCAAAAACACGAATATAAACTTCTACCTTACCTCTCAAAATAAGATTAGAAAATTTTTCACGAAAAGAATTTTCCAAACGACTTAAAAAAGAAGGCATATTTATGGACAAATCAAAATATTTTGAATTATAGGATTTTATTTCAATAGAAATATTACAATTATCTATATATTCTTCGCTATATGCGTATCCAGTCATGCTGTTCATATTTTTAACTCCTGCAAATTATTTTTTTGTATATTCCAAAGAAGAAAGAATTTCATATACTTTTTTTCCAAGTTTCCAGTTATCCCCTGCTCCCATTGTAACAAATAAATAACCTTCACTAAATCTTTCATCTTTGACAGATAATTCTTGAATTAAATCCTTTTCTGCTTCAAAAACTTCTTCGTAGTAACAAACTTCAGGATAAAGATTTTTTGCCTTATTATATAGGTCTTTTCCGGTAACTCCAGTTAAAGAAGCATTTTCCCTTGCAGACCCATATATTTTATGCAAAATAACTTTATCACAAGATGTAAAACTGTTTGCAAATTCCTCTAAAAGAGCAGCAGTACGAGTATAGGTATGGGACATAAAATCTACAATAATTTTTCTATTGGGATAAAAGGACCTAAAACCTGCTAACGTGGTTTTTATGGCAGTGGGATGATGAGCATAATCATCCATAAAAATTACGTTATTTGTCCTTCCGATAATTTCGCTACGTCTTTTTGCACCCTTAAAAGAAATTAATGAATTGGATAATTTAGTAAAAATATCATTAAAAAAAAGATTATCCATTTTAAGATTATTTTCTTGAGAATATAGGGAACAAACTAAAGCCATGGCAGCTGTAGCATTTAAAACTAAATGTTGACCTGGAACTGAAAGGTAAAATTCTTGTTTTGGAAATGCATCAACACAAAAACTTTGTCGCCCATTTTTTACTTCACCCATTGAAATATGCCAAGGTCCTGTTGCAGTTATGCCATAGGGAACTAGTTCTATATCATCTCTTTTAGATTTTACAATTTCAGAAACCTCGGTTGCTCCTAAATCATCAGCACAATAAATCAACTGTCCATTTTGAGGTAAAAGAGAAGCATAATCGACAAAGGCATCTCGAATGTCCTTGTATGTAGGATAATAATCTTGGTGATCTGATTCAACACTGGTTAGTATTATCTTTTTGGGTGAAAAAGACATAAAATGTCGCTGATATTCACAGGTTTCAGCAACAAAATATTTATTTCCTAAAGAAAGAGTACAGCTACCTTCATCTTGCGTGCCAAAAGAAGAAATTAAACTTCCTGCCAAAACTTGAGCTGGAAGGTTCAATCCTTCTAAAAGAGTTCCAACTAAGCCTGTAGTTGTGGTTTTACCGTGAACACCTGCAACACCAACACTATAAGAAAGTTTTGAAAGTTGACCTAGGGCTTGGCTATACAAAATACATGGAATATCTAATTTTTTTGCTTTAGACAATTCACAATTTGTTTCAAAATTATAAGCAGATGAATAAATTACACAAGCTAACTTTTTAGAAATATTATTTTCAGAAAAAGGTAATGCTTTTATGCCACAACGTAAAAGTACCTTATCAGTATAAAAAACATCTTCTACGTCGCTACCAGTTATTACAGCTCCTCTTGAACAAAGGATTTCTGTTAAAGCAGCCATTCCGGTGCCTTTTATTCCAACAAAATGTATATTCACACCATGTAAATCCGATGGAATATGAAAATCATCCATAGCCTTATGAAAAACCTTTTTTAAAGAAAAATAAACTTATTTCTTGCCTAAAAATTTTCGCAAAAAACCAGTAACACCTTCTGTGTTTACTAAGTCTGTTTTTTCAATTCGACCAACAATATGTTTGATACACATAGCTGGTTTTGATTGAGGAGCTACTTCCATAAAGGGCTTTTGCCTAATTACAGACATTGTAACAACAGGATCATCGTAAATAAAGCCTAAGTAATCGATTTTATAATTCAAAAACTGACCTGCAATATTTATAATTCTGTCGGATATACGTTTCCCTTCATCTGCAGAATGAACACGATTAACAAGAAGTTTTAGTGTCATTTCACGTTCCATAGAAAGTTCTGTGGTAATAATTTTAATAATACCGTAAGCATCAGTTATGGCAGTAGGTTCTGGAGTTGTTACAATAAAAACTTCATCTGCAGCAGCAACAAATTGCAACACGTTATTTGAAATACCTGCACCTGTATCTATAATTATGATGTCGAAATTATTAATTGTACTAAACTCTTCTGCAAAATAATCAAGTTCAGTATCAGAAAGATTTACAATTCTAGAAAAACCGTTTGCCCCAGCAATAAATTTAATTCCAAATTCAGTATCTGAAATAATATCAACCATCTTTTTTTGCTGAGTAACAACATGAAGCAAATTATATTGAGGGACAATATTTAGCAATACGTTAACATTTGCCATTCCTAAGTCTCCGTCAATTAGAAGAACTTTTTTTCCTGCATGAGCATATGCTATGGCCATATTAACAGAAATGTTAGTCTTTCCAACACCACCTTTTCCGCTGGTAATCGCAATAATTCTAGTTATATGTCCTGGTGCGCCACGGTTATTTTTTCCGTTGTATTCCTGCATTAGTATTTTTAGTTCTGAAGCCTGATCTTTCATAACTTTACAATGCACTCCCTTTTTCAATCATATATTTGTATGCCTGTAATATCTTCTGGCAAAGCAGAAAATTTCTTTTCTAGAGATTCTCTGTCTATTTTAAAATCGGCAAGTTTCATCAAAAACCTAACAACACTTGCTTGCTCTAAATTTTTTCGTATTTTCTGACCAGAAGAAATAAAAGCTACAGCCTTATTTTTTTCTGAAAGAACACTTAATACGTTTCCAATATGATTTGTTTCATCAAGTTTTGTAATTATTACGGCCTTGTAATCAAAGGGTTCATAATTTCGCATTATTGCTCGAATATCACTTGCCTTAGTTGAGGCGGAAACGGTTAAATAAATATCAGGATGTAATTCGGGGAGTTCCAAAATACTACGCATTTTTCCAATATTAACATAATCATGAGGACTTAAACCTGTTGTATCAATAAGAATAACATCTAATTTCCCTGAATCCATGGAAATTATTTTTTTTATATCTTCTGCTGATTCTGCCTGAGTGGTGGGGATATCCATAATATTACCATATATTGAAAGCTGTTCCTTAGCTCCAATACGAACTCTGTCAGTTGTAATCATTCGAATAAAAAAATTTTCGTTATTCAATCGATACATTGCAGCAAGTTTAGCAACAGTTGTTGTTTTTCCAACTCCAGTAGGTCCAATCAAAACTAAAACAGAAGGTCTTTTTGTTATTTCCGTTAAAGGCTTAATTTCTATTTCTTCGCCAATCCATTCAACAACCTTGTTTTGAACAGTATCAAAATCGTCCAATTCATCAAGAGAAAACTCAGTACGAATTCTATCCACCATTTTTCTAATATAGGATGGTGTAAATTCATTTGTTTCAAGAAGTTCTTCTATTCGACGAATTGAAGAATGAGTTTCAGTTTCACTTGAAATTATATCCAATTTTTTACTAACAGATTCCAACTGCTTTTGAATAGTTGTCATTTGTTGCTGTTGAGATTTTAAACTTGCTTCTCTTGCTAAAGCAAGTATTTTTTCCTTTTCTTTAGCATCCTTTGATTCAGAATTATTGTTAGGTTTCATATTGTTTAGAGAGTTATTATAGGCTTCTATGTTATGAAGGGTATATTTTATCTCTACAGAATATTTTTTTCCGATGCCAAAGAAACCTGGATTGTAAGATTCTTTTTTGTTCAAAATTGAGGGTGAATAATTTCCATGTTTTTCACGAATTTTATTCATACACTCCTCGTAACTAGAACCAGTTACTGTATAACAAGTTGATTCACTATTCAACGTTTATTTCCCCCAAAGATTCTAATTTAATGTCAGATGTAATTTCCGCAGTAGAAAGAACTACAACCCCAGGCAATTCTCGTTCCATACTATTTTTTACAAGGCTACGCACAGATTCAGGACACAAGATTATGGGGAAGCTATATCCCATATTTCTAACAGAAGCAATAGCTGAACTTAATGCTGAAATCCACTTACGATGAGTTACTGGATCTAACATAGATATAGGTCCGTCCACTGTGTCGTTTTTGCTATCAAGCAATTTTTCTAAGAAACCTTGATTTACAGTTAATACATGTAATACCCTGTCTGGATCTGCGTATTGTAAACAAATTTGTCTTCCCAAGGATTGTCGAACACGTTCCACTAAAACATCTGTTTTCTTTGTAATTGCTCCATAATCAGCAAGGGTTTCTAAAATAACTACCATGTTGCGAATAGAAACTTGTTCACGCAAAAGCCCCTGCAAAACTTTGACAATTTCGCCAAGTTTGAAATTTTGCATAACTTCATCAACAACAGCAGGATAATCTTTTCTAAGAGTATCAATCATAGTCTGAACTTCTTGACGACCAAGAATTTCATCTGCACGTCGTTTAATAAGTTCTGTTAAATGAGTTGCTATCATAGTTGGGGGATCAACAACTGCATATCCTGCTTGCTCAGCACGTTCACGGCTTGATTCTGGAACCCATACTGCAGGAAGCCCAAAGGCTGGTTCTGTAGTTTTTTCACCTGGCATTTCTTCTGTAACCCCACCAGAATTAATACACATATACCAACCCATTTTTATTCTTCCAGTCCCTGCTGCTACACCCTTTATTTTAAAGGTGTATTCATTAGGTTCAAGTCGCATATTATCTGTGATTCTTATTCTAGGAACTGTTAATCCCAACTCTATGGCCATTTCTCGCCGAATTAGAGTAACTCGTTCTAATAATTCTGCACCCTTTTCTTTATCAACCAAAGGTATTAATGCATAACCTAATTCCAAAGAAAGTGGATCTGGTGGTGTAACAGTTGTTGCATCTGGAGCACTTCCAGTTTGCTGCCCCTTTTGTTTTTCTTTTTCATCAGCAACTTTTTTTGCAAAACTCTTTTTTTGCACAGTGTACATTCTGTAACCTAAATAAATCAGCATTACACCCATTGGAATAAGTACGTACCAAGGGAAGCCTGGCATAAAACCGATAAAAATCATTGTACCGCCACCAACAAAATAAACCCAGGCATTACGGCTAAACTGAATTTTAATATCAGTACCAAGAGTATTATCAGAAGCAGAACGAGTTACAATAATACCAGTTGCTACAGAAACAAGCAAAGAAGGAAGTTGAGAAAGAAGACCATCACCAACAGTAAGACTTGCATAAACACTAAGAGCTTCACTAAAAGATTCATTTCTAAGAACCATGCCAAAAATTAAACCTACAACAAGATTTATTACTGTAATGGCGATACCAATCTTTACGTTACCAGAAACAAACTTAGAAGAACCGTCCATGGCACCATAGAAGTCTGCTTCTCGCTGAACATCCATCTTTCGCTTTCGAGCTTCTTCTTCTGTAATGGCTCCAGCATTATATTCTGCTTCTACAGCAGCCTGTTTCATAGGCATAGCATCCAAGGTAAATCTTGCTGCAACTTCTGCAACTCGAGTTGCTCCTTTGGTGATTACAAAAGCTTGAACTAATATTAAGATAATAAAGATTACAAATCCAATTAATAAACCTTCAGTCCCTCCTGCACCTACAACAAAGGAGGCAAAAGCTCTAACCATTTTTCCTTCAAAGGCTGTACCTTGAGCAAGTATCATTCTAGTGGAAGAAACATTTAAACCAAGACCAAATAAGGTTTGAACAAGCAATAAGGTTGGGAAAGAAGAAAAATCTGTTACCTTAGGTGTATATAAAACGATAAGCAACATCATTAATGCAAAAAGCAGGTTACAAGCCATAAGAAAATCTAAAAGTACTGCTGGAACAGGAACTATTAATAGCAGAACAATAAAAACAGCTCCAACAGCTACAATAAAATCTTGAGAATTCTTTAGCTTTTTACCTTTGCCTAATTCCGGCATTATCCCACCTTAGCGATATTTCAACAAGAAAATATCACTTCCCTTTCATATTATACACATTTGCAAGAATTACTGCTAGTGCTTGATAGTAATTTTCTGGAACAATTTCACCAATTTCTACTTCTGCATACAAAGCCCGAGCCAAAGGTCTGTTTTCTACCATAGGAATACCATTTTCAGAAGCTATTTCTCGAATTCTTCTAGCTATAGAATCCGCACCTTTGGCTGTAACCATGGGACCTACCATAGAAGAATTATCGTATTCAACTGCTACAGCATAATGAGTCGGGTTGGTGATTACAACATCCGCCTTTGCCACTGCCGAAGGAAGATTTTGTGTCATCAACTGATGCATATATTGCCTAATACGACTTTTTACAAGAGGATCTCCTTCCATTTCTTTATATTCTTCTTTTACCTCTTGTTTTGTCATTTTCATAGATTCTATAAATTGCCTACGCTGAACTAAATAGTCTGGAATGGCAATTATAAGAAAAATTATGGCAGAAATTATCAATAACTTTGCAGTCATCCAAGACACATGAACAATACCAGACCAAAGGTTTGTATTCAAAAGGGTAAGAAGTTGTGGCAAATCATTTTTGATTAGAACATAAGCAACAATAAATAATACAACAACTTTTACAATGGATTTAATTACATTAAAAGCACCTTCAAAAGAAAAAAGTGTTTTTTTAAAGAATTCTCCAAATTTTGGAACAATATTAGAAAATTTCGGTTCAATCTTTTTAGTTGTAAAAATAAAACCCTTATTTTGAATTATATTTCCTGCAATTGCCGCAACCATGGCAGAAAGTGTAATGGGCAAAACCATCCTAAGAATAACATAAAAAAATTCAATAGCAAGGGCGGGATCCGTAAGCTCAGAAGAAATACATCTTTCAATATAAAATTTAATAATTTGAACAAAACCAGTCAAAAGCCAAGGTGCAATCATTATAATTACAAGAACAGGAATTAGCATAACCAAAGCACCAGTTAATTCTTGGCTTTTAGGGATTCTTCCTTCTTCTCTAGCCTTTCTAAGTTTTGTTTCAGATGGTTTTTCTGTTCGCCCTTCGTCTTCTGCAGAAGCAAACCATTGCAAAGGAATAATAGGAAAATTATTTTGTACTAAAGTGGTTTCTTGTAAATCCATCACGAAAAACCACCCACTGTTTCAAACAAGGTTTTTAAAGAATAAAAGGCTGAATCAAATAATCTTAAAAACAAATTACACATATAAGGCAAGCACAATGACAAAAGCAAAAAGCCCAACAACATAGTTAAAGGAATACCTTCTGAAAGAAGATTCATCTGAGGTGCTGCCTTTGATAAAATTCCCATGGTAACTGCAACTATAAAAAAAGTACCAACCATAGGCAAAGCAATCATAAAGGCATCAAAAAATAAACCGGAAAGTCCTTTAAGCAAAAAAGTTAACAATGTATTTTGTGTTTCTGCTAACACCAAAGACATTGCATTAAAACTTTGAAAACTGCTAATAACTCCTCCTAAAAACAAATGCTGAAAAGCATCTACTTGTAAAAAGAGAATCATAGCAATAAGGTTTAAATATTGTCCCATAAGAGGATTTTCTACTTGAGACAATGCATCATAGGCCTCTGCTGCAGAAAGTCCCATTTGAAAAGAAAAAAACTGACCAGCAGTACTAAAGGCTGCAAATAAAATTGAAATGTAAAATCCGATTATTACACCAATTAACACTTCTCCAGCTAAAAGTAAAATATATTCCAATGTAAAAACTTGATATGTACCAATTAGTTGGTCATAGGAACCATAGGCTGAAGGTAAAATTAAATAAGCTAAATATCCAGCGAAAGCAATTTTTGCCACCCTAGAAACACTTTGCATAGAAAAAAGTGGAAGTGTTAAAAGCATGGCAAAACATCTAGCTGCAATGAGTAAAAATAAAGGTGCAGCATTTAATATTTGATTAAGCAAGTATTATCGCCCCATTTGTGAAATCGTATTAAAAAGCTCAATGGTATATTCTCTTAGAGAGGTGAACATCCATCCTCCTAACAAAGCAATAACCGCCAAGATAACAAAAAATTTAGGGGCAAAAGTTAATGTTTGCTCTTGAATTGATGTAACAGCTTGAAATATGGCAACTATAAGACCAATAATAAGAGCTGCACCTAAAACTGGCAACACGAGCATAAATATTTCGGTAATTCCACCCTGAAGAAGAGTTATAATATCACCTAACGTCATTTAACCCACCATAACTAAAATATACTTATTATATTATACATATAACTGAAAATATTGGCAACATAAAAAGAATTTACACTTGTAAACAGAGTTTTTTGTCGATATACTAAGTATAAACACAACATTGTGAGGGTTTTATGGCTAGGCGAAAAAACAATATAGGTAAAATAATAATACTCCTTTTTCTAATCATTATTTTAGTTCTTGCAGGATTAATGTGGTTTGATTACTTGGGAGTAATCCAAGCAAAAAAAATCTTTGCCCCTGTATATAAATTATTCGGTTTGCAAGTTCAAACTACTCAAGCAAGTACAAGTTCAACCCCTTTAGAAGCGGATTTGGATAATGACAGATTTCTAAAAAGATTAGAATCTCTTGACGTTAGAACAGAAGAATTAAACAAAAGAGAAACTGAAATAGCTCAAGCAGAGGCATTAAGTCAACAAACAGCCCAAGAGCTAGAAGATAGACGAATTGCTCAAGAAGAAAGAGAACAGAGTTTTAACAATATCGTAAGCCGATACGAAAGCCGCCAAACTAACGTGGAAACAAATGTGGCAAATCTTAACAATATGCCACCTCAAAATGCAGTGGATATTCTTGTAGCTATGGATGATCAAGATATAATTGATATTCTTAGAATGGCAGATGAAGTTGCTCAGGCTCAAGGTGGTGTTTCTTTAGCTTCTACTTGGTTAATGATGATGCCACCAGAAAGAGCGGCTCAAATTCAGCGAAAAATGCTCAGTAAACCTACAACCACACCCACAGAGTCAGCTACAAACTAAGATTAAGGCCTACCCTAAAATCGTATTTTGCTACTTTCTCAGAGTGTCTAAGGCGCAGTATGAAATCTGCATATAAACTTAGACTAAAACCAGTCATTATTGTTGTATTCAATGAAGAAACTGATTCTAGTCTAACAAAAAGGTTATCATTAAATTCCAACTGAGGCATTTCACGTAAAATATCCCACAAATCTATTATATCCCAAGAATCATTCCTTCTATTAAAGGTTCCTTCGTAGCCAAATACAAAACTAAATCGATTCAAATAAAGTTGTAACCAAGGAATACCTTTTTGTATTTCCCAGGTGTATAAATAAGCATAGGCGTCAAGGTCTAAAAATGATATATTACTGGGGAAAATAGAAACAATAGCTTCTATTGGAACATAACCAGGAATTCTTTGAATATAACTTAGACCTAAATTATTATACCATCCATCAATAATATCGCTATACAAAGTTAATAGATTAAAACTCAAGGCAAAACCTTTTAAATTATGATAGCCTTTTCCTCCGGAACGAAGTGTTGAAAATCTAATAGTTGTTGCATTTGAAACAGAATTAATAAACTCAGTTTTGTCTTCTTCATTTAAATTTGTAAAAATAGTTGGATAAAAGTCAGTTTCTGAAAATGAAACCCAATTATAACCTCCAGCCCATAAAACTGAATTATATAAACCAATATTATAAATTGAACCCAATTCAAAGTTACCAGAATAATTAAATTCTGCTGAACCATAGGCAAATTGACTTCTATCAAATATCACAGAACCATTTAATGAAAAACTGTCAGTGGTAATACCTCCACTAAGCCCCCAAACATTTAATTTCGGGCTATAACTTCCAGTTAAAGAATAAATACCTGTTTCAGCAGGATCAGTTGAAATCCAAGTTACTCCAAGTAGGGAAAGAGACATGTCGGAAAAAAAAGCATCATAAAAGGAAACAGAACCAAAGGGAATAAACAATCCTGGAAAAATATATTTTACAGGATTATAATTCTTTGCTTCTAGCTTAGTTTGATTTTCTAAAAGTTCTAAAGAAGAATTATTTTCTAAAGATTTTTGTTCTTTCAAAAGGACAAAGTTTTCTAAGGGAATAAATTGCTCTTCAAACTCAATTTTCTTTGAATCAACAAACATCATCCTATCGTGGTCAAAAAAATGAGCTGAATAGTGAAATTCCCCATTCCACAGAGAAGAATCCTGATACACAGGAACTGGAGAATATACGCCACCAGAAACATCCTCTTTGGAAAGAAAAACTTGTGCAAGGCATAAATCTATTTTTTCTTCTTGCATATAATCAGTTACAAACAACTGATTATTTTTTTTTGATACATCTGTAAAGTTTGAAGAAATATTAATTAATCCTAACCGAGGAAATGAATCTTTTGTTGCCCAAGAAAAAGCAAGCATAAGTTTATTATTTTCTGTTTTTAAGGATACAATTTCTTGCAGAGTAAAATTTTCTACACCAATACATTCTTTCAAGTTATTTCCCAAATAGCAAACTTGACATTTTTGCAATATGGGATCAAAAATATAAAGGCTATCTGATTTTCCTCCACCTAAAAAAGCAATTCTTCCGTCTCCAGTATCTATTAAAGAGTAAATAGGAAATGCCTGTGGTAAAGAAAATTTATAAGCTGGTTTTGACGCTATAGTAAATTTTTTTTCTTCATCTATAAAAATTTCATAAAAAACAATGCTTGAGTTTTGCACTTCAGAATGAATTGCTACACAATATATTTTTTCTTTATAAAAAAATATTATTC
>JAGAOP010000046.1 GCA_017623685.1 Spirochaetaceae bacterium
AGCTACCAATTAATTCAACTTGTAGAAAAAGAAGCAAAATTAGCAGGCTACAAACAACTTTATTTAGAAACCCACCATAATTTGCCAGTAGCACTTCATCTTTACCAAAAACTAGGCTACAAGCAAATAGATAGTGCTTTGCCTGGCACACAGCATAGCACAATGGATTATTTTTTTATAAAAGAATTGTAGCTTAGGGTCTCAAGCCAAGCCCTCCTTCTACGGTAATGGTTTCTCCTGTCATATATTTAAAGTCGGGGCTTGCAAGTTGGAGACAAATTCTTCCAATTTCAGTTTCTGGATCTGCAAAATGACCCATAGGTGGAACTTTAACGTTTAAGTTGTAAGCTTCAGGGTGGGTTTTTTTAAATTGTTCTAGCTGAACTGTCCATGCTAGAGGACAAAGCACGTTTACGTTTATATGATCCTTTGCCCATTCTGTAGCAGCAACTCTAGAAAGACCTCTAATACCTTCTTTTGCTGCAGCGTAAGAACTTTGCCCTTGACTACCAAACAGTCCAGCGCCTGAGGCAAAATTTATTACTGAGCCTCTAACTCTTGCTAAATAGGGGTAACAGGCTCGCATATAATAAAATGTGGCAAATAAACCTGAATACAAGGCTAGGTCGAAATCTGAGGTGGTATGTTGGGCTAAACTAATACCTGCAACAGAAGATTGAGCATTATTTACTAAAACATCAATTCTGCCAAAAGCATTTATTGCTTGCCGAACTACACTATTTACTAATTTTTCATTATCTTGGGATGGGGCAATATCCGCGGGAATTGCTAAAACTTTTATTCTGTATTTACTTTCTAAGTCAAATTTAGCATCTAGTAATTTTTGAATATTCCTACCTGTTAAAACTAAATTTGCCTTTTCTTTTGCAAAAGCAGTAGCAATTCCGTAACCAATGGATCCACATTTTCCATTTGAGAGTAAGGATTTTCCTCCTCCTGTAATTATAACGATTTTTTCTTCAAAGCTATTCATGCTTTAAGCATAAGAGTTTTATTTTAAGTATTCAAATTTTTTTATAAAAAAATTATATTTTGCAACTATCTAAAACCTGAGCTATGTTATCATGAATAATAAGATTGGCTTTTGAATCAGCGTGAGTAAAAGATTTATTGATTAACACAAGGTATTTTCCTTTGAAATAATCAATTAAAGAAGCTGCAGGATATACGTTAAGGGATGTGCCTCCTATAATTAACGCATCGGCTTTAGAAATAGCATCAATTGCTCCAGAAATCACAGCATCATCTAATCCTTCTTGATACAAAACCACATCTGGTTTTACAATTCCCCCACATTTTGTACATCTAGGAATACCTTCTTCCTGGGTTCCACTATCAATAACGAATTGTAAGTTGTAAAATTGTCCACAATTCATGCAATAATTTCTTTGTACGTTTCCATGTAATTCGTATACTTTTTCGCTACCAGCTGCCTGATGTAACCCATCTATATTTTGGGTGACAACAGCGACAAGTTTATTTGCTTTTTCTAATTCAGCTAATTTTTTATGAGCAGCGTTGGGTTTTGCCCAAGGAGCAATCATTTTTTCTCTATAAAATCGATAGAATTCTTTTGGCAGAGCATCAAAAAAACTTCTGCTAAGAATTGTTTCTGGGGGATATTTCCATTGTTGATTATATAGTCCATCTTGGGAACGAAAATCTGGAATCCCACTTTCTGTAGATACGCCAGCACCACCAAAAAAAACGATGGAATTACATTCAGATATTATTTGTTGAAGATTCATTTTTTATCCCTCTTCTGCTAATTTTTTTAAAGGATCTCCAGTTAACCGATAAATTGTCCAATCCTCTAATGGTTTGGCATCCAATGAAAGATAAAAATCTATACTGGATTTATTCCAGTCTAAACAAGACCATTCCAATCTGCCACAGCCTTCTTTCACAACGGTTTGAGCTAGTTTTTTTAACAAAGCTTTTCCGTATCCCTTTCCCCTAAATTCGGGAAGGATAAACAAGTCTTCTAAATAAATTCCTGCTTTTCCTAAAAAAGTAGAAAAATTGTAGAAGAATAATGCAAAGCCTATTTTTTTACCTTGAAACTCTGCGAAAAGAACTTTTGCCTTGTTTTCTTTGAAAATCCATGTGGAAAGCAATTCTTCTGTGGCAATAACTTGATTATCGAGTTTTTCGTAATGAGCTAACTGTTTGATAAAATCCAAAATTTCAGGGACTTCGTTTTGTGTTGCAAAACGAATAGAAAAAGCTAGTTCCTGTTGAATAATGCTACCCCTTTTTTATTCTGCAGCAATTAGAATTTTTTCTATTTCGCAGATGTACATTGTATGATAATCCTTTGTTGGGTATATCACAGAATCGATTGTTGTATCCACAAATCCAGCAGGATTTAACTCTTGAAAAAATATTTTTTTACAAACAAAAGTGATTTTTGCTTGATCAAAAACAGGCACATCGTATGCATGACTTACTGTAAGTCCTGCTTTTTGGATTTTTGGTTCATCCCTGCCAGATACAGTTCCTAAGTATTTTAGTTGGTTTCGATAAGATTCATCTAGTACAGAAATAGAAAGTTTTGTATTGCCATCGATAAATTCTTTTGTATAGCGTTGTGGGCGAACAAAAATATAGGTAACTGGTTTGTTCCACATTATGCCCATTCCTCCCCAGGAAGCAGTCATAGTATTAACTTGACCTTCTTTTTCGGCTGTAAGCAGGAGCCAATCTTTTCCGATTAACTTAAATACATTTTCTGAAAGATTTTCTGGTTGAATTATGTTAAATGTTTTCATAATAAAATAATATCCGAAAATAATATAAGTCGCAAGAGTAAAAAAAAGGCCGGCAATAAGCCGGCTTTTATAATACTCTGGAAATATCTATATATATTCCAGTAGATTAGTCAAATTTTCCTGCCTTGCAGGTGAATGTTTAGCTAATGTCCCCTGTTGGGGTTTGTATTTCGGGTGGATTATCCATAAGACCCCCTTTCCTAATTAAATATTAAAAAACTGTTTAATTTACAGTTTTCCGTTCCCACTTAACTAAAGTATAGCACAGTTTAAAAATATAGCAAGTTTTTTTTTGAAGAATTTTCATTTTTTTATTAAAAATTTGTGTTTTTTCAATATTTAGCAAACTCTCGGCTAATGTCAAAATTTATTCAAGAAATATCTAAATTTCATGGGTATTGATACCATTTAGATAAATAATTAAAATATGGATATGGCAAATTTATTCAAGGCAAAAAACTACAAACTAGATATGACTCAAGGTTCAATCCTTGCAAACCTTTTCCGTTTTTCCATTCCGTTGGTTCTTTCTAGCACTCTTCAACTATTGTTTAATGCTGCAGATATAGTTGTTGTTGGACGTTTTGCAGGTGATAATTCCTTGGGAGCAGTAGGTTCTACAAGTTCTCTTATAAATTTGTTAGTAAATCTATTTATAGGTCTTTCTATTGGAGCTAATGTTGTAGCAGCAAATTTCTTTGGAGCAGGTAAAAAAAAGGAGCTTAGCGACACAATTCATACAGCAATGACTTTAAGCATTATAAGTGGATTAATTTTAACATTTATAGGTGTGTTTGGAGCAAAACATCTTTTGATTTTAATGCGTTCTCCTAAAGAGGTTATCGATTTAGCCACAGTGTATTTAAAAATATATTTTTCAGGAATCACAGCCAGTATCATTTATAACTTTGGAAGTGCAATTTTAAGAGCAAAGGGAGACACAAAACGTCCTCTCGTATTTTTAGTTATTGCAGGAATAATTAACGTTGTCCTTAACCTATTTTTTGTAATTGGCTTAAATATGGATGTGGCTGGAGTTGCCTTAGCCACGGTTATTTCTCAATGTGTTTCAGCAGTGCTTGTTGTAAGATGTTTGATATGTGAAACAGATGATTTTAAACTTAACCTAAAAAAACTTAGAATTGAGATGCCAATATTTATTAAAATAATAAAAATTGGTGTTCCAGCAGGTATTCAAGGAATTGTTTTTTCTTTATCCAACGTGGTAATTCAGTCTGCTATCAATTCTTTCGGGGCTGTAGTGGTAGCAGGAAATTCTGCCGCATTCAATATTGAAGGATTTGTTTATACTGCGATGAATGGTTTTTCTCAGGGAATATTAACCTTTGCTTCTCAAAATTTAGGTGCAAGAAAACCTGATAGGATAAAAAAAGCTGTGAAAACTGCCTTAGCTTGTGTTTTTATAATAGGCTTAATTTTGGGTTCTATTATTGCTGTTTTTGGAGTCCCGCTTTTAAAAATTTATTCTAAAAGCGAAGAGGTTGTAAAGATTGGATTAATACGCCTACAAATTATCGGTTTTACATATGCTCTTTGTGGAATAATGGATGTTACCGCCAATTCTATCCGTGGAATTGGACATTCTTTTGTTCCTATGCTTATTACATTGTTAGGTGCCTGTGGAGTTCGTGTTTTGTGGGTTGCAACAATTTTTAACATTCCCCAATATCATTCTCCTATGACAATTTATATATCTTATCCAGTTTCTTGGTTCGTGACTTTTGTTGCTCTATTAATTACTTTTTGCTACTTTATAAAAAAAGAAACTGCCACTATAAAAAGTGACAGTTTCTTGGGGTAAAAAATCAATTTAATTTATTCTTCTTTTTGTTCAGTTGCAGAATTTGGAAGAGCAGTTTCCTCCTCTACGGAATTATCTGTTACAGATGTTGTTTCAGTAACTGTTGATTCTACAGTTTTAGCCTCGCTAACTACAGCGGCAGTTGATTCTATGGCTTTGGGTTCGCTAACTTCTGTTGGTTTATTTTCTGCAGTTGTGGCTTCTATGCTCAAGGGGGCTGCAAAATCTTCTTCTGAAAGTGTACCAGATGAAATTGCAATAGCTTTTAATCTATGGTAAGCATTTATTATAACAAGTGTAATGTATGGTAAAATCCAAAGGAAGCCAATTCCTAAAGACAAAATACCTAATAATTCCCAACCTATAAAACTTAAATCCAAAATAAATAGCTTACGTTTATAGCCATTTGTCATTTTTTTACTTAGGTCTAAAGCCTTCATCGCACCGATCTTTGGATTATCACTCAAAATATATAGGGTCATGCTATAAGCATAGGTTCGATTTAAAACTATGCCCATAAATACAGCAATAGCTCCCAGACCAATAATGATAGAAAGAATGATAGTTATTACTGTCCCAACAGAACCCACGTTTGGTAGAACTAGGCTACAAACTATAGCAATGATTATTACTGCTATAAAAAAGATTGCATAACCAGCCATAGTCCATAAATAAAGCCAAAGTGTTTGCCATAAAAAACCAGGAATAGCTTTTTTCCAAAAGGTAAATCCGTTTATAAAAGTACCAAATGTAACAGAATCAGGATTTTTGTATAATTGTTGGTACATCCAATATCCCGCAAACATGATAATAGGAAAAGCTAAAAGAATGAAAGCTTCAAATATAAATAGCTTTATCATGGTTAAGAACATGGAAAGTAAAACTTCTGTTGTATCAGCGTAAAGCAGTGAATTGGGGTCTGAAACTAATTCCCAAGGATATAGGCAAAGAAAAATAATTAATCCAATAGCACTTGCAACCAAGGTGGCTAGCAAAGGCACAATTCGTCTGCCTGCAAGTGTTTGCTTTGCCTGAGTTTTAAATTCTTTTCTGTTGAATAGCGGAATAGTCTTAAAATCTTGCTGCTGATTTGTATTTTGTTCCATATTTTCTCCTTTTCTAATCTTTTATGTTAATTCTGTTTGTTCTTCTAGTTGATTTGTCATCCAGTTTACAACATCAGAAAAAACCAAGTGCTTGTTTTGTTCATTTAAGATTTCGTGGCGCATGTTGTCGTAAAGAATCCCCTTTACCGTTTTATAGCCTCTGTTTTGAAGAAATCTTTGGGCATCAAACCAGGCTTTTTCTCCAGAAATTACAGGGTCCGCTTCTCCGGCTATAAATAAAATAGGTAAATCGGTATTTGCAAGTTTCCATCCAGACTTAGAATATGTATTCTGAACTAGGTAGAAAAGATTTTTGAATCCGTTAAGTGTGAATGTGAATCCGCAAAGTTCATCCTTGTTATATTCTTCTACAACTTGATGATTTGAACATAACCAGGCATTTTTTAAGTTTTCTTCACCTACTTTTTTATTATGGGAACCGAAGGTCAAATTTTGAATAAATTTGCTTCGGTGGCGATCTCCGTAAAGCATTTTCAAAAATGCAACAATTAATAGGGCAGGTACAATTAATGGATTATTTGCAGGAGCTCCGCAAATAATTGCCTTATCAATATCAGTGTCATAATTTTTTAGGTAACTTCTTGCCACAAGAGAACCCATGCTATGACCGAATAAAATAATTGGAATATTCGGAAATTGTTTTTTTATTTCCATAGTAATTTGATGCAAATCTTCTATGATTGCTTCACCTGTTTCATCGTAAAAATAACCTAAATCCTTGGCTTCTTTTACGCTAGAACCATGACCTCTATGGTCATGAATTACAGACGCAAAGCCTTTTTCTGCTAAATAATTCATAAAGTCGAAATATCGTTCTTTGTGTTCTGCCATTCCATGAGAAAATTGGACAATACCCTTAATTTCTGATTCTGGAAGAATCATAAGGGCTTGTAGTTCTAGCCCATCTATTTTTGATTGAACGGTAAAATATTTATGTTCCATAATTTCTCCAAAAAACCAATTATTTTTTGTACAAAAATAAATATAATAACTTAGGACAAAATTTATTATGGGAAAAGTATATATTAAAAAATATAAAATTTCAAGTTATATTTATCTTAAATGATTCTTATAAAAATCAAAGAGCTTTTTTTAAAATTAGGTTAGTTTTTTGTTAAAAAGACTTATTTGATAAATACTATAGTACACATAAACCTTTTTTAGATGTACAATAAAGATATGAAAATTCTTGTTGTTGATGATGAATTACCTATTCGTGAATTGATAAAGTATAATTTACAAAAAGAAGGATTTTCTGTTATTACAGTGGAAGATGGTACAAGTGCCATAAAAATTGCCAAGGAAGAAAAACCTGATTTAATTGTTTTAGATCTTATGCTTCCAGGTATGGCCGGGTTTGCTGTTTGCCGAGTTTTGCGGAATGATTCAAGAACAGAAAAAATCCCAATAATTATGGCTACTGCAAAAACAGAAGATTCAGATATTATTTCTGGATTAGAATTAGGTGCTGATGATTATATTACCAAACCCTTTTCCCCAAAGATTCTTGTTGCCAGAGTAAACAGTGTGTTGCGTCGTGTAAAAGATAAGAAAACCACTTCTCATATTACTGACAATTCCTTTAATAATGCTTCAGTATATATCCATGGGATACGTATTGACCCAGATAAGTTTGAAGTATCCTACAACGATGTGCCAATTATTCTATCTGCTACAGAATTTGCAATATTGTTACTTTTTGCACGAAATCCAGGGCGGGTTTTCCCACGGCAAAAAATCATAAAAGATATAAAAGGCGAATCCTATCCTGTTACCGAACGTTCAATTGATGTTCAAATTCTTAACATAAGAAAAAAATTAGTAGAAGCAACTGGCAATTTAGCTTTGCAAAGATTAATTGAAACTGTGCGAGGTGTTGGCTATAGAATGCCAGAGGAGTTGCATTTTCAAGATGACTAAAAAAAAGCCTTTAAAAACATATGTTTATTTATTTTTAATAAACGGGCTTACCTTGTGTATAGGTTTTATTGTTTTTGTTATTATTACTATTAGTACGATGGAAAACACAGCACTTGTTCAAAGTAAACGAAATTTACGAACTTTTGCTTTGGTCATTGAACGATTAATAAAATCAATGCCTGAAATAGAAATCATTCCCTCTTCAAATCAGGATGATACAATAAAATTTTTAGATAATTTATTGAAAGAACTTGCTGCGGATGATTCATTTTTTAGAATTACAGTAATTGATTCAGATGGAGTAGTGTTAGGAGATTCAGATTATCCTTTAGATAAGCTTGTAAATCACAGAAGTCAGCGAGAAGTTGTAGAAGCTCTTTCTGGAAAAGAAAGTTGCATTATACGAAAAAATATACTTACAAATGAAAAAACAATTTACTATGCTTATTCCTTTAATTATAAAAACAGAGAATTGATTCTAAGACTTTCGATGCCAACAGCCGCAAATGTTTTCTTTTCTTCAAATATTCAAATAGACAACATCGTTATAGCTATGGTTGTTCTTATAGTTGTGCTTGGTATAAGTTTTTTCGTTTTATCAAAAGTAATAAGACCTTTAACTGAATTAAAAAGAGCTGCAAGTCATTATCAAAAGGGTGACTTTGATTTTATTCCAAAAGTTTCCGGTCTCTACGAATTTAAAGAACTTTCAAATGTTTTTTATGATATGAGTAAAACAATTCAAGGTAATATTTTAGATATTTCGCGGCAACGAGATGAATTCCTTGCAGTGTTTTCAACAATTACAGAAGGTCTTTTAGTTTTTAATCAGGATTTTCAAATATTGCGAATGAACGCAGCAGCTAAAAAAATACTTAATTTTACAGATGCAAAGACTCCTAATCCAACTGTTTTAGATTTACTTCCCAGTAAAAAAATTGCAAGGTTTTTAAATAAAGTTTTAGAAAGTAACAACGATATTCCCTTAGAAATTGAAACAAAAATACCAATTTTAGATGTTTTGTCTCAAAAACAAATATCAAACAGATCTATTTTGATGCATTCAGTGATTTACAGCAATAATCCTGAACCAAGGTATCTTTTAGTTATTGCAGATATTACAAAATTAAAAAAACTTGAACATATGCGAAAAGATTTTGTTGCCAGTGTTTCTCATGAATTAAAAACTCCGATTACAGCGATAAAAGGCTTTATTGAAACTTTGCAAGATGGTGCATTAGAGGAACCTGAAACTGCAAAATTCTTTCTTTCAATTATGGAGCAGCAATCAAGTCGCTTGTCCTCAATTATTGAAGATTTGTTAATGTTATCTAGGGTTGAACACGAAGAAGTTATGGGAAATCTTGAAACAGTTCCTGTTTTTTTAAAAACTCTTGTAACAGATGTAATTTATACTTATAGCTTTGCTGCAGAAAAAAAGGGTATTACTTTTGAGCAAAATTTTTTTCCAGAAGGTAAACCAATAGAAATAGTTGTTAATACAGGGTTATTTTTGCAAGTTTTATATAATATTATTGATAATGCAATTAAATATTGTCCAGAAGGTTCCAAAATAATTATTTCTGCCTTTTTGGAAAATAATCCTGTTCCAAAAAAAGAAAAGGAAAAATTAGTTCGTATTCATATAGAAGATACAGGTTATGGTGTTCCAGAAGATATAGCTGATCGGTTGTTTGAAAAATTTTACCGAATCGAAAATGACAGAAACCGAGAAAAAGGTGGTACCGGATTAGGTCTTGCTATTGCTCATGATATAATTACCTTGCACGAAGGAACAATACGTTTAATTCCTAGGCCAAACAAAGAGCCTGGTTGTTGTTTTGAAATAATTCTTCCTGTAAAAGATAATTCAATTCTTCAAAGATAACAAATGCATAATAGTTGTCGAAAAATTAATTAATTGTTCCAGAATGAATGTATTTGTTACTTTTTCCAAAAGGCAGGGATAAAGAAAATTAACATTGTAAATAGTTCAAGGCGTCCTGCTAACATAACAATTGAAAACCACCATTTTATTGGTTCAGCAAAAAAACCAAAGTTTTCAATAGGACCTACTGCACCAAATCCTATTCCTATGTTTCCTATGGTAGCAAGTGCTGCTGTAAATGAAGAAAAAAGATCTATCCCGCTAAAAGAAGCAATTAAAGTGGTAATAATTACTAATATCACATACAAAAACAAAAAGGCAGCCACTGAAAAAACCACATCTTTTCGACCAGCTCGACCGTTTAATTGAATAGTAAAAACTCTGTGGGGATGCAAGACTCTACGAAGTTCGTTGTTGGCTTGTTTAGATAATATTACCCACCGAATAACTTTTATTCCTCCGGCAGTAGAACCAGAACAGCCACCTATAAAAAATAGCAAAAATAAAAAAACTTGAGCGCTAGGTGACCAAAGATCAAAATTTAAAGAAGCAAATCCTGTGGTTGAAATTATTGATGCTACTTGAAAAGCTGCTCCTCTAATTGATTCATGGAAGTTTAAAAATTGTGGATAAATAAAAAAAGTTATTCCGATTATAGAAATTGCTATTATACCCAAATAAGCCTTTAATTCACTATTTTCTTTTAGTTCGTTAAATTTTCCAGCAAGCAAATAAAAGTACAGATTAAAATTTACTCCAGCCAAAATCATAAAAATTGTACAAATCCATTCTATCGCTGGAGAATTAAAGGAAGCGATGCTAGAATTCTTAGTAGAAAAACCCCCTGCCCCTAAGGTTGAAAAACTTTGGGTAATGGCATCGTACCAGTTCATTCCTGCTATTTTTAAGCAAATAATTTCAATCGCAGTTAATGAAATGTATATAAACCATAAAATTTTTGCGGTTGTTGCTACTTTTGGTGTAACTTTTCCTTTTTCGGGGCCAGAAGTTTCTGCTTTAATTAATTGGAAGCCACCAACACCCAATAAAGGTAAAAGAGCTACAGTTAAAACTACAATTCCCATACCTCCAAGCCAATGCATTTGACATCGCCATAGACCTATGGATTTGGGGAGTTTTTCTACATCAGAAAGAATTGTGGCTCCGGTGGTGGTAAAACCTGAAACGCTTTCAAAAAAAGCATCGGTAAAAGAAGGAATAGCCCCTGAAATGATGAAGGGAAAGGTTCCTAAGAAACTTGCTGCAATCCAAGCTGCAGCTACAATAAAAAAAGATTCTTTTGGCGTAAGAGAAAATTTTTTCCCTTTAGAAAAAGCAAAGATAATTCCTGTGATTAAAATGCAAAAAAGACCAGGATAAATAAAGGCTGGAATCATATCTAGTTCTTTGTAAAAAAGGGCAGTTATAATCGGGAAAATAAAAGTAAATGAAATAATTGATAAAAGTAAGAAAAGTATTTTAAGGAATCCCCAAAATCCCATGCTAGTTGAATTCTGCAAGTTATTCTCCTGTTCCTCCAAAGTATTCCAAAACTTGAGAGCTTTTTTCTACAGTACAAATTATTACTAAGTGGTCACCTTCGTTTAATATCGAGTCCCCTCCTGGAATTAAAAATTCTTCTGAAGCTTGTTTTTTTATCAACATAATCAAAAAAGTTCCAGGGTTTGCCACTTCTTTTAAGGATTTTTCTAATAATGAAGATGATTTTGGTAAAACATATTCAATTATTTCTAAGTCTCCATCGGAAATTGTATGAACCCCTGTCACACTTTTCCCTCTTAGATGGCCAATAATTGTATCTACAACAGTATCTTTTATGGGGACGGCTACATCTACACCAATATTTCTAGCTATTTCTGCAAAGCCACCACTTGAAACCAGTCCTATGGTTTTTTTAACCCCGATGGATTTCATGTATGCTGCTACAACCAAATTCAATTCGTGATTATGGGTTGCACTAATAATTAAATCATAGGAGGAGAGTTTTTCTTCTGCAATAAAGCTTTCGTCGGTTATATCTCCTTTATAAACAGAAACATTAGGGAATCTTTCTGCTGCAATTTGAGCCCTTTGAGCGTTTTTGTCAATAATGATAAATTCTTGATTGGATTTATGCATTTGACTTAGAAAACGATGCATCTTTGATTTTTGTGGCTTTTCGACTATCCGTTCAGCAATAATTGTTCCTACGTGGCCAACTCCAACTAGGGCAATTTTCTTTAACTGAATGATTTGTGAGCCACATAGCTCTAAGATTTCTTTCATGTGGTTGCGTTTTGCAAGTATTCCCAAGCAATCATCACTATGAATAATTGTGGAGCCAGTTGGTAAAGTAGCATGCTCTTGTTGTTCCAAATAAACTAGCAAAAAAGGATTTTCTATTAGGGAGCGTAAATCTTGAACTTTTAGTCCGTCGAATTTGCTACCTTTTTCTACAATAACTCTCATTATTTCATATTCTGAATTGTCAAAGGAAATGACATCTGTAACTGCACCGTGTTCTATAGCTTGAACAACAGCATTGGCTGCTTCCATGTCTGGGTAAACCATGTAATCTATTCCGTATAGTGGACGGTTTTTTCCAGTAAAATTAGAAGCGTGTTGGGAAAGAATATTTTTTCTGTTTAGGTGGTATTCTGAATTTCTAACACGGGCGATTTTTGTAATTTCAGGATAAAGTGAATCCACAAGGGAACAAGTTATCATGTTTACTTCATCTGAGTTAGTTACAACTACAAGGGCATCGGCTTTTTCTATTCCAGCTTCTTTTAGGTTTTCTAAACTGTTACCATCTGCTTCAAGAACCATACAGTCTAATCGATTAGAAATATGACTAACAATTTCTGGATTGTTATCGATTATCACTACATTGTTTTTATCCTGTATTAATCGTCTAGCAAGCTCTATACCTGTAAGTCCGGCTCCCACAATGATTATATTCATGGATACTAATTCCTTGTTGAATCATTTTTTATCATGGACGAAGCAGTGTCGTCTGTAGAATTAGAATTAACAGAACTTTCGGTAGCTTCTTCTTCAAAAGATAATTTAGATTTTTTTTCAGAAGTAGCATAAAGGATTCCGATAACTCCTCCAGTTATAATTCCAGCGGCAATAGCTTCGGCAATGGCGTTAGGTAACAAAATTAAAATAAAGGCACCTAGTCCATTCCCATCCATGATGGTATGCATCTGTGAATTAGCAAACAAATAAAGGGCAAAGGATACATAAATTGTATGCAATAAGGTGGTAATTAAGGCTGTAATTGTTGCGGAAATAGGTTTAGGTATTTTTTTGATTTTGCAAAGACTTTTAAATAAAATTGCAGCTGTTGGAGCCAACAATAATCTTGGCAGAATTGAAACCAAAGGGTTAACGAAACAAGCATCAAGACCTACAGGGTTGCTAGCTGCTTGAATCATGCTGAGTATTCCAAAAACTGCTCCTATACCAATTCCTACAGGCCAACCTGCGATTAAGGTTCCAATAATAGTTGGGATATGAAGAAGAGTTATTGCTAGTCCCCAAGGTAGTCGAATAAAACCTAAGGGAGTAATTCCTAACAAAACAGTAAGAGCACCAAGAACTCCAACTGTAGCAATTTTTTTATTAAGTGATATTTTTGATGTATTTAAATTCATAATAGAGTAACTATAGCCTAACGAATTAAAAAAAACAATACCGAAATAAATAGGTTTCTATATTAAGGAACAATTATAAGTTTTTCAGTAAGGGAAATATTAAAAAAAAATAAATAAATTTTTTATCTATTGACAAATGTTTAAGATATGTCTATATTTCGAGTGGCTTATTTTTAAGCTGATAAACTCTCTCCGATGCTAGATTTATCTAGCTACAGGGATACTTTCGGGTATCCCTGTTTTTTTTGTAAAAATTATATTGTAATAGTAGATTTTGGTGGAACAGAAGAAGTGACCCATGTGTTTCCCCCAATAATACTTCCTTGTCCGATAATAGTTTTTCCACCAAGGATTGTTGCTCCCGCATATATAGTTACGTTGTCCTCGATGGTAGGATGTCGTTTTATTTCCTGCATACTTTTTTTTACGCTTAAGGCACCTAATGTAACCCCTTGGTATACTTTTACATTGTTACCAATAACACAAGTCTCTCCAATAACAACTCCTGTACCATGGTCAATAAAAAAGGATTCTCCAATTTTAGCTCCTGGATGAATATCTATACCTGTTTTCCCGTGAATATATTCACTCATTATTCTAGGAATAAGGGGTACGCCATTAATATGCAAGAAATGTGCTATTCGATAAACGGCAACAGCTTCAAGCCCTGGGTATGAAAGAATTATTTCTTCTATACTTTTCGCAGCAGGGTCTCCAGCTAAGGCAGCATTTGTGTCTAAGATTATTTTTCGTCGTAGCTCTGGTATTTCTTCGATTAAAGAAAGGGATGTGCTTTCTGCTAAACTTGCACAAGCTGTTTTAGCTATTCCAGCTGTATTAGATAAATATATTAATGCTTTTTTAATCTCTTTTGTTAAAGCAAGGACAATTTTGTTAATTCTGGCACCGGTAACATATTGTAAGTTATCTTCGTCAAGTTGTTCTGCTGTTCGGAAGCCAGGAAAAATTAAAGAAAGAATTTCTTGTAGCGTGTCTGTAACGTTTTGACGGTTAGGAAAATTTTTAGAACTTTCTAAATTTATTCCTCCGTAGGTTTTATAAGATTCAAGTATTTTACCTACCATTGCATCGGTTTTCATAAGTCCTCCTTTAGCCTGTTCAATTAGTTTCGCCTCTGTAACAGGGAACTGTATTTGCAAAGTTTTTAAGGTCGTTTATGCGACTTTCACAGTCTGAATATCCTGCTTGATATAATTTTTGTAATTTTGCTTTGTCTTTACATAATCTTCCTGTAATAACCTGAGGTTCTGGGCGAAAAACAAAGGCATTTCCTTCGGTCTCTAAGTTTGAAATAAAATCTAATGTTTCGTTGTATTTTTTACTTCGCTCTAAATTTGCTTTTATTAAAGCAGGATATTTTTTATACATTATATTAAGCATTTTTTTTGTGGAGTTAGATATGGGTTTCTTTTGGTAACCTTTAGGTTGAGTTAAAATTAAAATGTGTTTGCTATGTCCGTCTTGTATGGCTTTTTTTATAGGAATTGAATCAGAAATTCCTCCATCGAACCATTCTTGGTTTTGGTATTTTACAGATTTTCCAATAATTGGCAAAGAAGAAGAAGCTTCTAGCCAAATTATTGCTTCTTCTGGGCTAGTTGGAATTTTATATTCTGCTTGACCAGTTGTAGCATTTGTGACAGTTACAATAAATTGGCGAAGTTCACTTTGATTATTAAAAAAAGTATGCCAATCTATAGGGTTTTTTAAGGGAATTTTTCTAAAAATATAATCAAAGCCAAAGTAGGTTCCATGTCTTAGGATACAAAATAAGCCTGAATATTTTTGTTTTCTAGCATATTCCACATTAACTCGTCTAGCTCTATCGAATTGTCTTGAAATGTAGGAAAGACTATGGCATGCTCCGGCACTTACACCATATACATTGTTCCAGTAAAGTCCATGTTGAATCATGCAATCTAAAATTCCAGCGGCATAGATTCCTCTCATTCCGCCACCTTCGACTATTAAAGATGTTTTTCCCATAAACGATATTTTATCCGTCTACAAATAAATTGTCTATAATTATAACAGAAGAGCAATTCTAATTCTGCAAATTTTTCTTGTATTTATGCATTGTATCTGTTAAGATATTATTATGGCGACAACTACTAATATACAGGTACTTTTAAAGTATTATGCTACTCGACAAAATAGTGCAATAGTGAATGTTGCAGATTTTAGCGAGTATATGCGTCGATATGCTCAGCATCATGTAGAAGAGCAACCAGATTTGATTCAATATTTGTCTAATTCACTTTCTTTAGTTAAAGCAGAAATTGCAAAGTTGGAAGAAGCAAAACAAGTGATTTGGCATTCACCTGAAACAGACAAACAGGAAATCATTGTTATAGCTTATTTTATTGAAAAGTTTGCCACTAGATATCAGGAAATTAAAAAAAATCCAGTTATTCCATATCCGTCTCATTTGTATCTACCAAAAAATATTCCTGCAGAAGTTTATAAAAAGGAAAATGCTGATACTTTTTTTGCTGAATGTTTGGGGAATCCTGAAAACACAGAAAAATCCTTGTTTTGTATACAGTTGCCACGAGGTTTGCCTACGATTCTTTTTCCTTCAACCTTACCAATAACAATATTGCTAGAAATTGCTTATGCAAAACTAAGAATAAAGTTGGCAAAAGAAGAATTTCACGAATATTTCTTAAAAAAACTAAAAATTGCAAATCCTGGAAAGGAAATATCTGTTAAGAACTTTTTTACAGCTTTAACACAAAAACCTGAGTTAGCAATGTCATCTATGAAAGATTCCACAGAAAGCTTTTATCAATGGAATCAACTTTGTTTTTTTATAAAACAAGATTTTGAAAATATTAAGGATTTGACTCAAGAAGATTTGGCTTTGCTACAGTCCGTTGCTATTATCGAATATTGTACTTCTTATTATCGAACAAAATCTCAGCAAGATTTGCAAAGAACAACTGCTTTTAAAAATTTGGAGCTTGTATTAAATAAGCCACCTTATTATTTTACCCGAGCTACAATAGATTTATTTACAGATTCTAGAGGAATTCCTTTGTTGGGGCAGTATTCTGAAAGTGATTTAAATGATTATTTACACAAAATTACAACAGAAAGTATAGAAAACAAATTACCTCAACTTTTGACGTTTAAAGCTCCAAACAATACCAGATATTATATTTCAAAACAGAAGGTTTTTCCTTTGATTGTACGTTTGTGTAGCGATGCTAGAGAAACCGTCAAAAATATTGTAACAAAGGATTATTTTGCTTCTCTTAAACGATTTGAATCTGTTGCTGAAATGAAAAGCAATGAAAAGTTCGAAGAGAAGTTAGCAAATCTTGTAGAAAAACATTCACCAATATTACACACTTTGTTAAATTCATCTTTTCTTTCCTCTGTTTATTTTGAAATAAGAGCTCAAGCAGATACTTCTCCAGAAGTCCTTCAGTTATTTCATGATGGAAAGATTCCTTCCTATAGTGAACTTCTTATGATTTCAAAGGATGAAATACTAACAGATGCAAAAATAATGTTGCCAATGTGGTATACAATGCCTGTGGTTTCATGGATTCTTGCCTTTTTCTTAGGTCCGAAAAAATCCAAAACAAAGATAAAAAAATCTTCATCTAATAAAACTACAGCTTTAGAAGAACAAAAAAAGGCACGAGAAGAAGAAATTTTAACTGCTGCAGAAAAAAGAGATCCTGCTATTTCTAGAAAAATGGAATTAAAACAAGCAGCTATGGAAGCAGAAAAATTTTTTGTGCCTTCTTCTTCTACACTAGAAAGAGAGCTTGCTTCATATGAGCAAGTTTGGAACAAAATGATTAACAAGCAATCTAGAGAGAATTTAACAGAAGATGTTAATTCCCTTATACGAGATTATATAAGAAAAATTATTAAAACTCTTAAGGCTAGCAATTTTACTCCGGAGCGAATAAAAAATCTGGCAGAGGTTCTTGTTAAAACTCCAGGTATGCAAAAGATAAAAGATCAGCCTGAACTGTGTATGTATATCCAGTTATATATGGTTAAGTTGATAAAAAATATTCCTTAAACAAAAGATATCCTAGGTTGACTTTTCCTGTGTAATTTAGCATAGTACATTCATGCAAGATGAAAAACGTTTCCATCCAAGATTTGATACTATTGGTAGGGTAGAAGCAGAAGAAATTTGTGCATTTCCAGGAACGCTTCAGAATATTAGTGCCTCTGGTTGTAAGATTCGTTTTCCGATTCATGTTTCAGTTGATTTGGATAAAGAATACGAATTAAAAATTATGTTTAGTCAAAATAAAACTACAAAAGAAATGTTGCTAATTGGACAACCTGTTTACCAACTTGGTCAAGAAACTTCAGAACTTGGATTTAAATTTTTAAGAAGCCCAGGAACTAGAATGTTGGATTCTTTTATTCAAAGTTGTAAATCTTTGGATAATTTCGGTTCTTTGGAAAAAGATTCCTATGAGATAGAACAGGATTTATAATACATGATTTTTCCTTTAGACCAATTTCCCGAAAAAGCTAGAGGATTTCTTTCTTTTCCTAATCAAATTCATATGTTGGAAGATGAATTACGTGGAAGATTTAATATTTCAGATGAAAATATTGCAAAGGCATTTCGTCATGGTGAATTATTGGTTATGGACGAAGCATTGTTTCCTGAAATTGTTTGCAACAGAGAGCTTTTAGATAAAAAAGAACTTCCTTTTTGGAGTAAGGTAACTTGGCTAGATCCTAAAATAATAACTTTTGATTCTATTGGTCAAGGGGCAAATAAGCTAAAAGAAATGCAACGCAGTTGGGCTTCTTATTCAATTAATTGTTTTAGGCGTAGTGCTTTAATTCAAGAAAAATTGCCTTATGTTAATTTAAAAAAACGAGTTTTTCCAGTCGCAATTCATAGGTCGCCTATGGGAATTTTTTCTTTGCTGGATAACAACAGCATGATTGCTTCAGAAAAAACTTCCAGCCTTTTCCCTTGTGGTTCCCTAGAGTTTGTGGAAGATCACGAAAATCCTCCAAGTCGTGCTTATTTGAAATTTCAAGAAGCATTGGTTAATTTTGATATTTTGTATGGTTGTATCCCTGAAAGTGGAAATAAATGTCTTGATGCTGGAGCTTGTCCTGGAGGCTGGACTTGGGTTTTGCGACAACTCGGTTGCGATGTTGTTGCAATAGATCGAACTGAATTGGCAAATTTTTTGATGAAGGATTCCTTTGTAAAGTTTATTAAACATGATGCCTTTACAATTCCTCCAGAAGAGCTAGGTCATTTTCATTGGGTTTGTTCTGATGTAATTTGTTATCCGGAACGATTACTTAAATGGGTGTGGCGTTGGATTGAAAGTGGTTTATGCGACAATATGGTTTGTACGATAAAAATGCAAGGCAAAACAGATTGGAGCCTTATTGGCGAATTTGAAAATATTCCAAACAGTAGAATTCTTCACCTGAACTATAACAAACATGAATTAACTTGGCTTTACCATAGAGAACGAATATAATTCATTTATTTAACCGTTTACCTATTTTTTATTTTTTTGTATACTGAAATTATGATTGGAATCATTGATTATAATGCAGGAAATATTCCTAGTGTGATGCGTGCTTTAAATGCGATTAATTGTGAATATATAGTTGGGAAAACTCCTGATGTTTTAAAAAATGTGGACAGATTAATTTTTCCAGGTGTCGGAGATGCTGAATACGCAATGAACCAACTTAAAATAACTGGATTTGATTTATTTTTGAAAGAACAGTCAAGAAAGAAGATTCCAATTTTAGGAATTTGTTTGGGTTCACAGATTATTTTTGATTATTCAGAAGAAGGAAATGTTGAATGTTTAGGTTTGCTTTCAGGTAAAATACGACATTTTTCTGAAATAAAAAAACAGTTTCCATTAAAAGTTCCTCACATGGGTTGGAATGATTTAAATCTTACTTCTTTTGAGCAAGAAAGTCCTTGCGGTTTACTAAAAGATGTTCCTGCTAAAACTTCTTTTTATTTTGTTCATTCTTTTGTTATCTGCCCCCAAGATAATTCTGTGGTTAGAGCTTATGCTGATTATGAAATACAAGTTCCCTCTGTAATTTGCAAAGATAATATTTATGCACTTCAGTTTCACCCTGAAAAATCTGGTGAGCCTGGGCTTCAGATTTTACGGAATTTTTCTAAAATTTAAGGAGAAACTGTATGTTAAAAAAAAGGATTGTAGTTTGCTTAGATGTAAAAGAAGGACGTACAACCAAGGGCGTTAAATTTAAAGATAATATTGATATTGGCGATCCAGTGGAAATGGCTGCTGAATATTATAGACAGGGTGTAGATGAATTAGTATTTTACGATATTATGGCTTCTGCCACAGGAAGAGGTCCTATTTTGGATTTAATTTCCAAAGTTGCATCTCAAGTTTTTATTCCCTTTTGTGTTGGTGGCGGAATTGGAACTATCGAAGATATTCGCTCTACAATTTTAGCTGGAGCAGAAAAAATTAGTTTGAATTCCCAAGCAGTTAAAAATCCCAAATTGATTAGCCAAGGAGCTAGAATCTTTGGAAATCAATGTATTGTTTTGGGAATGGACGCAGCTCGAGATTCTTCCATGCCAAGTGGTTATCGTGTTTATATTAATGGTGGTAGAACTGCCACAGAACTGGATGCAAAGGCATGGGCCCTAAAAGCTGTAGAGTTGGGTGCTGGAGAAATAGTTCTTAATTCTATTGATGCAGATGGTACAAAAACTGGATACGAAATACCTTTAACAAAAATGATTAGCGAAGCAGTTTCTGTTCCAGTAATAGCCAGTGGCGGTGGTGGAACTCCAGCGCATTTAGCTCAAGTTCTTACAGAAGGTAAAGCCGATGCTGCCTTAATAGCTTCTATGGTTCATTCTGGAAGTTATAAAATATCTGAAATTAAGGATGATTTGTCAGCTCAAGGGGTTCTTGTTCGATAATATAAATTCTAAGTGCTTACTAATCAAAACTATATCTAGCCCGACTTGTATCTGTTTCAAATACATCTACGGCAAATAGTTCCCCATCTGTTCCTAATGCATTGGATTGTTTTAATAGTTCATTTACTTTTGTAAAAATCCAAAAGGCAATTCGTTCTGCACTGGGATTTTGCAAAAAAACAGAATTACCTTGTTCATCCTTTAAATCATTTAAATTTGTGTGATCTAGTTGGCTACAAGTTTGGCGAAGTGCTTTTTTTAGCACACCAAAATCTACTAGCATTCCCCCTGAGTCCAAGGTGTTTCCTCGAACATGGGCATAAACCTTGTAATTATGACCATGAAGGGCTTCGCATTTTCCATGATAGTCTTGAAGAAAATGGGCTGCAGCAAAATCTGCTTCTACTCGTACTTGAAACATAAACTTAGTATCCTATATTTTTTTAGCAAATTACTTTTCTAGGCGAAGTCTAGCAGCTTTTGCGTGGGCTGCTAAACCTTCTGCGTCTCCCATAAAACTTGCAGCTGTGGCAGATTGCTTTTGCCCAGACCCATTTTCTGTACGAAGGGTTGTTACGGTTTTTAAAAAACAACGGACAGAAAGTCCACCTGTAAATCTTGCAGAAGTGGAAGTTGGCAAAGTATGGTTTAATCCTGCTGCATAATCTCCAAGAACCTCCGCTGATCCATGACCTAAAAAAAGTGAGCCAAAATTTTTTACACTGGCAGAAAGTTTTTCTAGTTTTGGGCCTTTGTCAAAAGCTAATTCTAAATGCTCTGGCGCTTTTCGATTGGCAATTTTTATTGCTTCATCTAAATCTTTTACAAGAATTATATATCCGTTGCGGAAAAGGCTTTCTTTTGCTGTTTCTGCTGTGGATAATTCTTGTAATTGAGTTTGTAATTCAATTTTTACTTTTTCTGCAAATTTTTTATCGGTAGTAACAAGTATTGCTTGTGCATCAGTGTCGTGTTCAGCTTGTGCTAACATATCAACTGCAACCCATTTTGCATTTGCAGTTGAATCTGCAATTATGAACACTTCTGAAGGTCCTGCAAGCATATCGATTCCTACAGTGCCGTACAGTTGGCGTTTGGCTTCTATAACAAATTTGTTTCCAGGACCAGCTATAACATCACATCTTGGAATAGTTTCTGTTCCATAAGCCATGGCTGCAATAGCTTGGGCTCCACCACAGGCAAAAACCTTGTGAACTCCACAAAGAGCAGCTGCTGCCATAATACCTTTGTCAGCATAGGGTTTGTCCTTGTTTGTAGGATGGGGTCGTGGTGGAGAGCAAAGAATTACTTCTGAACATCCACTGGCTAAAGCCGGTGCAGATGTCATAATTACAGTTGAAATTAAAGGAAACCTTCCTGCAGGAACATATAACCCAGCTCTTTCAACGGGTATAGTTCTTTGTCCTGTGAAAAGTCCTGGTCTTAATTCCGTCTCAAAATCTGTAAAACATTCACGCTGTTTTCTGGCAAATTCTAAAGCTAAATCCCTAGAGTAACATAGTGAATTATATAAATCTGGATTTTCATTTTTTAAGTTAGCTGCACAGGCTTGAAGTTCTTCTGTTGGAATTTCTAAAAAAGAAGGACTTGCTGCATCAAATTTCGCAGAAAGATTAAATAATGCTACATCTCCTTCTGTTCGAACTTGATTTATTATTTGACTTACAATAGAAGAAGCGTCATTTCCTGTTTTTTCATCTGTGAAATTTCGAGGTTCAAAAAAACTTGAAGGTATGTCTTTGCTTTCTACAACTTTTACGATTTCCATTTTTCCTCCAGGTAAAATTTGTTGCAAAAATTATTTTTTATGACGCCTATCAAGTTCATCCAGAACTTGTTTCCATGTAACTTTTTCTTGGTACATTAAAACACTTACGAAGTAAAGTAAGTCTGCGACTTCCCAAACAGCTTCCTCGTGGTCTTCTGCTTCGGTTAGTTCTTCAGCTTCTTCTTCGATTTTTTCTCGAACCCTTTTCCCGTCAAGTGTGGCAGTGTAAGAACCTGGTTTTGGGTTTGCAAAACGTTCTGAAATAATTCCGTAAAGTCGTTCTAGGCTAGAAGCTTCATCTGGTTCTGCATTAAAACAAGTCCAACTGCCTGTGTGGCAAACAGGACCGTGAGGAATAACAGTGGCAAGAACTGTGTCTCTGTCGCAATCTGCACGAAGTTTGACAACTTCTAGATAATTTCCTGAGTGTTCACCTTTTGTCCAAAGAACGTTGCGAGTTCGGCTCCAAAAGGTTAGCTTTTCACAATCGAAGGTTTTAGAGAAAGCTTCTTGATTTGCATAACCCATCATCAAAACTTCTCCTGCAACACTTTGGGCAATTACTGGAATCATATCGACTTTTTTCCAGTTTAAACATTGAATAAAAGCATCTTTCAAAGAAACAGCACCGGTGTATAAAGCCATGCCTAACTGCACATCGCAGCCAATTTGTTCAAGTTCAACAATTTCTTGCAAAGAAGAAACTCCACCGGCTACAACTAAGCGACAAGAAACAGCGGCTCTAAGTTCTTTTACTAAATTCATGTCTGTGCCATTCATGCAGCCTTCTCGTTCAACACAAGTGAATAAAAGTTCTGAGGCATATTTTTCTGCTGCCTTTGCACCTTGAATTAAAGGAACGCCAGAGGTTTCTGTCCAGCCTTTAATTGCAATGTTGCCATTAATTGCATCTACAGAAATAATTATTCGCTGCTTCCCGATTGCAGTTACAAGCTCTTCAAGGAAGGCAGTGTTTAAAATATTATCTTCACTGGGATTTTTGCTAAAAGCAGCGGAACCAATTATAATTTTTTCTGCCCCTAGGGAAATAAGCTCTTTTGCTTTTTTTACATCACGAATCCCACCACCCACTCGAACATTTCCATGGCGTATCAAGGATTTTATAGTTTCAGAATTCGCTGTGTTTCCTTTAGGATTTGTATTTCCAAAAGCTCCGTCTAAATCTATGATGGCAACTTCGCCATATTTGTTAAATTCTTGCATTAGTTCAAGAGGGTTATCTCTTTCTAATACTAAATCTTTTCCGTTTTTAAGTTGAACGACTTTACCGTCCTTCATATCTATTGATGAAATAACCATACTTAGAGTTTAGCAGAAAAGCATTTGTTGGTAAATCGGTTTTGGCTATTTGTAAAAATTAAATTTCTTTTACTATGCCTGCTTTGTCTGCAACAAAAATTGTTGGCTTTTTCATTGTAAAAAATCCGTTTTCCACAACTCCGACAATTTTATTAATAGCTATTTCTAATTCTTTAGGGTTTACAGGAGACTTCCACTGCAAGTCTAAAATGTGGTTGCCTTTGTCTGTAACCACAGGCCCAGCTTTTTTTACCCCTTCACGGAGGATACATTTTGCTCCCATTTCTTTAAGTTTTAGAATTATTGATGCTCGTGCTTCGGGAATAATTTCTACAGGTAGCATAAAACCTGTTCCCAAAGTTTTTACTAGTTTAGATTCATCAGCAATCACAACAAAAGAGGTGGCGTTATAAGCTACAATTTTTTCTAAAAGCAAGGCAGCTCCGCCACCTTTTATTAAATAACTTTCTGGGCTAATTTCGTCTGCTCCATCGATGGCTAAATCCAAATGACCATTCACGTCCTTGGAACTAAGGTTTGATAAAGGTATCCCTAGCTCTTCACAGGCAACAGTTGTTTGATAACTAGTGGAAACTGCCCTAATGTCTTTTAGAAAGCCCTCTTGAATATATTTTGCTAATCGTTTAACAGCTGGCATAACGGTAGAACCTGTTCCTAGTCCAATTTTCATGCCAGAAAAAATTTTGCCACTTTTCACAAGTCTTTCGATGGCTGTTTCACCAACAAGTCGTTTTTGTTCACTTTGAGATATGGGTTCCATTAGTAATCAACTCCTGTAAACAGTTTAAATTGCTTGTAAGCTTGGTACTCTAGCATTGAACGACCGTTTGCAACTTTGCAACCAGCAGCTTCTGCCCTAGTCATTATTGGAGTGGTTTCTGGGTAATAAACTATATCGTATAAAGTTTCAGTTCCCTTAAAATCATAAAAGAAAAGGGCATCGTTTTCTTCGTTGGCAGGTAAAGTTGCCCCCATTCCTTTTGAAGTAGTTTGAATAATCAAAGATGAATAAGATTCTAAAAGGGGTGTAGATTCGTAGGATAAAGATGCCCACTTAAAGTGAAATTCTTTTGCCAACTGCATTGCTTTAGTAACTGTTCTGTTGAAAATACAGGCATTGCCTTTTAGCTGTTTAACTGCATATGCCACAGCTCTTGCAGCACCCCCTGCACCAATTATTGCTACTTTTCTTCTAGCTAGAGTTTTTATTCCAAGAAGGTTTTGCAGTGCTTCTATTATTCCATCTGCGTCTGTGTTATATCCCACCCATGAATTTTTTTCTTTAACTATTGTGTTACAAGCTCCTATGATATTTACTTTTTGAGAAGAAGAAGAAAGGCTGTTTATTACAGTTTCTTTGTGGGGTACTGTAACTGAAAGACCTTGCATATCTATTTCTTCTGCAAAGTCCAATGCTTCCACAATAGTTTGAGCTTTAACTGGGATATAAACCGCATTCATGTTGTGCTTTTTGTAGCCTTCATTGTGAATTTTAGGACTATCTGTTGAAGTTAAAGGATATCCTGTTATTCCATAAATTGTAGTATCTTTGTTTATTTCTCGGAATCTATAAGTATCAACCATGGTTATTGGATCAATATGGAAAACCTCTTTGGGTATATTTGAATTGACTGGGGACACGTAGGTGAGCATAGAATTCATTTTTTCAGCAAGAATTCTAGTTGGTAAGCCTAATGGTCCCATGGCTAAAATTATTTGTTCTTTATCATTAAGTCTTTTTGCCTCTTTGAAAAGTCTTGTTACATCTGTTAAAGTTTTTGGCATGCAAGCAATTTTGGGAATTTCAAAACCAGTAGTTCGCATTTCTTCTAACTTAGAGGATATGTTGTAAACGGGACCTTCCATATTGTGATAACTACGGATAATTCTTGTTCCAAAAGCTAATGCGGAATCTTGCAAGCAAGGAACGTGGAAATCTTCTTCAAAATCAACGTAGGCAAAGTTTTTTCTAGGATTTGGATCTGGGAAAGCTAGACCTCTTGCAAAAAGCATTGTTCTTACAGCTTCACCTTCTGTAAACATTCCACCATCAACTTTTCGGCGTATAGTTAAAATACAGGGGATATCTGCCATTTCTGGAAATTGGCGAATGTGTAGCCTTTCTTCTCTGTCTAAATGGTCGACTCTAAGCTCAACCATATCAATCCAGTTTCTATAGCGATTTAGAATATCCAGATTTTCTATTAGTGTTTTACCTGTTAAACATAGACATACTTGAGGACGATTCATAACTTTATCATAACGAAAAAAAAATTAGTTTACAACAGTAAATTTAATCTTTATACACCTAGGATGTCTTAGTTTTTTAGTGTGAATAAAGAAAATTACACTATAATACAGTAGAAAAATAGTTTATTTTATGATAGAATGGGCGATTATGGAGCCTATTACAATTCTTCAGGGAACTCCACTGCCATATGGTGCAACGCCGGTTCGCAGTGGAATCAACTTTAGCGTTTTTTCTCGTAATGCAACATCTGTAATTCTTGATATTTTTGAAAAAGAAGATGATAGCCAGCCTGTTTTTTCTTGTACTTTGGATCCTAAAAGAAACAGAACGGGGGATATGTGGCATGTTTGTCTTCAAGGCTTAAAGCCAGGCGCCTTGTATTTGTACAGAGTAGATGGACCTTTTGAACCAAAACATGGTCACCGTTTTGATAGGAATCGCTACTTATTAGATCCTTATGCAAAGGCACTAACAGATACTTCGATATTTGCCAATTTGCCACCTGATTATCGAACTCCTGTGGACAAAATGGATATTGAATTAGGAAAGGTTCGTTCTGCACAAGGGTTTCCAAAATGTATCGTAATTGACGATAGTGAATTTGATTGGGAAGGGGATATGCCTTTGAATTATAAACTTCAAGATTGTATCCTTTACGAAAGTCATTTGCGAGGTTTTACTGCAAGTTCTAATTCTGGAGTGGCAGCTCCTGGAACCTACAAGGGAATGATAGAAAAAATTCCTTATCTAAAAAAACTTGGGGTCACTAGTGTTGAATTTTTGCCAATTCAAGAATTTGATGAATATGAAAATGCTAATACCAACCCAAGAACAGGTGAAAGATTAAAAAATCACTGGGGATATAGTACTATTGCCTTTTTTGCACCTAAAAATTCTTATGCTTCGGACAGGACTCCTGGTGGAGCTGTTCGTGAGTTTAAAGAAATGGTAAAGGAAATGCATAAAAATGGTATCGAAGTAATATTAGATATAGTTTTTAATCATACGGCGGAAGGTAACGAACGAGGTCTTACCCTAAATTTCCGAGGTTTTGATAATTCAATTTATTACATTCTAGAAGATAATCATAAGCAGTATTATAAAAATTATTCAGGCTGTGGGAATACAGTAAATTGTAACCATCCTGTTGTAAGAACTTTTATCATTGACTGTTTGCACTATTGGGTTACAGAAATGCATGTTGATGGTTTCCGTTTTGATTTAGCATCAATTCTTGGTCGAGATAGAAACGGAAATTTAATAAAAGATCCACCAGTAATCGAACGAATTGCAGAAGATCCAATTCTAAGTAAAACGAAAATTATTGCAGAGGCCTGGGATGCTGGTGGAGCTTATCAGGTAGGGAATTTCCCTGGCGGTCGATGGGCTGAATGGAATGATCGTTTTAGAGATGAGATCAGACGCTACTGGCGAGGAGATGATAATCTTTCAGCTGGAGCTGCAACTCGTATTGCGGGAAGTGCTGACTTGTATCAGGATGATGGTCGTAAACCATACCATTCTGTAAACTTTATTACTAGCCACGATGGATTTACCATGAATGACTTGGTATCATATAATGGTAAGCATAATGAACAAAATGGTGAAAATAATCGGGATGGTTCTGATAACAATTCTAGCTATAACTACGGATACGAAGGTCCAACCCTTAACCGTGATATCGAAAATGTTCGTACGCGCCAAGTTAAAAATATGATGCTCACTTTGATTTTGTCTCAGGGTACGCCAATGCTTTTGGCTGGCGATGAAATTCGTCGTACGCAAGGGGGCAATAATAATGCCTACTGTCAAGATAATGAAATTTCTTGGGTAGACTGGAATAGGGCAAAATCTCACGAAGATGTTTACGACTTTACCCGAAAGGCTATTTCTTTAAGGTTATCTCATCCTGCTTTAAGACGTAAGGAATTTTTTGAAGGTCGTAACCATTCAGCAGGTGTTGCCCCTGATATTACTTGGTTCTCTGCTGATGGGAAAATCCAAGACTGGAGCCGCGATAATCACTTTTTGGGATTTAGATTAGGTGGTGCAAAATCTGAAACTTGGGCAGATGTTGACGATAACGATTTTTTTGTTATGTGTAATTCTGGAACAAAAGATATTACAGTTAAAATTCCTTTGGCTGGAAAGCAAAGAAGATGGTTTAGAGTTGTGGATACATCTATTCCTGCTCCTAACGATTTTTTAGAAGAAGGAAAAGAAGAATTTTTGGAAACTCAAAAGACCTATATTCTTCCTGCAAGAACTATGGTTATATTAATTAACAAATAGATACATGGCTGGATTTTACGAAGCTTTTGACGTAGCAGTTGTAGGCGGTGGACATGCTGGTATAGAAGCTGCTTTAGCTGCTGCTCGTATTGGTTTAAATACAATTCTTATTACTCAAACTATAGATTCTATCGGAAGAATGTCTTGCAATCCTTCTATCGGTGGAATAGCAAAAGGAAACATTGTTCGTGAAATTGATGCATTAGGTGGTGAAATGGGTCACCTAATTGACAATTCTATGATTCAATTTCGTATGCTAAATAAAAGCCGAGGTCCTGCTGTTCAAGCTCCTAGGGCTCAGGCAGATAAATTACTTTATGCTCAACTTGCTAGGCAAACATTAGAAAGGCAACCGAATCTTACCATTTTGCAAGACACAGTTGTGGATTTAGAAACTGGTTTTAGTTCCATTCCTTTGGCTCAGGGTAGTAGAGGCACAATGGAAGTCGGTTCTTTGCCCGGAGAAACAAGACCCGAAGCCCCAAAAGTTCACCAAGAAATGCGTCAAATTCTAAAGGCAATAATTACAGAACGAGGTCGGCGTATTCCTGTTAGGGCTGCTGTTCTTACCACAGGTACCTTTCTTGGTGGTAGGATTTTTATCGGTGCCTATGATGCTCCTTGTGGACGTCTAGGAGAACAGGGGGCTTTTGGTTTAACTCAATCCTTAAACAGATTAGGATTTACTACTGGTCGCCTTAAAACTGGAACTCCTCCACGAATCTTAAGGCAAACAATTGATTTTTCATTTTTAGAAAGGCAGGATGGGGACGCAGAAATAGTTCCTTTTTCCTTTGATACAGAATCAGTTGAACGCCCTATGGTTCCTTGCTATTTAGTTTATACAAATTCTGAAACCCATAATATTATTCGAGAAAATATAGACCGTTCTCCATTGTATAGTGGAAAAATTAGCGGAATTGGACCAAGATATTGTCCTTCAATCGAAGATAAGGTTGTGCGATTTGCAGAAAGAGAACGCCATCAGCTTTTTGTAGAGCCTGAAGGACTTACCACTGACGAAATGTATATAAACGGTTTTTCATCTTCTTTGCCAGAAGAAGTGCAAGATAAATTTTTACGAACCCTGCCAGGTTTTAAAGATGCAGTAGTTAGCCGTCCTGGTTATGCTGTAGAGTATGACTATATAGATCCTACTCAACTTTTTCCCTCTTTAGAAGCAAAGGCTGTTGCAGGGCTTTTTGCTGCAGGGCAAATAAATGGAACTTCTGGTTACGAAGAAGCTGCGGGTCAGGGGCTTGTGGCAGGAATAAATGCCACTCTTTATGCAAAAGCTCACAAGGATTTATATGGTCAGTGGAATCAGCTAGAAGAAAAATCTGTAGCAAATATACCCACCTATGAACCCTTAATTCTTTCTCGTAGCGAAGCTTATATTGGTGTATTAATTGACGACCTAGTAACTTTGGGTACAAAAGAACCTTACCGAATGTTTACAGCTCGGGCTGAATATCGGTTAAAACTTCGTCACGATACGGCAGATAAGCGACTTACTGAAAAAGGCTATAAGGTTGGTCTTGTTCCTCAGAGTAAATTTCTTAGGTTGCAAGAAAAAATTGCTTTAGAAAAAGAAGCCTTGGAAATCCTATCCTCTAAACCTACTACAGAAAACCCAGGCTTGCCCGAAAATATTTGGAATGCTGCAAAGGTTGATTTAAAGTATCAACATTACATAGAAAAACAAGACCGACGGGTTGAGAAAATGCGACGTATGGAAAATGCAAAAATACCTGTGGATTTTGATTACGGGGCAATTCCATCCCTTTCTGCAGAATCTAGGCAAAAATTAGAAGCTGTTCGTCCTTTAACTTTAGGGCAAGCAAGCCGAATATCTGGAATTCGTAACTCAGATATAATGTTACTTATGGTTTATTTGCGGTAACTTTAAAAATAATAATCTTGAAATTTGCAATCGAAAATTTTTTGTACTACATTTCAAAATGAAGAAAGGAATGTTTTATAAAACATCCTAAAAATTTATTGTATGGAGTACATTATGAAAAAATTGATTAGCATTTTTTTGCTTGTAGTGGCTTTTTCTTGCATTTATGCAGAAGAACGCTTAAATGCAGAAGAATCAGACCCTAAAAAAATGGGTTGGATGGAAGGTTTCCCACCTCCTGCAGATAAAATTCTTTCTGCAACAAATGGCACTTTTTTTGATTTCCCAGGACTTCGGTATAGTGTAAATCACATGAGAGAGTTTTTACCAACTAAAAGAGTTTTGGCTTCAAAGGATGACAATTATTCAGTAAAAACTCGTCTTGATCCAAATATCGACCAGTTGGTTTTTATTCCATGGAATTCAGATGAATTAATGAGTTGGGAAGAGTCTCTCGCTGCAAATTACACCGATGGAATAATTATTATGCATAAGGGCAAAATTATTTACGAGCGATATTTTGGTGGACTTGAGCCAGATGGAATTCATGCAGCAATGTCTGTAAGTAAATCTTTTGCGGGAACTATTGCCTCGATTTTAATTGCGGAAGGAAAGATTGATCCAAGTCGCTTGATTACGGATTATATACCAGAGCTTTCAGAGTCTGGATTTGCTGGTGCAACCGTTCAAGAAGTGTTGGATATGACTACAGCTATTCAATATAGCGAAGACTATAACAATCCTAATGCAGAAATTTGGGGTTTTGCAGAGTCAGGAGATGTGTTCCGTCCGGCAGACTATACAGGTCCTAAAGATTATTATGAATATCTTCCAACCCTTAAGAAAATCCCAAACCAAGAACATGGTGAAGAATTCGGGTACCGAACTGTAAATACAGAAGTTATTGGATGGTTAGTTTCAAAGGTAACAAATAAAAGTATTGCAGATTTAGTTTCCGAAAAAATTTGGCAGCCAATGGGTGCAGTATACGATGGATATTACCAAGTTGATCCAGCAGGAATAGCATATGCTGGGGGTGGTTTTAACTTAAACCTTAGAGATATGGCTATGTTTGGTGAATTAATGCGAAACGAAGGAAAAATTGGTCGAAGACAAATTATTCCTCAAGAAGCAGTAAAAATGATTCAAGAAGGTGGAGACCCTGAAGTTTTTGCAAAGGGTGGTGAATATCCCTTGTTAGATGGTTGGAGTTATAAAAATATGTGGTGGATTACCAATAATGACAATGGTGCATATATGGCTCGTGGGGTACATGGCCAAGCAATTTATATTGACCCAGAAGCAGAAATGGTAATTGCTAGATTCGCCTCTTCATATTTAGCTTCTAATAAATATATTGATCCCACTTCAATACCTGCTTACGAAGCAGTGGCAGAATACCTAATGAATAAATAAAGTAAATCAAAAAAAGTTAGGCTTTTAAACCTTGTGTTTAGTGAAGTGTCCCAATTATTGGACAGTTTAATTAAGCAGATTTTAAGGACTGATTCCTAAATTGTAAAGGGGTCAGTCCTTTCTATAATTAACCTTAATTCTTTTTTCATTATACCAATTAGTTTTTCTGTTGAAATACTTAATAATTCCCAATATACTAAATTATTATGAAGATTTTAGTTGTTGGTGGCGCAGGATATATTGGTAGCCATGTTGTAAAAGAATTAATGAAGGCAGGTCATTCTGTAACTGTTTTTGATAACCTTTCTTCTGGATTGCTTCAAAATTTATTTCCTGAAAATAAATTTATTTCTGGGGATATTCTTTATCCTGAAACATTGGATGCAGCTTTTTCCGAGGGTTTTGATGCTTTTGTTCACCTGGCAGCTTTAAAGGCTGCAGGAGAATCAATGATTCACCCAGAAAAATATTCCGTAAAGAATATCACTGGTACAATAAACCTAATGAATTCAGCAGTAAAGCATAACTGCAAAATTATGGTTTTTTCTTCTAGTGCTACAGTTTTTGGTACTCCAGAATATCTTCCATTAGACGAAAAACATCCTAAAAATCCAGAAAATTATTACGGTTTTACCAAACTAGAAATAGAAAGATTTATGGAATGGTATGATAAGCTAAAAGGTTTAAAATACGCCTCTTTACGATATTTTAATGCAGCCGGATATGATGAAGAAGGTTTCCCTTGTGGCTTAGAATCAAACCCTGCAAATTTACTACCTGTGATAATGGAAGTTGCCTTGGGGAAAAGGGAAAAACTAAATATTTTTGGTGAAGATTATAATACCCGAGATGGAACTTGTATTCGAGACTATGTTCATGTAACAGATTTAGCAGTTGCCCATGTGAAAGCTATTGAATATATAAACTCAAATCAAAAAAGTCTTTGCGTAAACCTTGGTAGCGAAGTTGGTATAACAGTAAAGGAAGTTTTATCTGCTGCAAGGCGAATAACTGGTAAAGAAATTCCAGCTGAAATTGTAGGACGTCGTCCAGGTGACACTGATTGTTTGTGTGCAACATCATCTTATGCTAAAGAGACATTGGGCTGGATTCCAGTTCATTCTGATTTAGATACTTTGATTGCTTCAACCTGGAAGGTTTATCAAAAGTCCCAAAAGTAGTTTTAATATTGTATATAGGAGTTTTTTTATGGAACAAGATTTTGAAATTGTGAAAAAATATATAGAAGAAAGTACAGAAAAAATAGTGGAACTTGAAACTTTGCTTACTTCTTATCCTGCTTTGGCACCAGAAAGCGGAGGTCAAGGAGAAATAAAAAAAGTGGAAGCTTTGGAAAAGTGGCTTAAAACCCAGGGAATTACTGAGCTTCAGCGTTTTGATGCTCCTGATAAGAGAGTAGAAAGTGGAATACGCCCAAATCTTGTTGCCACAATTCCTGGCAAGGATGATTCACTTAGGCTTTGGGTTATGGCACATACAGATGTTGTTCCAGTAGGAGAGTTATCTTTATGGGATACAAATCCTTGGATTGTGGTTAAAAAAGATGGTCGCCTTTATGGTAGAGGTGTGGAAGATAATCAACAGGGGTTAGTTGCGGGTGTGTTTGCTGCATTGGCTTTTGTTGCAAATGGTATAACTCCAGCTTATACTGTAAAACTTTTATTTGTAGCAGATGAAGAAGTTGGTTCTGATTACGGAATTAAGTTTTTGCTTAAAGAACATAATCTTTTTGGAAAAGAGGATTTGATTTTAATTCCAGATGGTGGAGATGCTAAAGGGGAAACTATCGAAGTGGCAGAAAAAAATCTTATGTGGCTAAAGGTTTCTGTGCATGGGAAACAAACCCACGGTAGCCGCCCAGACGAAGGAAATAATGCTGCTTTGGCAGGATGCCATCTTGCGATAAAAATTAATGCTTTAGAGTCTGTTTTCAATAAGCGAGATGAATTGTTTGAGCCACCTTATTCCACCTTTCAGCCAACAAAAAAAGAAGCTAATGTTCCAAATATAAACACAATTCCTGGGGAAGATGTATTTTCTATGGATTGCCGAATATTGCCTTGCTACAGTTTAGATCAAATTCGACAAGAAGTGAATCGCTGTGTTTTAGAAGTGGAAAAAGAATTTGGTGTAAAAGTGGAAATTGAAGAAGTTCAAGCTGTTGAATCTCCTGCCACACCTACTGATGCTCCTGTAGTTTTAAAGTTAAAAGAAGCAATTCAAAAGGTAAGAGGAGTACAAGCTAGACCAATTGGAATCGGAGGAGGCACAGTTGGGGCATATCTTAGAAAAGCAGGGTTTAACGCTGTAGTGTGGAGTCGCATGGACGAAACCGCTCATCAACCAAATGAATATACAATTATCGAAAATCTTGTAAATGATTCCTTAGTTATTGCATATATGATGATGGAAAAGTGATTATTTTCTGTTTATAAAACTTTTGTTTTAGTTTTGTTTGTATATGACAAGAATCTAAAACTGTGATATAATATTAATATATTTTTCAAAGGAGTAATACATGAAAAACATTTTTAGGTTTTCAGTTATTTCAGTTTTTATTTGTACCTTGTTGGTATTTACTAGTTGTTCTTCTACAAAGGTAGAAAGAGTAGACACAGATACTATTACAGACTTAAGTGGTTATTGGAATGATACAGATGTTAGAATTGTGGCTGATTCCTTAATTGCAGATTGCGTGAATGCCCCAGCAATCACAAATTATGTTCGTACAAATGGGAAATTACCAGTTGTAATTGTTGGTTCTTTCAGAAATGATAGTGATGAGCATATTGATACTTCTATCTTAACAAAGAAATTTGAAACAGCTTTAATTAATAGCGGTAAAGTTGATTTCGTCGCCAGTGCTTCTGAACGAGGCGAACTTCGTACAGAAAGAGAAGAACAACAAAGTTGGGCTAGCGAAGAAACAGCAAAAAGATTAGCTAATGAAACAGGAGCTGATTTTATGTTAATCGGTTCTGTAAAAACTATGGTAGACCAAGCTGATAAAACTTCCAGTAGAACATATTGGGTATATGCTGAACTTATTGATATTGAATCTAATAGAAAACTCTGGATTGGTGAAAATTCAGAAATAAAAAAGATTATCAAGCGCTCTAATGTTCGTATGTGATGAAAACTGTTTGTAATATTTTTTGTTCTGTTTTTGCCCTATGTACTGTATTTTTTACTTCTTGTGTTACGGCAGCAGATTATGATTTTTCGGCTATAGATGCGTCTCTTTCTAGTGGGGATTATGAAGGAATTTATCAAGTTCTAGAAACTGATAGTTCTGTTTTATATTCTTCCCACGATGAAGTGCTTTATAACTTGGATCGCGGTCTTATATCTCATTATAGTGAAGATTATTCTAGGTCTAACGAAGAACTTACTGTAGCAGAGCAAAAAATATATGAATTTTTTTCAAAAAGTATTACACAATCAATTTCTTCATTTTTAATAAACGACACAGTAATAGATTATGCGGGTGAACTTTACGAAGATATTTATACGAATATTTTTATGGCATTAAACTATATTCATCAAGGGAATATAGAAGATGCTTTTGTAGAAATACGTCGCTTTGATAATAAGTTAAAAACTTCATCTGCCCAATATGCAGACTTAATTGCTCAAGCAAATGTAAGTAATTCAGAAAATGGAATAAACACAGTTGATGTGCCAAATGTGGAATTCCATAATTCAGCATTAGCTAGATATTTAAGTTTGATATTATATCGAAGTACCGGTAAATTAGATTCTGCAGAAGTTGACAAAAAGTATATAAAAAATGCTTTTGAGCTTCAGCCGTCTATTTATGATTTTTCTATGCCATCTTGCATAGAAGAAGAATTTAATGTACCTGAAGATCAATGCAGACTGAATATAATTGCTTTTACAGGGCGAGCACCTATAAAGGTTGAAGATGTTACAAGAGTGATGGCTGTTGATGCTTCGGTTTATTATAAATTAGCATTGCCTATAATGAAAAAACAAGCTTCAGTAGTTAAGGACATAGAAGTTTCTGTAATTGATTCAAATGGAAATGAAGTTGCTTCTACAAAAATGGAAAAGATTGAAAGCATAGAAAATATTGCTATGGATACATTTGAGCAAAAGCAGGCTTTGCTGTATTTGAAAGCTATAACTAGATCCATATCCAAGTCTCTTTCTACTTCTGTGTTTGGAGAAATGGCAGAATCTGAAAATGTTAGTGCTGAAGCATCAATTATTTTTTCATTGTTAGAATTTGGTTCTATGATTTCAAATGAAGTGACAGAGAGAGCAGATGTTCGCTCTTCAAGATATTTTCCAGCCACGGCATGGGTTACGGGTTTAAATGTTGTTCCAGGAGAATATGACGTGGTAATTCAGTATAAAACTGAATCAGGTAGTATTTATTCACAAAAAACTTATTCAACCAAAGTGGATAGTTCATCTTTAAATTTAATGGAGACAATATGTTTAAGGTAGTTTGTTTAATTTGTTCAGTGTTATGTGGTTTTTCATTTTTTTCTTGTACTTCATCGGCTGCTGTTACAAAAAATGCTCCAGAATGGGTTCTTGCTCCTGATAATGTGTATTCAAGTTCTGATTATTTGAATGCAGTTGGTTCTGGTGTCGATCGACGTACTGCAGAAAACGACGCTTTGTCTATGCTAGTAAAAAGCATTGTCCAAAATGTGTCTTCTGTTTCTGATAGTTCTAAAATCATATCTGGAAACGATAAAAAAGGGTATGAAATTGCCTATGATTTTACAAGCTCCATAGCAACAGTATCTTCTGTTAAAGATATTGTTGGTGTGAGTTATAAAGAAGTATGGGAAAGTAAAGACGGAACTTTTTATGTTTTAGCTCAGATTAATCGAGAAGAATCAGGACGATATTATCGCCAAGAAATCGATGCTAGAAATAAAGTAATCAACAGTGAAATTGTTTTTGCAGATTCCAACGATGGAACCTTTGAAGCCTTGGCAGCATTACAAAATGCAACAAACTTGGCTCAAGAAAATCAAGTGGATATGGCTTTGCTTGCTGGAATTCATCCTGATATGTATCGCTTGACTTCTATTGATTATGTAAGTCCAGCGGCTTTGGCAGTTATGTCTTCTAGGCAAACGGAGAAAATAAGGGTTTCAGTTTACGTAGAAGGTGATTCCCAAGATAGAATTTCAGGTGCTTTAGAAGCTACCTTGGCTGAGGTTGGATTACGAATTGCAGAAGTTGACGAAGAAGCACGTTACAGTTTAAATGGCAAAGTTATAATGGAAAAAATGGATGGCAACAACAAATATGAATACATTAGATATGTTCTTAATGTTGAACTTTTAGATAACGTAACCCAAAAGGTGTTGGTTCCCTACACTGAAAATGGTCGAGAAGCTCATATTTCTCAGTCTGAAGCAAAGCAAAGAGCCTACAGAACTGTGGAAGATTCTGTTAAAACTAAGTTTAAACCTATTATATTACAATTTTTTGAGGATTTAAGATAAGCCTTAAATATTTTCTGCTATAACTAAAGGTCTATTTAACTTGTATGGATTTTTTAGTTATAGCGTTATATACCATTAAAGTTTTTTTCAGTTACAGTTTTTTTACATATTTTATTATATTTTTTTAGTAAAAAATTTGCCTTTGTTTCAATTTGATAACTTTTGTATATTTAGTTTTACCCTTGTGTAAAACTTTATTTATCTGCTAAAATGTTTTTATGAAGAAGCCCCTAACTTTTGTATCTGTATTATATATGATTATTTTCTTTTTGCTAGCCGTAATTATTTTGGGAACAATAATTGTTTACGCTGTACGACATGCGACTCCTGGAAAGGATTTACGCCAAGCGGATCCTTCGCCAGAAGAATTAAGCGAGCAATTTGGTACCTTTACAGAAATGGGGCAAATCCGTACTTTTACAGCCAGTGATTCTAATTCTTCAGAGGTTGCAGCCCTTGTTATCGAGCCTTGGTTTTCTTATGAAAGCAAAGATATAGCCTTTTATGAAGAACTATCTGGAAAGCGTCGTAAAATCCAAAGCATTATTGTAAATTATTTTAATCAGAGAACCTTTGCAACTTTAAAATCTTTAGGTGAGTCATACATTAAAGATGAACTTTTGGAAATGATAAATCAAGAACTTGTAATGGGAAGCATTTCCGCTTTGTATTTTGAAACCTATTTATTTATTGAAACAGAAATTCCAACTGAATCTCAATAATAAATAAAATAAATGAAAAAAAAATGCAACTTTTCTCATTTTATTGGGTCAAAATTGAATGGATATCTTGGAGGAAGAAATGGAAGAACTAATTGCATCTCCAGCAGCACAGGTGATTGTTGCAATCATCCCTATAGTTGGAATTGTAATCGGTGGAGTAGTGGTATTTTTTTATTTGCTTTGGAGACATCGTGAAATTTCTTTGCAAATAAAAACAGGGCATTTTAACCCGAAGCCTTTTGACTTTAGGTTGTTTTCGCTTTTTACCGGTTTGCTTTTAACAGGAATAGGATTTGTTCTTTCGCTAATTTTGTATCTAGCCCAAGGTATATCATATTCTGTTCTTGGGGGATTATTACCACTAACAATTGGAATCTGTTTAATTGTCTTTTACAAAGTTTATCCAAAATCAAAAGAAAATGATAGAGAGGAATGAGGAAGGCAAAAAATCCTTAGCGCTTGGTAGCAACAATGAAGAAATACTAGTTCGGTCAGCTATTGGTGGAAGTTCAGAAGCTTTTGTAGAATTAATTAAACTTTATTACCGTAGAGTTTTTGCTTTGGGAATGAGTTTCTTTAAAAACCAGACGGATACTGAGGATTTTATTCAAGATGTATTTATTAAGGTGTATACAAAAATTTCTACTTTTAAAGGGGAATCCCTTTTTTCTACGTGGCTTACTAGAATTGCATACACGACGGCGTTAAATTCAATCAAGCGTCGAAAAGAATATCTTCCTCTAAGCGATGAAACTCTATTGTTTGATATAGACTGGACGCCAGAAGAAAGGGAAATTCGGCGACTTACAATAGAAGTGGTTAGGCAAACAATGAAGGAATTGCCTGAGAATTATGCTATCTGCTTAGATTTGTATTTTTTTTATGATATGCCCTATGCAGAGATTTGTAAGGTTATGGATGTTCCTCTGAACACTGTAAAATCTTATATTTTTAGAGCAAAAAAACTTTTGCGTGAAAAATTAGAAAAAAAACTTTAGCAAAGTATACTTGCTTAAAGAGAGGTATTGATATGGGAAAAAAATGTGATCAAATTATGGATTGCTTTTTGGAATTAGATAAAAATCAACGATTGCCCTGGAGTGTTTCTTTGCATATTCTTTTTTGCAAAAAATGCAGAACAGAAATTAGACTTTTTTCTTTGGCAGAAAAAAAATGTGCAGAACCATTAAAAGTTCCTTTAGTTGGTAATGATGAAATTATTACTTTGCTAATGAAAAAAATAGATGAAAATTATGTGGAAGAAGGAAAAATTGCCCATATTTCTATGCGAAAGTGGATTGTTTCAGGAATTTTAATGATTTTAGCCATGTTAGTGTTTCTAGTGTCTAGACCGATGTTCTCTAATGACGCTTTGGATCTTGCTTTTTTTATTTTGTTTGCTTGTATTGTGTCTGCCTACTGTGCGATTTTTGTAAGTAGCAATATCGATTTTTTTGTTAAAAAAATTGAAACTCTAAAAGACGGCTCGAACACTTTGCATATTCAGATTTAAAAATTTAAAAATAAAATACAAACTTTTCTTCTTTTTTTATTGACATAGAATCGGTTTTAGCAGAAAATTGTAATCTGCACTTTTGCCTTGTTTCTAATAAGCAGGGTAAAGGTTATTATTATATAGGGGTTATTATGGCTGATATTTCTTATTGTACAACAAAAAATGAGCAAGCTTTGTGCAGTGGAATGGTAGTTTCGGAACTTGGAAAACCTTCTGCTATACCCTTTAGTTTTTCTCTATTTAATATGCCTTCTCCTGTTTTGGGCTTTGCCCAACAAGGCGATATAATTATTGAAAACGATGGTTTGTTTTCTATTTCTTGTAATATAGAAACAAATAATATTCCTTTTGATATTACATTCAAACAATTAGTGGATTCAATATTAATATGACGGAATTATTGCAATCCTTTGAGCAATTCTTTTCGGTTATTCAAAAGTTGAGAGCTCCAGATGGCTGCCCTTGGGATAAGGAACAAACGCCTTTGTCTATACGTGGAGATTTGATAGAAGAAACCTTTGAAGCAATAGAGGCCATAACTGACGGAGATATTCTTCATGTAAAAGAAGAATTAGGAGACGTTATGCTTAATGTGCTTATGATGGCATATATGTATCAGCAACAAGGGGCTTTTTCTGTTTCAGATGTAATGAAAGATGTATCAGAAAAATTAATTCGTAGACATCCCCATGTTTTTAAGGAATCAGAAGGAGTTTCCCAGATGAAAGGGCAAATTTCCTCTTCTGCAGAAGTTCTTTCTCAATGGGATCAGATTAAGCGAAATGTGGAAGGTCGTGGTACTGAATCAATTTTAGATGAGGTTCCCAAAGGTTTCCCTCCCTTAACAAAAGCAGCGAAGTTGCAAAAAAAAGCTAGCAAAAAAGGCTTTGATTGGCAAAATGTTCAGCAAATAGAAGATAAGCTTTTAGAGGAACTAGAGGAAGTTCGTCAAGCGGCCAAAATCCTTTCAGCAGAAAAAGAAAAAAACGAAAATCAAATAAATGCCTTTATTCAAGGTTCTAGTAAAACCATAAACAAAGCTCAGTTAAATTTAGAAGCTGAAATTGGGGATTTGTTATTTTCAGTGGTTAATTTAGCACGACGGTATAAAGTTGATCCTGCTGTGGCTTTATCCAGAACGAATGAAAAATTTTGTCGTAGATTTAAATATGTAGAAAAAAAGATGGCTTTAAGTGATTTATCCATGGATAGTAACCATCTGCAGGAAATGGATATTTTTTGGAATGAGGCAAAAGATATTGAACCATAATCAAAAAAGTTCTTATACAGAATCTATTTTACATCAGTTTTTATCAGATTTGGATGTGATATTTGTTTTTCCTACAAGTTTTTCTTCGAATCTATGGATGGAAAAGGTTTTAGAAATACTTCCTGCTGTTGCCAAAGAACGTTTTATTGCTTGGGATGTTTTTAAAAGTAATGCAATTCGTTCTCAGCAGCAAAACAGGCAAAGTATTCCTTCTGTTCTTAGAAAACTGTTTGCCACTGACCTTATAGAAAGAAATAAAGAAATGGTGGCATTAAATACACCTCTTTTATCAAGTCTGATTACTGAAAATTATGCTTCTGAAGTTTCTTCATTTGCAAATTGGATTTCCTCTTTGTTTCCATCTTTATCTTCTTGGAAAAAAAATTTTGAAAAAGCTGTAAAAGAAAAATCAATTTCATCAGATGGAATCGATGATGATTTGTTGGTTTTATATAATGAATATAAAAAATTTCTAGATGACAATAATCTTTTTGATCCAGCTTGGGAAACTCCGCCTTTTAAAGATACCGGATTCAAATATGTTGTTTTGTATCCAGAAATATTAACTGATTATTGTGAATATAAAGAAATCCTAAAATCAGCTCCACAAGTGACAATTATTTCACTAGACCAAGAAAAAGAGTCTGTTTTTCAGCCAGAATGTACAATGTATTCCAATAGTCGTACTGAGTTACGAGAGATGGCTGTTTTTATCCGAAATTTGGTGGAGCAAAAAAAATGTAATTATACAGATATTGTTATTAGTGTTCCTGATATGGATAACTGGGGCGCATATATCATGCGGGAACTGGAACTTTTTTGTATTCCTGCTGTTTTGCACACTGGAAAAGGTCTTGGTGAATATGGAGCTGGAAGATTTTTTTCCCAAATACAGCAATGTGTTCAGCAAGGTTTTTCTTTTGATTCATTAAAGGAACTTTTACTTAATCGACATCTTCCCTGGAAGGATAAAGAAGCTGTGGATTTGTTGCTTCAGTATGGAATTGATAACTGTTGTTTATGTTCCTACACAGAAAATGAAAAAAATATTGATATTTGGGAGAAAACATTTAATGCAGATCCAAAAAGTTATAGAGAACAAGCTTTGTACCAAGAAATAAAAAAGAACTGTAATGCCTTATGCAAAGCAAATTCTTTTAAAAATATTCAGTCTGCATATTTTCAGTTTAAACAAGCCTTATTTGATGAAACAAATTTTTCTGTAGAAGCTGATTCTATTCTTGGACAATGTATTTCAGAATTAGCAATTCTTATCGATATCGAGGAAAATTATGCTGATTTAACAATAAAAGAGCATTTCGCTTTTTTTATTTCCACTGTTTTAGAAAAAGAGTATGTTCCTCAAGAGCTTAAGGTTGGTGTTTCTGTTGTTCCTTACAAACTTGCTGCAACAGCACCAGCTTATTGCCATATAATTCCAGGAGGTTCCCAAGGGGAACTTTCTGCTATGTTCAAGCAATTAAACTTTTTATCCCAATCAAAACGCCAAAATATGCATCTTTTAGATGTTGATTTTTCTTCTGCTTTTATTGAATTATATCATCGGCATAGTTATGGTATAGTTCGCTTTACTTGTTCAGAGAAAAATTTTACAGGTTACAGTGTTCCCCATAGTTATTTTATTGTTAAAGAAGAAAAAAAAGGTCGCCCTGAATCTTTAGAACAATGTAATTCAGAAGATTTATTTGTTCAGGAATTATTGGCTTTAAAAAAGTATAACGAAGATTTTCCTCTAAAAAAACTTGCTTACTGGCAAAAAGCAGGTTTTAATCAATGGTACGAAATAGCCTCAAAATCAATTTGTAACGAAAAACCAATTCAAGATTTTTCGGATTCAGCCAGTATAATAAAAAATAAAGTTCAGGATATTAATGAAGGCAACAAAATTATGGTTTCGCAAGTTGCCTTAAATGATTATTTTATTTGTCCTAGAAGGTGGTTTTTTAAGCGAATTTTGAAGCTTCAAGAACCATCTACAGGCGCAAAGTTAATGCAAGATGCATGGGTGGGAACAATTTATCACGATATAATAAATCTGTACTTAAGTCGCTACAAGGATGCAAAAAAAGTTTTAGAACCACCTGAAATAAATTCCTTAGGTCAAAAGTATCTTTCTTTGGAAAATCAACATTTCTTGAAAGAAGCTGTTAATCAAGTTATAAGCAAGTATTCAGCTAGTCTTTTAACAAAAGAACTTTTGAATGCACAAAACAAGGCTTTTTATTCTGTGCTACATTCCTTTTTTTGCTTTTTTACTGAATGGTTGAAGGGTTACACAGTTGTTGCATTAGAAAAAGAATTGTTTAGCGAAAAGAAAACTAAAACTGGGAAAGATTGTATTCTTTTCGGGCGTTTAGATTGTGTCCTTGTTTCTGCTGATGAACAAGTTCTGATTTTAGATTTTAAAACCAATTCACTTCCTTCTAAAAAAGAATGTTTCCCTGATGATAATGGAGTTGTAAGTAATTTTCAGATGCCTATGTACGTTACTTTGTGGGAAAATCAAACTGTAAAAGAATCTGTTTCTAAAGCTGCTTTTGTTAGTATTCAAAAGTCAGAATTTATTCCAATAATTGGTGACTTTGGTGGAAGAAAAAAAGGCTTAAACCGAGATGGAGCAGAAGGTTTCGAAAAATTACTAGAAGGCTTTGAAGCTAGATTAGATGAATATGTAACTGCCTTGGAAACTGCTAATTTTGAACAATTAACACAAATATCTTTTCAAACTTGCCAAGACTGTTCATGGAAAACTTTATGTAGGACAACCTATACTGTTTCAGGAGAAAAAGTATGAGCCAAAGTGCAGTAGAAAAATGGTTACTCGAAGGAGATGGTTCCGAAAACTCAAGAAGTTTAAGTGACGAACAGCGTAATGCGGTAACCTTTATGGGAAATACTGTAACGGCGGCTGGAGCAGGTTCCGGTAAGACATTTGTTCTTGCTAGAAGATTTGCATATTTAGTCTGCATTAAAAAATACAAGGTTAGCCAGATTTTAACTCTCACTTTTACAAAAAAAGCTACCACCGAAATGTATAGCCGAATATACAAAACTCTTTTTGAAATTGCCACAAAATTTGATGATCCGTATGCAAAGGAAGCTGTTGCAGAATTTTTTACTACAAAGATTCAAACTTTAGACTCTTACTGTTCTTATATTGTGCGACAAAAATCCTATGCCTACGGAATTAAACCAGACTTTGTAATTGATAACGAAATGGCTACAGATTTGGCTAAAACCATGGCTCTGCCCTTTGTTTTAACTCATCGAAATAACTTTGCAATTCAAGAGTTGGCTCGAACTAATTCTTTAGAGCAACTGGCAGATGAAATATTTGTTCAAACTGTATTGAATTATTCAAAAATATGCGAACCTGTTCCATTCCGAAGCCAATTTTTTCAACAGCAGAAATACGCTCTTGAAAAATGGGATTTGTTAGTAACTCAAGCCTTGGATTTAATCAGACAACTACAAGTTTTCAGTCAAGAAAATGGAAGCAAAAAGAAAACTGCATTTTTTACGAATTTAGCTAAGGCTTTTCTTGAACCTTGCCCAGAAAAAAATGAATATATAAACTTCTGTTTGTATGTAAGTAAATTTTCTTTTATAAGCTTACAAGGTCAAAAGGCTGATTCAAATCCCTGTGTTTCCCTAGTAAAAGATTTAAAATCCCTTTACAGTTCTCTGTCTGGTTTAGCTTCGTTTTTAAGTCAACAAGATTTAATTAATCATCTTGTGCCACTTTTAGAAGAATTTCAAGACGACTATTTGAAACAAAAGCGAAAAGCTGGAGTTTTGACTTTTTCTGATTCAGCATATTTAGCTTTGCGAATTTTGCAAGAAAATTATGATGTTAGACAAATGGAAAAAGAAACATATAAAGCTATAATGATAGACGAGTTTCAAGATGATAATAATTTGCAAAAAGAAATGCTTTTCTGTTTAGCAGAAAAATTAGATAGCTTAAACCCAGCTCCTGTTACGGCGAATAATCTAGAAAAAAGCAAATTGTTTTTTGTTGGAGATGAAAAACAATCGATTTACCGATTCCGAGGCGCCGACGTTTCTGTTTTTCGCTCTTTAGCAAATGAATTACAAACAGATGGAGCTGAAAGTGTTTCACCCCTATTGTATCTTTCTAGTAATTATCGTTCTCATCCTGATTTAATTAAATCTTTTAACGAAATATTTGGAGGGAATAAGCAAAAAGATGAAAAGGGCAATGAATTTTTGGATTTTTTAGGGGTATTTAAAAAACCAGAAGCTAATGGCGATTTCCCAATTTATGAAGCTGAATATACTGAAGTTTTAGCTGGAAAAAAAATAGATATTCAGGAAAAAAAAGAGAAAAGATTAAAGTTTTGTTTTTTTAATGAGGAGGAATCAGCAGAAGATGAAAGACGCTTAAAAAAAGAAGAATGTGAAGCTGTATTTGTAGCTCAAGAAATAAGAAAATTAATTGATTTAAAAAAGGCTAATCCCCAGGATATAGCTTTACTTTTTAGAACAAAAACCCATCAGCATTATTTTGAAAAACATCTTCGACTTCAGCAAATTCCTTATTCTACAGATTCTATGGGTAGTTTTTTTTCTGATGCTCCAACCAATGATATTTATAATTTTTTAAAACTATGCTTATACCCAAAAGACATTGTGGCTTATAGTGTTTTCTTGCGCTCTCCATTTATTGCTCTTTCTTGCCACAGTCTTGAGTTGCTTTTGTGTCAAAAGCCTGAAACAATATTTGATGAAAAAGTTGCAGATATTCTTCCTGTTGAAGAAAAAGCAAAGTATTTATTAGGATGTGAATTATATAAAAATGTTGCACAAACTGTGGGAATAGAACCTATAACCGCTACTATTTCAAAGTTATGGTATGAATTAGGCTATCGTTATGAAACCCTATGGAATGATTCAGTTCAACAGTATTCTCAGCTTTACGATTTCTTATTTGAAATGGCAAGAAAGGCAGACTTGGCAGGCAAAAGTATGGCAAGTTTTTTGGATAGCCTTTCTGCTTTGGCAAATAATGAATTAAAATTGAATGATTTAGACATTCCTTTAGAAAGAGGAAATGCTGTTCAACTTATGACAATTCATGCCAGTAAGGGATTGGAATTTCCTGTTGTTTTTGTATGTTGCTGCCATGGACGAGGAGTTGTAAATAAAAATCCGAAAGCTGTGTATTATTCAAAAAAATGGGGCGTAACACTTAATCTTCCTTCGCCACCAGAATTAGTTAAGGCTGAAAAAAATTATTTTTACTCTGTAGCAAAAGAAATGGAAGATAAAGAAGAAGAAGCTGAACTACGACGTCTTTTGTATGTTGCAATGACTAGGGCAGAATCCTACTTATATGTTACAGGAAGTTGTAAATTCCCCTTTGAATATGATGACGAAGATAAAATCTGTTGTTCTTTTTTGAATTTACTATCTCCCCTTATTTGTGCATGCCTTGTTCAAAGCGAAGACAATGAAATACAAGTTGTAAGGGACGCTCCCTTTGTATTTGAAAAAATCTCAGCTTCTTATTGGGAAAAAGACAAAACTTCAGATGTAAAAATAAAAAACACTTTGAGTTGGAAAAAAAACTTTGCAGATTATTTTTCTCCTTATTACAAGGAACTGCCACCTATTGAAACTCCGATTTTAGAGTGGCCCTATAAATCACCAAGTCACTTGGAATCAGTGGAAGAAGTTTTTCCTAAAGAAAAACCAATTAAAAATAACTTATCTATTCAAATTGATGAATTAATAGGTACCGAAAAAGGGGGCGAAAAATTTCTTGCTACTGATTTTGGTTCAGTTGCTCACCTATATCTTGAAGCTTTTATAAATAAAGAACTCGTTGATGTTCCAGCTAGCTTAGTTTTAGCTTTAAATAAAAAACAGCAAGAAATATTAGATTCTGTTTGTTCGCAATTAGCAAAAAATTTTTGTAGTTCAGCTATAGGAAAAGAGGCGCAAAATGCAACTTGGATTAGAACAGAATTTGGTTTTTATTACAAAATCGGTAAATATATTTTACGTGGTTCTATAGACTTAATTTATAAGCGTGCAGATGGAGGCTACGCAATAATTGATTACAAAACCAATGCCTCAGAGCAACCTGAAATTTATTATCTTCAATTAGCTGCTTATCGCAAAGCAATGGCTGCTATTTTTTCCATTCAAGAAGAAAAAATTTCTTGTGGTTTGTTTTATTTGAGGACAGGAAATTTTGTTGATATTACGGATTGCTGTGCTAAAATTGATTTAGATGAAATTATTGCTTTAGGAAAAACAGAAGAGTAATAGCTTTTTTGGTTTTTAAACATCCCATTCCCTAATTGACCATGCTTGTGCCTTGTGTTAAACTTTTTATATGAAGAAACAGTTTTTTTATGTTGCTTTGGCAACAATTTTTACGATTATTATTTTTTCTGGATGCTATTCTGTTCCCAAAGATATTCCATCAGATCTTTCTGCAGAAGAACTTATTCAATTAGCTCAATCAAGTTATGATGATGGAAATGTTAAAGCTGCTCAAGCTTATTATGAGGCTGTAATTATTCGCTATAGCTCTGATATGGCTCTTGTGGTAGAGGCTGAATATGAAATTGCCCACATGAAAATAAAAGAAAAAAAGTGGCAACAGGCAATTCCGGATCTTCAGCGAATTTTGTCCTACTATGAAAGCGATTATTCTGGAATTCTTCCTCAAGCCTATAAAAAGTTGGCTCAGTTGGATTTAGACAAAGTTCCAGAATTTGAACTTAGAAAAGCTGCTCCAGAATCTTTCGTAACGGAATAATTTTATTTTGCCTTTCTATCTGCAGATGTTTTTCCATCTGGCGTGATGATTGTGTCTATGGCAATATCCAAAGAAAGTGCGGTTGATGCCACCAATTCTTTTGTGTATTTACCTGTGCCTCGTGGTCTAGGATGAGCTTCTGCGTCTCCAATTAAAATAATCTTTTTGTTAGCAAAAGGGTTCCATTTGTAAAATTCTAGGGATGCAAAAAGAGCTTCGTAAACAGCTTCTGGAATATCACCACCTTCAGTACCTCGAATTGTAAAGGAATTTAATTGCTTTTCAAATTCAGAAAAATCTTGTGTGAAGGGGAAAACTTTTACAGGAAGTCCGTTGTGCCGGAATCCATCGCTATAATCTCGGTATAGTAATAATCCTATGCGAAACTGCCCTTGCTTTGAATTTACAAGTTCTACTAGTTTTTCAGTTAGTTCTTCTCTGAGTTTTTCAATATCGTCTTTCATGCTGCCTGTGGCATCTATGGCAAGGACTAAATCTACAGGTTTAGAAAAATCCATACAGTTTAAGGAAGCGATAATATCGTTTACAAGAGAGTCTGGTCCTTGGGAAAAAATAAGATTTCCAGAAGAATTTTTTGCTATAGCTTCAAAACTGGCAGCAGCTGAAGGGTTATAACTGTCAGTTAAGGTTACTTTTTGATTTTTTACTTCGTTTTTGGTAGGACTTTTATCTAAATCAAACATAAAAGGGTTGTCTCCAAATCCCTTTGAGTAGTCTGCGAATTTTGCACCAAAGCAGAGAATAATTATAAAAGTTCCAGGTCCAATGGAAACTTTGCCATTTCTTGTCCAAGGGTAGCCATATACCATGGTGGTAGGTATAAACAGTAAAAATGCTTCACCAAAGCTTTTGTCATTTTGTACAGAGGAATCTAAAATACTGAATTTTGAATATTCAGATTGAAGGACTTTGCCATCTAACATTCTGTTTTCATTTCCATTTGTAGAATTCCATTGTAAAGCTCGGTAAGCATAGTTTGCCTCTAAGCCTAAAGGGTCCTTTGTTGTTTCTGTAAGCATGACAGATTCAACTTGAGGTAATTTTCTGATATAAAGATTATAGCCTTCTAGCACTGGTTCTGCTTCTGCAAAATTGAATACAGGTTCTAATCGTAAATCATTTATTGTAAGAGTAAAATTTTCTGCAAAGGAAAAAAAGCTAAAAAGAAAAAAAATTGAAAGAAAAACTAAAAATTTATTCATATTTTATCATCGGCAATAATACAAATTGCTATAAATAAAAAAAAATTATTCTTGACAAATTCAATAAGGTGGAGTATTCTGTATTTAATAACAATTCATTCGGAAGCTATGCTTCCAAAAGGAGAACATAATGAAAAAAATTGCAAGCATTGTCTTAGCAATTCTTTTGGTTTGTCTTGTTGCTGGTTGTAGCAAAGAACAAGAACCACAGGAAGTATATTTCTTGAATTTCAAACCTGAAATCGCTGAAGTATACGAAACAAAGGTTGCTCCTGCATTTGCAAAGGAAAACCCTGGATACACATTGAAAGTTGTAACAGCTGCATCTGGTTCATACGAACAGACATTGAAATCAGAACAGGCTAAATCAAACCCACCTGTTATTTTCCAGACAAACGGACCTGTAGGTCTTGCTAACTCAAAAGACGAAGCTGCTGTTCTTGATGGAACATCATTCTATGGTCTTTTAGCTGACAAGTCTATGGCTCTTAAATTGGACGGAAAAGTTGCTGCTATTCCTTACGCTGTAGAAGGTTATGGTATTATTTACAATGATGAAATCATGAAAAAATATTTCGCATTGGCAGACAAAGCTGTTGCTATTTCTTCAACAGATGAAATCAACAACTTTGATACATTGAAAGCTGTTGTTGAAGATATGCAGAAGAACAAAGAAGCTCTTGGAATCAAGGGTGTTTTCGCTTCTACATCAATGTCAGCTGGTAACCAGTGGAGATGGCAGACACACACTGTAAACGTTCCATTGTTCTACGAATTCTCTGAAAAAGATCCATCAGCTAGTCCTTTAACAACAGGTTTGGCTTCTTCTGAATTGTCATTCAAATATGGTGACAACTTCAAAGCTCTTATGGATTTGTATACAAACAACAGTGTTACAGAAAAAACATTGTTGGGATCAAAGAGTGTAGACGATTCAATGGCTGAATTTGCTCTTGGTCAGTGTGCTATGGTACAGAATGGTAACTGGGCAGCTGCTCAGATTTTGGGAACTCCTGGAAACAAAGTTACTGCTGAAAACATTAAGTTCCTTCCATTGTACATGGGAATCGATGGCGAAGAAAACGCTGGTCTTTGTGTTGGAACAGAAAATTATCTCTGTATCAACAAGAATGCTTCTGCAGAAGCACAGAAAGGCGCTGACGTATTCTTGACATGGTTGTTCAGTTCAGAAACAGGAAAGGCTTTGGTATCAAATGACCTTATGTTCATTACTCCTTTCAATAGCTTTGCTGCAAACGAACTTCCATCAGATCCACTTTCACAGCAAGTTAGCATTTGGATGAACAAACCAGGTGTATCTTCTGTAACTTGGACATTCAACGCTATTCCTTCAGAAGAATGGAAGAATGCTCTTGGTTCAGCTCTTCTTTCATACTTTGAAGGAAAGACAGACTGGGCATCAGTTGCAAACACCGCTCGCGAGCAGTGGAATGCAGAATGGAATATTAAAAACGGTAACTAATGTTATTTAGTTAAATTACAATATTCTATATAAAAAAGTACCCGCCGTCTTGATTTCAGATGGTGGGTATTTTTTTAAAATGATTTGATTCTTTAATAATAAGGATTTTTAGCTGTGGTTATAGAAAAGGTTTTACGCAAATATTTTCCTTTATTTGCTTTGCCAGGCGTCATTTGCTTTTTAATGGCGTTCCTTATCCCCATGTTTATGGGTATTTATCTTTCATTTTGTGAATTCACGAATGTAACAAACGCTAAGTGGGTTGGAATTAGCAACTATGTTAAAGCTTTTACTGTAGATGGATATTTTGCTTCTTCACTTTGGCTAACAATTAAATTTACAGTTGTATCAGTTATTACAATTAACCTATTTGCATTTGCTTTAGCAATTATGCTTACCAAAGGTGTACGTGGTACAAATGTATTCCGAACAATCTTTTTCATGCCTAACCTTATTGGTGGTATTGTTCTTGGTTGGATTTGGCAGGTTATTATTAACGGTGTTTTGCTATATACAAAAGAAGCTACAATTGTTTCAGATCCAAGTTATGGTTTCTGGGGCTTGGTTATTTTGATGAACTGGCAAAATGTTGGTTATATGATGGTTATTTACATTGCTGCTATTCAAAATATTCCTTCAGATATGCTTGAAGCTGCGGCAATTGACGGTTCAGGCTACTGGAGAACATTGTTTAGCATTATTCTTCCTACAATTATGCCATCAATTACAATTTGTTTGTTCATGACAGTTACAAATGGCTTCAAGTTGTTTGACCAGAACTTAGCTTTAACAGCTGGTGAACCAGGTAAACAGACCGAAATGCTTGCCTTGAACATTTATAATACCTTCTATGGACGAAGTGGCTTTGAAGGGGTTGGACAGGCGAAGGCTGTTGTATTTACGATAATTGTTGCATCTATTGCTCTACTTCAACTTAGACTTACTAGAAGTAAGGAGGTTGAACAGTGAAAAATTCAATTAATCGTACTACTTCAAAGAAAATCATATTTGTTTTCTTATCAATAGCAGCTATTTACGTATTGTTTCCAATCTTAATTGTGTGTATGAACTCGTTTAAAAGCCGATTTTATATTTCAACAGAACCTTTTAGTTTTCCAACATTTGGAAATGAAGATTCAACCTTTGTTGGTGGTTTAAACTATACTAATGGTATACAGAAAATAAAGTTTTTTAAGGCTTTTGGTTTTTCACTTTGGATTACTTTAGCTTCTACTTTGGGTATTTTGCTTGTTTCAAGTATGTTAGCTTGGTTTATTACTCGTGTAAAAAATAAAGTAACAAGTTTAATTTATTATTCATTGGTTTTTTCAATGATTGTACCTTTCCAGATGGTTATGTTTACAATGAGTAAAATGGCTAATATTTTACATTTGGATAATCCTGTGGGAATTGTATTGATTTATATCGGTTTTGGTTGTGGTATGTCAACTTTTATGTTCTCTGGTTTTATTAAATCAATTCCCTTATCTTTGGAAGAAGCTGCTATGATTGACGGTGCTACACCTCCACAGATTTTCTTTCAAGTTATTATCCCAATGCTTAAAAGTACAGCAATTACCATTGCTATTCTTGAAATCATGTGGGTTTGGAATGACTACCTTTTGCCTTATCTAACTATCGGTACTGATTATAAAACAATTCCTATTGCAATTCAGTATTTGAGAGGAGGTTATGGAGCAGTTGATATGGGTGCTATGATGGCTATGTTGGTTTTAGCCATGATTCCTGTTATTGTGTTCTATTTAACATGTCAGAAGTATATCATTAAGGGTGTACTGGCAGGTGCTGTAAAAGGTTAACCTTTTATTTACCACAAAAAGCTGGAAGCATACGCTTTCAGCTTTTTTTTTACGGAACATCATAATGTATTCTTATAACGCTGTTCATTTTCTAGGAACTAAAATAATAGAAAAATAGCCACTTTTAAAAAATCAGTAAAATTGCAAAAGGATTTGTTCTAAATCTGCTGGATAGTATTCGGAATAAATTGGCTAGATAAATCAAGTTGTTGTGAATATTGTTTGTATAAAATGTTTTTTCAGGTAAAAACGAGTGAAAAAGCTATGTGTTATTAATTAGCTGATGTAAAAAAAAGCCCTATATTTTCATACAGGGCTAAAATTAATCCGTAAATATTTTGTATTATCTAAAAAAATTAATTAATCTTGTTTTCATCCTTTTTTTCAAGGTCAAAGGTTTCTTGAAGTTTTTGTGCTAATTTTGTAGCAGTTGTCTGCCCTGCAACTATTTCTTTTATTCCTTGATTTAATACGTCATTTGTTGCTGTGGGTAAATATGAATCTATAACATAGCAAGAAGGGTAAGCACTAAGTGAAGCTTTTTCAGAAACCATGGGATCCATTCCTTCTGGAGGAACAAAATCTTTTATTATAGGTGCAGAAATAACGCCATCTTTTAATCTTAATATGGTTTCGTCACGGCTGTAAAAAAAATCCATCCATTTTTTTGCAGCGTCTAATATTAATGGGTCAGAAGCACCTTCTTTTGTAATTCCATAACCAACTTGCCAAGTACTTGCAATGCAATTTGCCATTTTATTTTTTTCTCCATATACAGGAGGAATTGGAATTAATTTTACATCTTGTGTTATTGCTCCTAGGTTGCTTTCTCCAAAACTCCATTGTCCGTCAAGGTACATTAAACATTTTCCGTTTTGAAAATTAGATAAAGCCATTCCACTGTCTGTTAATAATGAATTTGTATCTAGAATTCCATCACGGACTAAGCGATTTACAGATTCTAACGCTGTAACAAAATCTGGATCTGTAAATTTAACTTTGCCATTTACTGCCTTTTCGATCCACTTTGGGTCATCTGTTGTTCGAGCTAAAATAGCAGATAAAAGACATGAACCCCAAACCCAACTATCGTTTCCGTGGGTAGTTAAACATTTGATACCTGCTTTATTGCACAAATTTGCTAACTCAACGAAATCTTGATAGGTTTGTGGTATTTCCCCTCCGATTTGTTCCAATAAAGTTCTATTCAAAGCAACGACAGTACAATAATTTAATCCTCCTAATGGAACATAGGGTTTTATTCCTGTCCCATAAAAATCAGGTATTAAATTTTCATCTACATTTGAAGGAAAATAAGGAGTGTTGTCGATTTGCTGACCAAATTCTTTCCACGGGGTACCCCAGCGAGTATCGGCTCCCATATAAGCAATATGAGGATAGTTTTTTGATTCTAACCTAGATAGAACTTTATTGTGATAAGGAGTATCGTAAAGTAATTCATAATCAATTTTAATTTCTGGATATTTTTCCATAAATTCTGTACAGATTCGTTTGAAGGTTTGACCTTCAGGGTTAGAACTTTCACCATAACCCATAATGTTTAAAGTTATTGTAGCATTATTTTTATTTTTACAACCGGAAAAAACTAATCCAGTCGAAAAAAGAACAACTAAAAAAATATAAAAAAATTTCTTTGTATAACTCATAAAATTCTTCCCCTATAATTAATTACAATTATATAATCCTACACTTTAAAATCTTATCTGTCAAATAATGATAGAAAAATCAAAGATTAATTTGAATAATTTGAGTCCACAATAATGCTAAAAATTTATAACAAATTATTTTTCTATATCTTTGAAGTATTTAACTGTTCCAACTCGAAGTTCTTCGGTAGCATCCTCATCACATACAATAATGCTGTGGGGATGCATTTGTAAGCAGCTAATTGTCCATATGTGGGAAATTCCTTCTTCTACACCATGACGAACTGCAAGTGCTTTGTTTCTTCCTGTTGCAATTATAATAACTTCTTTTGCATCTGTAATTGTACCTACGCCTACAGTTAATGCCGTCGTAGGAACTTTTGAACAATCGCCGTCAAAGAATCTAGAATTTACTTGAATAGTGTCAGAAGTTAAGGTTTTAACTCTGGTTCGTGAAGAAAGGGAAGAACCTGGTTCATTAAATGCGATGTGACCATCTTCACCAATTCCTCCTAAAAATAAGTCTATCCCTCCATAAGAAGAAATTGCTTTTTCGTAAGCGACACATTCAGCCTGTAAATCTGTTGCTAATCCATTTAGAATATGTACGTTTTCTTTCTTTATGTCTATGTGATTAAAAAAGTTATCCCACATAAAAAAATGATAACTTTGTGGATGCTCTTTTCCTAATCCTACATATTCATCCATATTAAAAGTAACTACATTTTCAAAGGAAACATTTCCAGCTTTGTTGTGTTTGATTAAACTTTTGTATGTTCCAAGAGGTGTAGAACCAGTAGGTAGACCTAAAACAAAGGGTTTTTCCTTTGTCGGATTGGCATGATTAATTTTTTGAACAATATAATTTGCCACCCATTCAGAACATCCTTCATAATTATCTTTAATAATTAATCTCATTTTATCCCCCTAAAAACATAGTTATTGCATAAACTATATTTTGTAATTTGATTATTTAATAAATCAATTGTGTAGTGTAAGAAAAAAATAAAATATTTAGTACTAAACCTATGAAAAGTTAATGAAAAGATCTTTAATTTTGTATTTAGAATTAAAAAGCATTTTAAATAATTGAATAAAAATATGTGGTTGTAGTTTTCAGAAGTAGAACAAAATTTTAGCAAGGTACCGTATTTTTTTATTTGAATAATAGACAACCTCCCTTTTCGCTCCATACTATGTTAAAAAACTTTGAATAAGAGTAACAAATTGATAAAGTTGTTTATAAACAGAAACAGCCATATCCTTTACAGAATTTTCAGCAAAGTGTTCTAGTTCTTTCCAGTTTATTATAAGTTCGGGGTTAGCTTTTTGTTTGTCTTCTAGAACCATTTTAATATTTTTTGCAAAGGTAACTAGATTTTGTACGCAAGTTACAAGGATTGTTCTGGCATTGTTATTAATATCGTTCAAAACTGTATGTAAAACATTTGAAGCTTCTTTGTCTCTTTCGCACCGTGTTAAAAGATTTTTTAGTTTACCAGATAGAGGTGAACTATCAGATAAGGACTCGTCAAATTCAATGATTTTATCAGACATTTCTAACAGAGTATGATAGGAATCTGACATTGTTGTAGACAATGTAGTAGTTGACCATTTACCTCTTACTAAAATTAAATCAGATAATTCTCTAACATCCTTTTTTATGTAGTCTAAAATAAAAGCCTTCATGTAATTAAGCGGTTGATGATAAGCGAAAGATCCTAAGTTCCGTTTTTCAAAAATAACACTTTGCTCTTCGGTGTAATTTTTTAAGCGAACTACAGAATTTGTTCCAAAAATAGATGTTACTAATGAATCAATCTTGGAATTTTTTTGAGTAAGTTGTAATTGATTTATGGTTTTTTCCGCTTGCTGCCTAATTTTATTCAAATAAGATTCAACAATATGTTCATTGGAATCTTTAAGGTGAATAGTAGCCGATGGATCTTGTTGAATCAACTGTAACATCATTTCAAAAATACGTGAATTTTGAATTTCTCGTAATCGTGAAAGCATTTTTAGCCAAGTATTATGGGCAACAGGTTCAACATCACGCATTTTTTTTAGCAAATTAAACAAGTCAGTCCAATTATCATATTCAACAACTAACCAAGCAATGCTAATAAAATCTTTTAAATCATCAAGAATATATTTCCCGTTAATCGGCTCAAATTGAGGAGTAGTAGAAAAATCATATTCCCTCATTCCAGAAGCGAATTTTCTAAGAACAAAATAATAATCAAAGGAACAAAATGCCTTAAATAACATTAACTGAGTATAAAGTTTGTCAATTCTATTTATTAACGTTGAATCAAAATCTGAAAAAAGATGTTCAGTCCTGTTTTTAATTTGCATGTTAAGTTGTTGCAAGGGAACAGATTTTGCTTCTTCTAATATGCTATCTTCTGAAAGTTTTTCTAGCATATTTAATTGATTATTAGACAACATTGAATGAAAAACAAAAGTTTGTAATGACTTTTCATTTTGCATATTTTGAAAAAAAGTCTGTGCTGGGGCAACTGTTTTGTAAATAACAAAAAAAGTTTTTGCAAAAGCAGGCAAAACTTCATCGGTATTAAACTTGTAAAATTTGAACTTTGTCTTACTTACTTCTTTTGCAATATTTTTCATAAGACGTCTTTTTTCAGCTTCTGGATCAGAAGATTTGAAAAAAGTGTCTAATAGTCTTTGAAAAAAACCGCCGCTATTTGCAGGCTTTGATTCACGTGCTGCCATATTACTTTACTATACGATAATATAGGCATTCAGGTCAAGAGATTATTTTGAATCATAGCATGGAACTTTTAGAAAAAAAAATGATTTTTTTTCTAAAAAAGACAATGTTGCTAATATTTCAAGAAACCTTGCGACGCTGTTTTAAGTTGCAAAGCTATCAGTTTTTTTCAAAAACATTTAAAAAAAGGCAATTTGAACGAGAAACAAAGTGTAGGGTGTGATATAATATTTAACGAAAGATACAAAAAGGAGGGTTTTATGAAAAACTCTATGGGACTTGTAGCTTTTGCAGCTCTGAGTTTTGTGTTTACAGTTGTGTCATGTGGAAATGTTGCTAATAATACTAATAATAAGGGTAGAGGAGAAGATTCTTATCAAGCCGGAGATGTGGCACTTAAAGCCATAAAGATTGATGGTATAACCTACGAAAAAACAGCTGAAGTTTATGTTACAGGAAAAGACGGAGTTATGATTGTAGGAAAAGACCCTGTTTTTATTGATTCTACTGCAGAGGCTGGATATAAAGGTGTGTTTAGAGAAGGTAGAACTGTAACTTTAAGCCCCTTTATCATGAGTAAGTACGAAGTTACACAGGAACTTTATAGTGCAGTTATGGCTGAACAAACTGTCTTAATAGATGGAGAAGAAAAAAAACTTAAAGCAACCCCTTGGTTCTGCATAGAGGGCAGTCTTGAATACAAGAGGCTTCCAGGGGAAATCCAAAAATATCGTGGAGTTGAAGGTGTCTCCTGGTTTGATGCAGTGTACTTTTGTAACGCACTGAGCAAAAAGACAGGACTTACTCCAGCCTACAATATTACAGTTAATTCTGTAACAAGTGACGGAAATATTGAAGATGCAACTGTAAGCCTTGTTGCAAACTCCAATGGCTATCGTTTACCTACAGAAGCTGAATGGGAATTTGCAGCACGAGGTGGAGATCCTACAAAATCTGTCTGGAATTCACTCTTTAGTGGTTCTGCTTCAGAAGAAGCCAAAAATTATTCAGATCCAAAAAATACCGGAATGGACAGTGTAGGCTGGTACAAGTTCAACAGCAGAAGCGGAACAACAGAAAATACAGAACCTAGCATTGGAACTACAGGCTATGGTACTCACGAAGTAGGATTAAAGACTTCAAATGCACTGGGTATTTTCGATATGAGTGGAAACGTATCTGAATGGTGTTATGACTGGAGTGCTGCTATTGAAACAGGAAGCGAGGCAAATCCCAGTGGCCCGACATCTGGCTCTTACCGTGTTTTCCGTGGTGGCTCCTGGGGTGACGTTGCAAGTGATTGTTCTGTTTCAAATCGGATGTACAGTGGGACACAAGATAACCGTAGTTACTTTATTGGGTTCCGAGTAGTTCGTACTGCTCAGTAATCCACTTATCAAAAACTGAAAAGTAAGAAGTAGGTACTACGCAGTAACTGTTTTTTTCTCATTAAAGCCCAAATGTAAACTTGGAAGTATTTTGATAACTCGGCAACGTTGTTTCAAGTGGTAAATAATGATGTTTTTACATTTGATTTTAATATAAATATAAAGTATTATTTTTTATATGCAATCTGTTTTGTTCGCTTTTTTACTAACTCTTTTTGCTGGTTTAGCAACTGGAATTGGTAGTCTTATTGCTCTTTTGGCAAAAAAAACAAACACTAAATTTCTTGCGGTCGCTTTAGGGTTTTCAGCTGGAGTGATGATTTATGTTTCTATGATCGAAATCTTTGTTAAAGCGAAGGATTCATTAATTTTAGCTCTTGGTTATAAGGCAGGCTCTTGGGTAACAGTAGCTTCTTTTTTTGGAGGAATGTTTTTAATTGCTATAATTGACAAACTTATTCCTTCTGAAGAAAATCCCCACGAAGTAAAAAAAGTTGAAACCTTTATTAATAAAGATGGTAGAGAAGTTTGTGCTATTCCTGTAAATAACGGTAAATCAGCAAAAACAAAATTGTTACGAACAGGAATTTTTACAGCTCTTGCTGTGGGTATTCATAACTTTCCAGAAGGTCTAGCCACTTTTATTTCAGGATTGCAAGAACCTTCTATCGCTTTGCCCATAGCCTTTGCTATTGCTATTCACAATATCCCTGAAGGTGTGGCTGTTTCTGTGCCAATCTATTTTGCAACAGGCAGTCGCAAAAAAGCTTTTTTATTTTCTTTTTTATCAGGGTTAAGTGAACCTGTAGGAGCAATAATTGGATATTTAATTTTGCTACCCTTTATTAATGATTTCGTGTTCGGGATTGTTTTTGCAATGGTTGCTGGAATTATGGTATTTATTTCACTGGATGAATTGTTGCCTTCTGCAAGGGAATATGGAGAACACCATCTTTCTATTTATGGATTGGTTGCAGGAATGATTATTATGGCAATAAGTTTGTTGATGTTTATATAAAGGGGGTTTTTATGAAAAATGTTTTTTGGATACTATGTTTATGTAGTTTGTTTGTGTTTACTTCCTGTTTTGAAATAATGAATAGTATTACCTATAGCAAGGGGCAATATCATTTTTCGTACAGGTTTATGATTTCAAAAGAATTAATGGCAATGCATTAAAGTTTTTCCATAGATGAAATCATGGGAAATGAAACAATTATGGATGAAATGTTCGATATAACTTATATTGAAACTCAGTATGAAGAAGGTGTTATAATAAATTATTCTATCGATCCAAAAATCGAAAAAGAAGATTTAAAAAAACATATACCCTTCAAAAAAGGAAATGATATTTATATTCCAATTCTTTTTTCAGATGGAGATCCTTCAAGGGATGTAAATAAAGAAGATTTAGGTCCTACTCAAAGTCTATTGCAAAGTGCTAAATTTCGGATTTTAATCGGAAAAGATATTGTTCCAGTGGCAAATACTGTATTATTAACTGCAGGTAATAATTCAACATTAGATTTGGCTGTTCCTGCATATGATGTTGGGGATATGATTTGTATAGAAATACCATTAATTGATATTATTCCTGCCATGTCACAGTATAAATATTTAAGAATTATTCCTTAACGAAAATTCGGTAGTCATATAAGATAAATATAGTAATCCATTTAACCTTACATGACTACCTTTTTTATTCTAATCTGTTTGCTTAGTCCAAACAAGTTTGCTCGTGTCAAATCCTATGGATTCAGCTAAAACTAAATAATCTTGTTTTACCTCCTCTGGTATTGTATTAGTTCTACTTAAAATCCAAAGATAATTATAGTTTTTTCCTGCAACTAAGGCATATTGATATTCTGAATCCAGGGCAATGATATTATAATCGCTGTAAAATGGTCCGAAGAATGACACTTTCAAAGCACCCATTTCTGGAGACTTTCTAAATTTTGCTTTACCAATACTTTCTTTCCATTCTTGCTGTTTATAGTTATAACCTCGATTTTCAACTCTAATTGAACCGTCTTGGTTTTTGCTATAATATGCGGTTACATTTTCCATATCTTTTTCAAAAGTGAAATCAAATCGAGCTATTTCGTACCATTTTCCAAGATATCTTTCATAATTAAATCCTGTTACCGGAAAAATATTTTTTGGTGCAGATTGGCAACTAAAAACAAATAGGGCAACCAAAGCTGTTAAGGTGGTTACTACCAAAAGAAAAATTGATTTTTGTAAATTCATAAATACTCCTATAAAAACACCTCCTTAGCGGCGAGCCATGGATGGCGAGAATCTCAGGTTGAAAAGCACAACGGAATTTCAACCTGAAATGATAAAAAATTCAAGGAAGTATTTTTTATCATACTCCTTAATAAACACCGCGTTTAGCGGCGAGCCATGGATGGCGAGAATCTCAGGTTGAAAAGCGCAACGGAATTTCAACCTGAAATGATAAAAAATTCAAGGAAGTATTTTTTATCATACTCCTTAATAAACACCACGTTTAGCGGCGAGCCATGGATGGCGAGAATCTCAGGTTGAAAAGCTCAACGGAATTTCAACCTGAAATGATAAAAAATACAAGGAAGTATTTTTTATCATACTCCTTAATAAACACCGGGTTTAGCGGCGAGCCACGGATGGCGAGAATCTCAGGTTGAAAAGCACAACGGAATTTCAACCTGAAATGATAAAAAATTCAAATTTATTTTTCAGCAACTTTATCTGAATCAAATACTTTATGAGCTTCGCTAGCCGCTAAAATTGAATTAAAATTCATTTCATCTCTACAATAAAAGAAATTATCAGTAGAACCTAAAATCCATAAAAGCCAAGGAGCTGTTTCACCTAAAAAACCAAAGCCAGAATGCCAATCAAATAATTTTTGCGAAGCTCCATTTGAAGTGTTCCCATTCAAAATATAAAACCCCGAAACAACATCTGGCATTAATTGATAAAGCCTTTCAATAGCATCGCCACAAATTCCGTCACCAACAAGATAAACATCAGAATCATTGTTTTTTCCATCATACATTTCTAGCAATTCAGTATATTGTCCCATGGCCATTTGAACAAACTGGGATTTATTTTTGTCAAAATAGTCTTTTTTCAAAACTCCTAAAAATCTTTTTCCAAAGGATTCAAAAGGTGAATCAAAAAATTCCGCCACATAAACCTTGTAGCCTTTAGAAGCTAATTGAATTGCCAAGGGTTTTAGTTGAGATATGGTTTCTCTAGGCTCAGCAACGATAAACACAAGAGGAAGATTTTTTTCCTCTGTAAATGGCTGTGTGTTGATTAAAGTTTCATCTTGAATAAATTCATCTTGATTTATCTGTACAGAATTTTCTTGAACAAAGACTTCTTGCTCTTGTGCCACTGGAATAAATTTAGAAACCTTTCCATCAATTTTATCAAACATAGAAATCCGTTCTGTAAATCCAATTCCATAGGAACCAATTATGGATACACTTTTTTCTTCTACAGAATAATCTTCTATGGAAATTGAAACAGGTCTTGTAACAACAATAAATGCAGCCGTTAAAACTATTAGCACTTGTAACAAAACAGAAAACACAAAAAGTCCAATTCCGTAGTATCCAGTCATCAGCTTTGAAAAAAATCTAATAATACTGTAAAAGTTTATCAAACAATTTAAAAATGAAAGAATAATAATTAGCAACGTCGGTAAAGTCAATCCCCACGCAAAAATTAATAAAACACTTAATAATAACGAAACTGGAGCTAAAACTACAAAAACTTCCTGATTTTTTTTGTTTTTTCCGAATACACGAAAATTAACGATAAAAAGCAAAACTAAAACAAGAAGCTGGCTAACCATTATATCAATCATAAAATCCATAATAAAACAAAATTGAAACAAGGTCAAATCTAAGATAGAAAGACCAAAAGATTGCTAGAGATAATTTTTAATAGCGAATCGTTCCAAAATCTAAAGACAAAAAGGGCATAACAGACCTTTCTGATGTACCAGCTCCAAAGCGTGCCATAATTCCAAATCTATCAGTTAATCTAATTCCTGCATTTACGGAAGCATTCCATTGTAAATCTTTTACCGTAAAATCAGTATAGTCCATGGCAACTTCTCCAATAGATCCAGAAACAGAAAGTAGCATTTGCCCTCCCATTATTGTTAGATTTTCCCATGGCTGAAATTGAAATACCAACTGAGCTGCACCCTTATGAGTCCCATAGTAATGTTTTCCTGAAAACTGAGGAAAAAAGGTTCTATCACCTAAAGAATAGCCAAAAAATGGTATAAAGGTGGGAATTTCCTGCAAATTGCGAGTTATATCCGACCCTGCAAACATATTCACTAAAATACTAAATCTTTTAGAAACTGGAATTGCAGCAGTAAAATCAACTTGGCATAAATTAAATGCCAATGGTGTATTTTCTGCAAATAAAGGGAAAACCCCTTTGTCGTCTAGATTTACGTAAAATCCTTTTGTCGGAAAAGAATAGTAATCCAAAGTACTGAATGTGTAGCCTATGTTAAGTGGAGCTGCTACAGTTGCATATACTCCAGGGAATTTTTCTTTTTGTGCAGTAATTGACTCATTTGAAATTTGTTCTGTTCCAATCCAAAACAAAGAAGGACCATAATATAGTTGGTGTTTTTGTCCAAACCACGAGCCAAAACACACACCTGTATATGTATACCCAAGTCTAGAACCTTGCAATTCTTGTACAGAAAAACCAGAAGTAACAAATTCCTGTTCTATCTTTGCATCCCCAAATAATTGAATATAAGAATAATCACCAAAAGGTTGCATATACATAAGACCTATAGAAAAATCGTTTAACATTGAAGATTTTACTGATAAAACAGAACCAGGCCCCGTAAAACCTCGCATCTGTATATCAAGGGAAAAAACCAATTTGCTAATTGATTTGTCTCCTATAGTGCCTTCAAAGGATATTCCAGGAATTACAAGCCAATTAGAAATATTTTCCTTATGAAGTATTAACTCCATAACTGTTTTTTCTCCACGCATATCTATTCTTGGAATAACTAAAGAATATCGCCCTGTATTATAAATCGAAGAAACAAAGTTTTCATAAGAAACCTCATTTAATGGCTCACCTTTTAGATACTGAAATCGTTTATTTATGAATTCTAAGTCAGTATCAAATGCACCTTTAATAACTAATTCTTGAGGAACAAGTCTGTCTAAAGATTTATAAAAACCTTCTGTCTTTTTTTGATTTTGCAAAGAAGGTGTAAAGGTAAAAGGACTTCCTTTTGTATTATTAGGCAAAACTTCTGTCTCTTGTTTTTCTTCATAAGAATTTACGTAATCTGCAACCTCTTTTAAGGCTTTTCTGTATTTATCCTTTTCGCGTACACCACGTGAGTATATTTCTGTTGCTTTGTTAAAATCAAACATAGTATAATCTTCAAGTCCTGGCCGAATAACAACATCAGCTTGTGCATATTGTTCAACGTTACCAGATTGCATAAAAATATTAATTACTTGGCTAACAGTTGACAAAGGATTTCCTTCAAACCCATCTGCATCCTCTATCATTGCATCCCCTAAATCTACAACAATGATAATATCGTAGCCCATGTCAACAACAGGCTGAATTGGAGTATTGTTGCGAACAAAACCGTCTACATATAATTCATCATCCATAGGGAAGGGTTGAAAAACAGCAGGAATACTCATGCTACTTCGCATCGCTTCTGCTAAATCCCCACTTTTAATTATTTCTAATTCTCCAGTTAAAAGGTTTGTAGCCACTGCCATAAAAGGGATTTGCAAACTGTCAAATTCAATATATGAAGGAATCTTTGCTGTAAGAGTTTTAAACAACATACAAACTCTTTGCCCCGTAGAAAGACCTCCGTCAGTTTCCAAAGAAAAAGATGTTCCTAATTTAAAAGAAAGAGGACTTGCGAGAGTTCCACGATAGCCAAGCATAAATTCATAATTAGACACTGGTTCATCCTGAAATATTTCTGCCCAGTTCACATTATTCATTATTTCTAGCATTTCAACTGTGGAATATCCTGCACAATACAAGCCACCGATTATAGAGCCAATACTATTTCCAACCACAATATCAATGGGAATACCTAATTCTTCTATAACTTCTAAAACAGGAATATGTGCAAAGCCTTTTGCTCCTCCACCAGAAAGCACAAGAGCAACAGATGGCCTTTCTGATGGCAGAGATTCTTCTTGCGAAAAGATTGTAAAATTGAATAAAAGTAATATAAATAAACAAATAATTTTTTTCTTTTTTGTATAGTTCATATTAATATAATAACACTTTTTAAATTATTTTCCACAATTTGCAAAAAATATAAAGTTACTCTACTGTAATAGAGTGTAGCGAAAATATTTGAAGTAAATGAGAGGAAAAAGCGTCAAAGTCCAAATGTTTGGGCATTCTAATATCATATGTTAATACAATATTAGATGTTTCATCTCTAGAAGCTGCCTGAAGCCCTGTAATTACCACACTATATTCTGCTGCAACACCTTCTAAGGCTTTTATTTCAGGACCAGGACTATCACAAATTATTTGCAGTGTTTTTAATTGATCAGCAGGGAAAACACGTTCCTCAAAATACTCTATACAAATAAGGGATAACAAGCAAATCAAAAGGGCTATAGCAGCTGGAATTATGAAACCAGAGCCTATAGCAAGCCCCAAGGCAGCCACAGTCCAAATGTTAGCAGCAGAAGTTAAACCTTTTACATTAAATCCATGTCGTAAAATTGCACCACCACCTAAAAAACCTATTCCAGAAACAACTTGTGCTGCCATTCTAGAAGGATCTCCCGGTGAATTTGGAAATAATTGACTCATATAAATTGAAAGCATCATTAATAGAGATGATGAAACACAAATTATTGTAAGGGTTCGCATTCCTACAAACTGTGTGCGATATTTTCTTTCTAACCCTAAGACACAACCTGTTAAAAAACTTAAAAATAAGCGAACAGCACAGACAGGCAATGTTATTTCAGAACCAGTTACCAAGGCTAAAAAATTCTCCATAGGAACCTCTACTTACGGAATAATGAAAAACCTGTTGATTGCCTTGCTCCCATTTTAAGCCATTGAACTGCGTGCCGAATATCGTGCTTTCCTTTTCCAGGAGGCAAAGTATCTATATATTCAAACATCCAGCCAGCAAAAAGACTATCAGATGTATCATATTCTCCACGAACCAATAAAACTCTTATATCCTCGTTGCTAGCACAACTAGCTGCTGTAGATTCTGCCAAGGCTTTAAACATGGCTTCCGCAGAAGAAGGTAAAATTCCAGCAGGCAACCCTGAGTTATCTCCTCTAAAAACTGAAGAACCAGTAGAATCTGCAATTCCAGGAGCACCTTTTAACATAAAAATTAATGTGCCATGTTTTAACTTTGTAAATCTAGCAACTAATTCCATGGAAAGATACAAATAACCGCTAATCATTGCATCAACCCCTCTTGAACACAACTCTGGAGTGAGGGAATTATATGTAGAAGCAAACCATGCTGTATCAAAAACTAATACTGCTTCGTCTAAACGTTGGTAAACATTTTCAGCTTGTAAAACAACAGAGCGAGCTGAAACAGAAGATGACTTATTCCATACAACTGTAGTTATATCAGGAGAATCAATTATTTCCTCTGTTTTTTCTGTAGCAAAAGGCACAGTTATTACAGTACTACGATTATGATTAATAGCGGCAGAAGCAAATGCACTTCCCGCAGGATATTCCTTTCCAGCAAATAATACTGTTTTTTCCATAAATTAACATCCTCCATGTTATTTAATAAGGCTAGATACAAGAGAAGGAACCGCTATAAAGTTTCCTATAACACCACCTATAGATGACAAGAAAAACACAAGCAAAACACGAAGAATTCTATTTTTATAAAACCCAGTGAATTTTCCAGCATCATCAGAAAGTTTTTCCATATCTTGAACCTTTGGTTTTCGTATCCAAGCTTGAACTATACCTGTAAATAAACCAACTCCAATTACTGGATTTAAAGTAGCAATAGGAGCTCCCACAAATCCAGATAAAACTGTAAGAATATGACCTCCAGCAATTAATGCACCAAGGGCAGCCAAGGATCCATTCCAAACAATCCAACTTAAAAGCATATCCAAAGAGGCTTTTGCTCCTCCGGTAAAAAAACCAGCTACAATAAGTGCTACTATAGCTAAAGGAAAAATTAAGCCAAGAATTTTGCTGCCTATGGTTTTAGGTGGTAAAGAAGCAATTTCTGTAGTGTCAGAATTTTCAGTTCCTGTAGCTAAAGCTTCTAAATGTCTTACAACACCAGGTAAATGACCAGCCCCCAAAACTGCGATTATTTTTTTTGCAGGTTCACCAGAAACTTTTGTTTCCCAAATATGACTAGCTAAATACTGATCTCTTTCGTCAATTAATACAGTTTTAACAGTTGGCAAATATTCAGCCATTTCTTTCATCATAGAATCCATTTCGCTTTCATTTTTTAACTTTTCAATTTCTTCTGAAGAAATAGTCTCTTTTTCAAAAGCACTGGATATCATTACAGCTAAAAGTTTGCATTTTCCCCAAAATGAATTCTTTGCCCATGCTCGTTTTAATGTGGTTTGAATAGGTCTATCTACCATTACAGACGGGATTCCCATTTCTTCAGAAACAGCAATGGCAGCTTTCATATCTTCCCCAGGTTTTACACCTACATCGTTACCCATTCGTTTTTGGAAGGAAGAAAGTACAAGATTTGCTAAAAGCATAAAACCTTGACCCTTTTTCAAAACATTAACAATATCTAAGTTACGCCAAGATTCAGGATTTTTCATAGAAGCATAGCGTTGATCGTCTAATTCAACTGCAACACAATCTGGTTTTTCTTGCCTAATTGTTTCTTCTACTTGATGAATACTTTCCTGAGAAATATGAGCTGTACCTATTAAAATTATTTCACGTCCATTTAAAACAAGACGCTTTTCTGTCTGATTCATTTTTACTCCTGAACACCAAAATCATCTTTTGGGATAATATGGTGTCATTTACCAGTATTATCAATAGCCCATTCAGCAAGCCTGAATTCAAAAAACATTGGGCTATTCAAGTTTACTACCTCAGTATAATACTTTTTTGAAAGAACGTCATTACCATTTATCTCATAAAACAAGCCAAGATAATATAACATCTTTCCTTTTAAGTTACGATTCGAAGTATTTTGAACCCGTCTTACTACTTGGCTATCATTAATTCTATCGTAATACAATCGCAACATGGAATATTCCACAGAACTTACATCTTTGTTTCTTAGCTGCTTAGATAAGAAATTGCGACAATCATTTACTTTATTTTCTTTTAGATATGTTGCTGCAACCATCAAAGGATAAGAAACATTCTCTGAATTCATTTCCAAAGCTTTAGAAAAAGCAGCTCGGGCTTGTGGGTAATCTTTTTCGTGCCATGCAATAATTCCTAAGGATTCATAAGCAAAGTAATACTGTGGATTAAGCTCTAAAACTTTTTGATACATTTTCATAGCTTCTTGAAAACGATTTTGTTCATCATATAACCCTGCTAAATAAGCGAATCCTAAGAAATAATCTGGTTGCAAATCCTTAGCTTTTAACCAAGCTTCTTCTGCTTCTTTAAATTTTCCTCTGAATCTAAGATAACTACCATAATCTAGCCAATAATCATACACACCAGAATCACATTCAATAGCTTTTTCCACATATTCACAGGCTAATAAATAATTTTGATCCTCAGCTGCTAGTTTTCCCAAAAAAGAATAGGCAAAACCATTGTCAGGGTCTAATTCCAAAGCTTTTTCTAAAGAGGCTTTAGATTCTTTATCTTCTCCTAAATAATATAAAACTTGACCATAACCTGAAAGAGCATCAACGTTGTTTGAATCTCCTACAAGACTTTTTTCGTAATATCGCTTTGCCTGCTTAAAATTTCGTCGTAAAGTTTGTTCTTGGGCAAGTTCTACATTAGCTTGAGGGTGATTTGGGTCTGCTTTTAAAAGTTGATTAATTGTAGCTGTTTTTTTGGACTTATCTCCAGATGCTTTTGCCAACATAACAGAAAGCATTAGCACATCCTTATTTTCTGGTGCTATTAGTAAAAGCTTATCCGTAAGAGTTGATGCTTCTTCTAATCTATTACTAGAAACAAGCAAAGAGGCATGAATTAATTGAAGTTCTACATCCTTTTCGTATTCCGCAGGTAGTTCCTGAAACAAATTTATTGCTTCTTCGTCTTTGCCTTCATCAAGTAAAGCTTGTAGCCTTTGAACAAATCTTACAGAAAAAGGAAGTTCCTCTTCAACTGGTTCAGGTATATCGCTTTTTGTTGTTTTTTCGCTAACACTTGTACTAGTACATGAAAATAAAAGTGATGAGGCCATAATTATACCTACAAATAGAATTAGGGGTATAAACAGATTTTTCATATAGTCTCCATAAAAATTTGTCTTGGTATGGTTGATTTTGTCGCTATCATTAGATAAACTATAGCAAATGATCAAACATCCTTTTCGTAGATTTCTTGGACTTGCAGTCCTTTACATTGTTATTATTCTCGGCATTTTTTTACTTCAATTTAGAAGTGAATCATCCTTTTCCAACACATTTGGAGATTTAAGGCTCCAATTAGCAGAAACCCAAACTGAACAACAAGAAAAACTGCTGAAAAATCGCTTTCAAATTTCCTATAACGGTTTAGTTTTTACTGGCGATGACACAAATCCAGTTCACGTGACTTACACCGATGGAACAACATCTGCCGCAACTCTTACAAATTGGGAAAAAACCGGAGATTTAAGTTTCACCCTTGAATTTGACAAAGCCATAAATGTTGATTTTTCTGTTTCTAGTGAAGATTCCGATGGAACTCTGATGATTCATCCAAAGTTACCAGAACAAGCAACAAGTTTGTCTATACCTTATAAACCAGCTGGTGGCTATCTAGTTACGGAGCAAGGTGCAAGAAGAATTATAATTAGTTCAAAATCTTTGCAATACAAAGCAGAAGCTGCAAATATTACAGCAACAGATTTTGTTTTTACAAAAAAAGATTCTGTTGCTTCTTATAACTTATTTGATCCATCCAGTATCTTTGAGTTTAGTTCTGTTCAAGGTATCGCACAAGCAACAAAAAGTGCCTACGATGACACTTTAAATAAATTTAACGAAAATTTTATTCAAACTTTTAACAATTCAATAATTAATACTCTTCCTGAACAAACTATTGTTGCCTATGTTGCTGCAAAGGCTCAAAAAGGTGAATTAAACGCAGCTTTGAACCAAACTACATCTGTAATAAAAAATTCAAGTCGCAGAACCTATCTTTCTTCTCCATTCTTTAATTCTTTGGTTGCAATGAATTCAAGTTTGGTAATGTACATTGAAAATAGTCAACGAATGATTGATTATTCAATTCAACAATCTTCTTTGGATATTTTTGCACAGGAAAACTTACCTGAATTGCTTTGCATTATAAACAAAGAAACTGCAATGGAATTAACTTCTTTGCCTAGCAAAATAACAGATTTTATGCCAACCATAGAACAAGCTGCTGGAATAATACATACATATACTAAACTTTCAAAACTTGATGAAACTATAGCTGAACCATTGGCAGTGATTATTGAACCTTGTTTAACTACAATAGCTACTGCTTGTACCTTAGAAAACGAAAAAATTAAATTAAACCAAGAAAATCAGCCTGTAGACTTTAGAACATTACTACATACTGGTTGTGCCTTGATTGAATATGGAAACTTTACCAACAATTCAGATTATTCAGCTTGTGGTTATTTAATTCTAAATACTGTTTTGGCTGAAAATACTGATTCTTTCTCTACAGCTCAAACCATGGGTGAAATTTATCCTATTTTGAACTCAGAAAATACTTTTTATCCCCATATAGATATTATTGCTAACGCTTCCACATCTAAAACAGGAAAACCTGTTTGGGCATGGACTGTTTCTGAATCCATTAAATATTCTGTTGGAGCAGATAATAATCTTACTTTGTCTATTGATTTCCCTGTTGGAAGTGACCAATATATTATCATCAATGGAATCGAAAGTTTCCGACGTATCGATATTTACGAAATGGCATTCCGTACAGACCCAAGATTTGAAACTTATAGTTCATCTGGATATGTTTATAATAATTCCCTTAAGACTTTATTCTTAAAATCACAACAGCGTTCTTCCATAGAAAACATAAAACTGTACTATGACAATCCTGCTCCTGCAGCAACCACTACAACTACACCTAATCCTGTTCCTGCTCCTACAGACGAAAATACAGATTCGGCTTCTCCTACAGATTCCACCACAACCACTAACCAAGATTAGGCGATGAATATAGTACTTTTTTCACCAGAAGAAATTAGTGAGCCACTTTGCATAAAAGACTCAAGGGCAACCCATATATTACAAATTTTACACAAAAAAACAGGGGATACCTTTGAAGCTGGAATAATTAACGGCAAAGCAGGACTTGCTACCATAAAATCCATAACCGAAAAAGATATTTCTTTTGAATTTGAATCAAATTCAGAAGGCAAACCACTTTATCCTTTAACTATGATTATTGGTTTTCCTCGTCCAATTCAACTAAAACGATTATTAAGAGATGTTGCAAGTTTAGGAGTTTGTGCAGTTCACCTAACCGCAACTGAGCTAGGTGAAAAATCTTATTTAAAATCAACCTTATCTCAACACGAAAATGCTTATTCTATGCTAAAAGATGGCTCAATACAAGCAAAAAGCAGCCATGTGCCTCAACTTTACATTCATTCTTCCTTAAAAGAATGTCTTGGTTTTTTTTCTGAAAACCAAAAATCTTTGCGTATTGCCCTTGATAATGTAAAACCAGAATGTCACTTGTTGAAATTACCAGAATTTGACCAAGACTGTAAAAATAAGTTACTTTCTTTAGGAGTACTGGCTGCGATTGGTAGCGAAAGAGGGTGGACAGACAAAGAACGAAACCTTTTAATCGATTCTGGTTTTACTCTTTGTGGAATGGGACAGAGAATTTTGCGAACAGAAACAGCTTCTACAGTTGCAGCAGGTTTAATTATTTCTAAAATGGAGATATAATATGAATCAAGATAGAATAAAAGAAATACTTATGGATATTGAAGCAACCCAATTAGACTTTTCTGTAACTTTAACTGGAAAAGAAAGTAAAAAGGTCAACGGGTTATATAAACCTGATACTTACGAAATTCTCTTGCACAACAAAAACTTTGAAACTGATAACCAACTAATTTATACAGCTATCCATGAATACACTCACCACTTATTAAACGAAATAAAACTGGAAGAATCTGGTGGGTTAAAACCTTCTTACAATCGTGTTCATACCAACGAATTTTGGACAAAATTTCATGGGTTGCTGAATGTTGCAGAAGAAAAAGGTTATTACTTTATAGGTTTAGAAAATTCGCCGGAACTTGCTCAGCTTACAGAAGAAATACGCAAAAATTATTTAGAAGGCAACGGACGGTTAATGCAGGAATTCGGGCAGCTTTTAGCTAAAGCACATAAACTTTGCCAAGAATCTAATATTCGCTACGAAGATTATATCGATCGTGTACTAAAACTTCCTAGAGCAACGGCAAAAAGCATTACAAAAGTTTCAGTTTCAAACCTTAATCCTGCCATGGGATTTGAAAACATGAAAATGGTAGCCTCTTTGCCAAAGGACAAGCAACAAGAAGCTGAAAAAGAAATTTTATCTGGTGCATCAAGTCCAGATTCAGTTCGCTCTATGATGAAGCGTAAAACCCAAGAAATTGATGCCCGTACTAAGTTAGAAAAAGAAAAAAAGCGACTTGAAAAAACAATTCAACAGCTTACATCTCGATTAGAATTAGTGGAGGAAAGCCTTGCAAATTTGTAAACCAAAGTTTTATATTTATACTTTTGCTTTTATTTGTTTTTGTACAACCAATTTTTTCTGCTTAGATTTTCCATCCATGCCCAGTATATCGGCGCCATCTATGCCACAAATAGGGGAGGATCCCTACGGCCCTTGGTCTTCAAATCAAGGAAATACTTCCGCTACAGAAAGCAAAACGGAAAAAACAATTAACTCAACGGTAGCAGGTCAAGCTCTTTCTGCAGAAACTATTTCTGGACTAGGTGGACTGGAAGCACTTTCTGGGCTTTCCGAAAGCAGTGACTTAAGCTCATATATGTCAGCCATTTCTGGCTTAACTGGACTAACTGGAAGCAACTCTGACCTTGCTTCAACAATACACAACTTAACAAACACAAATAACAAGGATGCCACAAATACAATGTTGGTTCAAATCCTTGAAGAATTAAAAAATATTTCTGAAAAAGAAAACTCAAAAGGAAGTCTTGAAAAAACAGAAGTAACAACTACTACTTCTTTGGACAAATCAGAGTTTTATTCCCCCACCGCGATTCAGGGTTCAAAACTTCTTAGATTCAAGGCAAAAAACACAGATTTATTAGGAACTTGCAGAACTGTGTATTTTTCTGAGCCAGAAGCTAATGGTATTTTTTTACTAACAGGAGATCGAGTTTTTTATGTGGGTTCTAAGCTGAGAAATGAAACCTTTTATTTTTTGTTTAAACCCCAAAAAAATGAAAAGGGGCAGTTTATTTATTCAGTTGAAGCTGAAGTTGTACAGGACCAGGAAACTACAGGCTCTAATTTGTATGAATTAACTAAAAATTTGCCTTTAACTGCAACTCGTACTGGAAATTTAGTCACCCTTCGATATTCTGCTGATGAATGGAATTTAGATATACTTTTAGATTTACAGGAAACAAGATAAAGTTGTCTGTAATCTTTTATTTTACAAGTTTGCGTTGCAAACTTTATATTAATTGCTGTTTTCGCTATGCCTGACTACTAACAGGTAGATTGCAAAACAGCATAAAAAGTCATTCTTGAAAATTGTTCTAATAGCAAAGTTCTAACCAATTTTCTACCTGAGTTTTTATGGGAGCCAAAATGAAAAGTATTGTTGCTGTTACAATGGGAGACCCTGCAGGAATAGGTCCTGAAATCGTTGTAAAATCCCTTGCCAATTCAGAGGTACAAAAAGTAGCTAAATGCATTATTTGTGGTAACCCTAATATCCTAAAAGAAGCTTGTAAAGTGTCTGGAATACCAACTAGCCTTTTAGAAAGCGATTTTGCTACAATTTGCCCTGTTTCAGAACCAGAACTAAAAGATTTATCCTTTGGTCAAATAAATGGTTCTTGTGGAAAGGCAGCTTTTAACTATATTGAAAAAGCCTGTAATTTAGTTACATCTGGGCAGGCTATGGCTGTGGCAACTGCACCAATTAATAAAGAATCCTTAAAAGCTGGTTTAGTTCCCTACATTGGACATACAGAAATTTTCGGTTACCTTACATCTGTGGAGGATCCATTAACCCTATTTGAAGTCGAAAACCTACGAATCTTCTTTTTAACACGGCATGTTTCTTTGCAAAAAGCATGCAAACTTGTTACAAAAGATCGCATAAAAGATTACGTTATTCGCTGTACTAGGGCATTAAAACAACTTGGAATTTCCCATGGAACTATGGCCATCGCTGGTCTAAATCCTCATTCTGGGGAACATGGGCTTTTTGGTACAGAAGAAATTGAAGTAATTGAACCAGCAGTAAAAGAACTTCAAGCACTAGGTTATAATGTAACAGGTCCAATCAGTGCAGATTCAGTTTTTTACCAAGCTCTGAAGGGAAAATTCAATAGCGTTCTTTCTTTATACCATGATCAAGGTCATATTGCTGCTAAAACCTACAATTTTGAACGTACAATCTCTATCACTTGTGGAATGCCAATTTTGCGAACTTCTGTAGACCATGGTACGGCTTTTGATATAGCTTGGCAAGGCAAGGCATCAGAGGTGAGTATGGTAGAAGCTATCCTTACTGCTGCAAAATATGCTCCCCACTGGAACAAAGAGGGAAACCTATGAAAGATAATTTATTAACCCAAGGTTTAATGTCCATTGGCTTTCAACAAGCTTTTATACCCCACTTAGAAGAAAAAATGGAAGCCTATACAAAGGAATTAATGCTTTTTAATGCTGCCTACGATCTTGTGGGAGCAAACAGCAAAGAAGATATAATTATCCGCCACATTTTAGACAGTTTATCACCTGTTTTGATTATTCAGCAACTTGTGGAAAATGCAGCTACAAATTCTGGCCAAGAAGTAGTAATTGGGGATATTGGTTCTGGTGGTGGATTACCAGGGATTCCCTTAGCTGCAGCTTTACCAAATACTAGTTTCGTACTTGTTGAACGAATGAGCAAACGCTGTGCTTTTTTGTCTAATTGTGTTGCCGTCTTAGGTTTAAAAAACGTAACTATTTTGAATGAACAAGCAGAACGTCTTTCTCAAAATCAATTTGATGTAGCTGTATTTCGGGCTTTTAGACCTTTAGATAAAAAAATGATTAGAATTTTACTTCGGATTCTTAAACCAACTGGAAATCTTGCAGCTTATAAAGCAAAAATGGAAAACATAAAAACAGAAATGGAAGCTATTTCTGCTTTTGTACCTGAATATAAAACAATGCCTCTCACAGTTCCCTTTTTAGAGAACTATGAAAGGCATTTAGTTCTTATTCCAAAACAAAAAAACTAGGAACCAATACGTTTTAATATTCTAACTAAACCGGGCTTATCAATTAGGTCAATGGGGCGACCTTCAATATAGTTTCTTCCTTCGTCGCTAAAAACACCTGCAGCAAGACAGATTCCACGACCTGCTTTTATATCACGAATTCTACCATGAAAATCTCGCACATGAAGTTCACCTATAGTTCCTGTAGATCTATAAAAACGGAATAGAATTATATCTTCCCATTTAGTTGTTTCGATTTCAGTTAAAATTTCAGTATTATCAGAGGTGACTGCCAAATCCAAAATTTTTACTGATGATTTTTCGTAATAACTCATTACAATTTTTCTACATAGAGCCACAAAATCACTGTTACCTGCAGTAAGATAAATTTGCAAGTTTGAATTTTGCTTCAACTCTTGATATCTTGTAATTAGCGAAGAAACATCACGGTAAGAAGGATTTACAGCTTGAATTTCTCGAAGTAATATCAACCCCTGATCCATTTTTTTGTTCTGCACGTAACAACCTGCTAAACGATATTTTATTTCTAAAGAAATTTCAGGCATTACGTTGGAATGTTTTAAGCCAATTTCAAAGTCCTGTTCTGCTTTGTCTAACATACCTGCATTCATGTGCATAATTCCCGCAGACAAGCAAGAACGAGCTCCAAATTCTGGATCTGGTCGTAAATGCATAAAAACCTTCAAAGCTTTGTCACCAAAACCAGTTTGCTGCATTGAATCTGCCATACCAAATAAAACAGCCTTATTTTCTGGATTGTCAGTTAAAGCTCTCTTAAGAAATGGCAAAGAATCTCTATATTGTTTTAAATTATACAAAGAAAGACCTAAATACTCATGAACATTATTTGCATCTTGATTATAAATCAATGACCTTTTTAGATAAGGAACAGCTTTTTCATATTCTCCACCTTGATAGTAGGCTAAAGCTAAATAATAATTAGCTTCAAAACTTTCTTTGTTTAGTTTTACAGCACTTGCTAGACCTCTCAAAGCATCTTCAGGTTTTTTTAGTTTTAATGCACAAATTCCTTGCCTTAAAGCAGCTTGAAACGGATCAATATCTTTATTTGATGGAGCTAAATTCAACATCAGGTCAAACAAAGGAAATGCCTTATCCCAAAGATGTTCCCTGTAGTACAAATCAGACAATGCATTTAACGCTGGAACATGATGAGGATTTTGTGCTAATTTTTTTGTAGCATCTCGAATAATTACATTGCGGTTTTTTGATTTACCTGTACTCTTTCCTGAGTTTTTAGAAGTTCCAAACAAATAAATAAGCACTAAACATATAGCGACGGCAACTATCACAATTACTATTGTTGTTAAACTATTCATAACCTCTATTATGTCAATCCTTTAAGTTGGTGTCAAGAAACTTGACAAGAACGAATATCAATAATATCATTATTATTGATGGGAAAGAACATAGGAATAAAACTAGCAGATGGGTCATTTTACCCAATCATGGAAGATGGTGTACCAAAACGGAAATTACTTGAACTTACAACTGTTCAGGATAATCAGACCACGGTTTCTATAGACTTATATAGGTCTAGCGATGATACCATGGACACTGCTGAATATGTAGATACAATGAAAATCTCTGGACTTGTACCACATCAAGGTGGTGAACCAAATATAAATTTATCTCTACAATTAGATGAAAACAATGTACTTTCCGCAGAAATGACTGACGCTGAATCTGGATCAACTAGCAATACTTCTGTGGATATGGTTTCTTTGCCTGTAGAACAAAGACAAGTTTTGCCTGATTTTACTTTGTCAGAAGTTTCAGATATTACAAACCACGATGAAGCTGCCTTTGCAGATGATGCTTTCCCCGCCGAGTTTCCAGACACAATTCCTGCTGAACAAGTAGAAGAACAACTTGCATCCGAAGTAATCTCAGATGATTCACTATTATCCGAACCTGTGGAGGATAACTCTATGAAACAAGAACCAGGTTTTGAAGATTTAGATTCTATTCCTGCTTCAAATACAAATGAAGAAGATTTATTAGAAGACCAAATAACAGATTCTTTGGATGATTCTATCATGGATGAAGTTCCCGTATCTGACCCAGAAGCAGAACTTGGACTTGATGAACCTTCCTTCGAGGATTCTACTTTAGATTCAGAAGGTTCTGACACTGATTTGAAGGATCTTCCAGATTTTTCTGATATTGATTCTACTCCCAGCGATGATTCGGTGGCTTTTGCCTCTGATTCTCTTTCCGACGAACCTTCCTTCGAGGATTCAACTTTAGATTCAGAAGGTTCTGACACTGATTTTAACGATCTTCCAGATTTTTCTGATATTGATTCTACTCCTAGCGATGATTCGGTGGCTTTTGCCGCTGATTCTCTTTCCGATGAACCTTCCTTCGAGGATTCAACTTTAGATTCAGAAGGTTCTGACACTGATTTAAACGATCTTCCAGATTTTTCTGATATTGATTCTACTCCTAGCGATGATTCGGTGGCTTTTGCCTCTGATTCTCTTTCCGATGAACCTTCCTTCGAG